>JADHWW010000017.1 GCA_016783285.1 Anaerolineae bacterium
GCGATGACGTGGAAGGTGTGCGTGCCTACTCTCTCAATCGTTCGTATGCTCGCCTTACAGCCACTTCAATCTTCACTGAGGATACTTCATACCTATCAAATTCAGATATGTTGTCCTGGTTAAGATGAAGCTGTCCCTCACCCTTGCCGCCTCGATGCTGTCCTGGCGAATAGTACTTGAAGGCTGGAACCAACTCCTTCAGATGTCCAAGAGCCCATCTATCACCAAAGCCGCGCGGGGCAGAGATTTCAAAAATATGCAGGTAGAGATTGCGGTCAATGTACGCATCTCTTAATTTGGTGTACCCGTCCAGGGTCAGCTTGCCACGGCCAAGCAACGTGGAAATGATGTACTCGTACTCGTTGAAGGGGTACATTGAAACCAAATCTTTTAACCGCGCTTGAAAATCTTCAGCGTCTTCGAGGTGGTCAATAAGGCGATCCAATTCCTGGCGTAATTTCTCCATAGTGTTGTACTCCTCAATCGAACAATGCAGGTTGTCTCTGTTCGGCTATCACGCGGTCATTACTCAATTGTGCAGGGGGCTCGAAACCGCGCTCGGCCTCGAAGGGATTGCCATGCTGCCAACCTGTTTTTCCGCACCGTCGAAATCTTTCCAGTCGCCGTATAGTTATTTCACAGAATACGGGATCAATGTCCATCGTATAACACTGTCGCTTATGAATTGCTGCCGCCAGGAGTGCGGCGCCGGAATGTGCGAAAAAGTCTATGACCAGGTCTCCTGGCCTTGAACTGGCTTCTATGATTCTTTCAATCGCCTTGAGGGGTTTTTGAACGTAGCAGCCAGAGACATTCTCTTCCATACGATAGAATACTTGTTGAATGTCTACCCAAATATTGCCGGGCCTGATAGTGTCGGACCGACTACGCTCCACGTTTTCCTGGACAACTCCCCTTACTTTTTTGTAGTAACCGCGAAGGATTTTGGGGATGTCGGTATATTGAACGTTGAATGTGGGATTACCTTTGGTGTAGTACAGTAACTCTTGTCTAACCGCCATCCAGTTTTTCAGAGTCCCGTATCCTCTCTGGTTTCTGAGCGTGATGAAACTCCGAGACGAGACTGGAAACTCTCGCATCATGAGCATAAACTCTGGCAAAGGTTGGAAATGGTTGTTCTGGTCGGCTCCCAACCAAACATACAAAGAGCTATTGTCTTGCAACGATGGCAAAGTGTTTTTAATCCACTTTCGGCACCACGCAATGTATTCAGATGTAGTTCTTATTTCGAAGGCTACTAGATTGTATGGTGGGTCTTGAATAGCAAGAGAAGCCAGCCGATTATTCATCAGGGTACGAACATCGTCTACGCTCGTCGCATCCAGGCAACCTACACGATGCTGCCCTTCTGGATCAATCCAGGTATCACCATAAGATAACCGGCAGTATGGAAGTAATTTCTCCCTTAACTCTGTATGCTTATCCAACCGTGGTAATGGGTTTTTATGCATAAAGACGCTCCCCCCCCAGGCACTGCCGGTGATGGGAACAGTGCCCTGGACGTACGAGTGCCGGTCTCACGATGACAGTGGGGCAGTTGCGGCCTGGCTGTTTACAAGTAGCGTAGTTCGCTACACAGATAGTTCCACCTGCGAAAAGTGTCCAACGCCCTCTCTCTCGCCAGCCGTGAGGCCAGCGGACTCTGTGCCACCCGGTGAAAGAATGGCTCGACCTTGGCATGGGGGGCACAGGCTGCAATGATTTGCTCAAACTTTGGATGCTGCTTTCGCAGACGAGCGGCGTCGCACAAGACACCTAAAACTGAGGGGTTGCCCTTCTCTCTGATCTCCTGGAGCAGCTTTTGTCCGTCAACCTGCTCAATATGGTGGATCAGCCAATCAAGCACCACCCAGGTCAGTCGCCCTGACTCACGGCAGTAAGCAGTGCTCTCCGCAATCACTTCTTCAGGGCAGCGGACCGGCACGATGCACTTTCCCTCGGCAAGCAACACTGCCCCTCCCAGCCGATGCCATTCTTGAAACAGACGATCTAAGCGATCTCCCATCCTTGCTCCTGTAATTCGTAGAACTTTTTATCAGTTCGCGTTTGTCCATCGTATTGTCTACCTGTTTCCTTGTTCCCCCGTCTACTCTTCCTCCCGAGGCACGACCCTGATCGTCACCGGATCACTTCTGCTCACGTTGCCCGCCGCGTCCACGGCGATGACGTGGAAGGTGTGCGTGCCTACTCCGCCGATCGTCCAGTTGACGTTGAAGGGAGCGACGGTGCGCACGACGAATGGCTCTGGTTCATCGTCCACGTAGAACTCGACCCGCGCGATGGAATAGTCCTGCACCTCGGCGTTGACGTTGACCCACTCGTCGTAGCCATATTCGTACACGGCCCCCTCCTCCGGGTAGGTCAGGTCGAGCGTGGGGGAGATGTGGTCCACGGTCACCTGGATGGTCGCCTCGCGCAGCGCCATCGAGTGGTCCACGACGCTGAGACGCAGGCTGTAGAGACCGTCCAGCCCGCTCACGTCCCAGAACTCGAGCAGGCCGTGGTCCACCTGGTCACCGTGCTCGGAGCCGATCTGGATCCATTCGGTGGGGTTCAGCCCCGGGCCGAACACCACGCGGTAAAAGTTAAAGTCGCCGCCCCTGGCGCTGCCGGTGATGGGGACAGTGGACCGGATGTAGGCGTAGGGCGCGGGATGGATGATGGCCACCTCAGCGTCGCTGCGCGTGGGACCGTAGATGGTGTCATACTCGGTGGGTGGCGTGGCCGGTCGCTGATCCTCATCCAGGCTGGCGATCCAATCGGCTGCCTCGGGCGGGTAGACCTCGTAGACATGCTCCTCGCACAGTTCCGGCGGCGTGTAGACAGTGCACAGCCGGCCGGTCTCACGGTTGACGAGAAAAGTCTGGTGGATGTGGCAGTGCTCGGTCGGCTCGGTGCCGGGGATAAAGAGTTCGTTGACGGTGGGGCAGTTTGGCCCGGGCAATTTGCCGGAGACAGCACACACCGCCCGCTCGACCAATCCGTCCGGCCGCACAAAGGGAACCGGTTCCTCATCCTGCAGCGCGTACTCCATCACCGCGTGCCAGATAGGAGCGGCGCCGCGCAGGCCGGGCAGGTTGCGCATCTCGCTGTTGTCAGAGTTGCCCACCCACACGCCGGCGGCCAACTGGGGAGTGTAGCCGATGGTCCAGGCGTCGCGAAAGTTGTTGGTGGTGCCGGTCTTGGCGGCGGCGGGCCGGTCATTGGAGAGTTCCAGTGCGTTGGGATGGCCCATGGCCCTCCAGCGTGCCCGCCGGTCAGAGAGGATGCTGTTCATCAGGTAGGCCAGTTGGGGCGGGAGGATGTCGCGCCCCTCGGGCTGCTTGTACTCGTAGAGCACGTTGCCGTCGCTATCTTCTACGCGCAGGATGGCGACCGGGTCGAGTTCCCGGTAGCCGGTGCGCAGCCGGTCTTCGGACACGGGTGCGCCGTACATCCGGCCACCGTTGGCAAAGACGCTAAAGGCATAGACCATATCGAGCAGGCGCACCTCGCCGCCGCCCAACGTCAGACTGAGACCGTAATAGTCCAGCCCCCGGTCGAGGGTGTTGATGCCCATCTTGTGCGCGGTGCGGATGACGTTGTCCACGCCGGTCAGTTGCAGCGCGGCGACGGCGGGGATGTTGTAGGAGCGGGCCAGTGCCAGGCGCAACCGCTGCGGGCCGTGGTATTTGCGGTCATAGTTCTCCGGCACGTAGGGGGTGCCGCCGGGCTGCTGGAAGGCGCGGCGCACGTCGAGGAACATGTGAGCGGCGTTGTCGCCCTGTGAGAGCAGCGTGACGTAGGTAAAGGGCTTGAAAGAAGACCCTGGCTGGCGCGCTCCGTCCGCAGCGACGTTAAAGTGGCCGTCAATATCCTCGTTCCAATAGTCCAGGCTGCCGACCATGGCCAGGATCTCGCCGGTAGCGGGGCGATTGACGACGACGGCCGCGTTACTGACGTCGTGGTCACGTCCCACGTCGTAGGCCCGGAGCGGCGGTAGGAACTGCGCCGCCTCGCACCCGGCGGCAATCGCCTCCTGGATGACGGTGGCCTCGTCCTCGCCAGACAGACGGCGGACGTGGGCCCGGGCCACGCATTGGGCCTGTTCCTGCAGGTCCAGGTCGAGCGTGGTGTAGACCCGCAGCCCGCCGCGATACACGGCCTCGGGGCCGATTTCGGGCATATTCTCCAATTGTTTGCGCACGTAGATGGAGAAGTGAGGGTGCAGGATGTCGTATCGCTCCTCCAGGTGCGCCAGGTTCCAGGATTCGTACTTGGCGGCGACTGCCTCTTCGGGAGTGATACAGCCCTGGCTCACCATCCCGTCGAGCACGATGTACTGGCGCTCGCGGGCTTTATCTTTATTGTCGAAGGGGTTCATGGCCGGGAACTGGGGGATGGCGGCTAACGTGGCCGCCTCGGCCAGCGTCAGGTCGCCGACGCTCTTGCCAAAGTACACCCGGGCTGCCGCCTCGATGCCGTAGGCATGGTTGCCGTAAAAGTTCTCGTTCAGATACCACTCCAAAATCTGCTCTTTGCTGTACTTTTGTGAGATGCGATAGGCCAGCAGAACCTCGGTTATCTTGCGCTCATAGTCCTTCCACTCGGGGCCTTCCGCGCTGACGTAACGCAATTCTTCCTCAATGACAATCCGCTTGATCAATTGCTGAGTGATCGAGGAACCACCCTGGATCTGCTGGCCCCGGACGTCGGCCCAGAAGGCGCGGGCGATGCCGCGCAGGTTGACGCCGGGGTTCTCCCAGTAGTTGCGATCTTCGATGGCGACGGTGGCGCACAAAAAGTGTTCTGGAATCTGGTCCAGCGTGACCCACGTGCGGTCGCCGCCCAGGGGGTCAATCACTTCGTGGAGGAGGGTCTGGCCGGTGCGGTCATAGATCTTGGTGGTCTCAAAGGTCTCCTCGGCGGCCTCGATCTGCTCCGGTTCGGGCAGGTCCTGGGTAAAGTAGGCATAGACGCCGGCAGCAGCACTCACTCCCCCGACGATGGTTCCCGTGGCCACGAGCAACACCACGAGCAGCAGGATGCCGGCGACGCGCAGATACTGGCGTAGGCCGCTGCGCTCTTCGGCGCGGCGGCGCTGGCGGCGCTGTAAGACGACGTGGCGGACAATTCGGACTGGTGTCATAATCTCACATTCCCTCCTAGACGATGTAGACAAAT
Source organism: Anaerolineae bacterium (assembly GCA_016783285.1). The sequence goes on from JADHWW010000017.1 coordinate 5,185, forward strand.
CGTACCAGAAAGTGGGCAGATTGCAAGTTGGGGGGATTGGTAGATTGGTAGATTGGGAAATTGGGAAATTGGTAGATTGGGGATTTGCTGATTGTGCGGCGGGAGCCAGGTTGACATCGGCCTCGAACCATGTTACACTTTTAACGTCAATGGCAAATCCGTCAATCTCAAATCAACAAATCTTTAATCAGGAGGGTCAGGATGGCTGCGCCGAGTTATAGCATCACCCAGGTAAAACTTTACAAAGGCGGGTTCGTTATTCCGGCCCACATCAGGAAGCGCTACGGCATTGAGCCGGGTTCGACGGTCACTTTCGTGGGCGTGGATGATTGCATCCACATGCTCCCTCCCATCCCGGAGAAAGTGTTGCGCGAGTGGCAGTCATTGGAGGGCGAGGAGGCAGCGCGTAAGGCGAGGGAACTGATCGAAACCTATCAATGGAAGGCGGTGAACCCATGAGCACGTGTACTCACGTTGCACCAGTAAAAGTCTCCCGCAGGGGCAGGATTGTGATCCCGTCTTTGCTGCGGGCGAGGTACGAGATCCAGCAGAGGGGCGTGGCGAGTGTAATCTCAGAGGGAGATGGTCGTCCCCGTATCGCCTTGAGGTTTGAGGATCCCATAGAAGCGGCCTACGGCATGCTGGCCAGGGGGCCGGACTATACGCGACTGGTTGTCGAAGAGCACATCAGGGAGCGAGAGCGTGAACGATCCAAAGTACGTGCTTGATACTTATGCCCTATTCTCCTATCTACTTCGTAACCCGGGAGGCGCACAGGTACGAGATCTGTTTCGTCGAGCGCGAAGGCGAGAGTGTGCATTGTACGTCAGTCGCATAAACCTGGGTGAGGTGGCCTATTGGGTTGAGCGCGAGGAAGGCGCGATGCGAATGCAGCAAGTGCTGGCTCGTCTGTTGCAACTGCCCTTTTCCCCAAGAGATGCCACCTGGCCTCGCATCCTGGCCGCAGCCCACGTCAAGGCGCATTATCCCGTTTCCTACGCCGATGCCTTTGCCGTCGCTCTGGCGCAGGAGATGGACGGGCCGGTGGTCACCGGTGACCCGGAATTCAAACGTGTCGAGGACGAAGGATTGATCTCTGTTGTCTGGTTGCCAACGAAAGGCTGAAATCCTGCCCGCCAGCGAAACGAACGTCGCCCGCGCTGTCGAGGTGTTGAAAGCCGGGGGGATAGTCGCTTTCCCCACCGACACTGTCTACGGCGTGGCGGCGCTACCGTGGGATACGGACGCCGTGGGCCGCTTGTACGAGGCCAAGCAGCGCCCACGCGACAGGCCCATCCCGCTCCTGCTATCCGATGCTGACCAGTTGAGCCGTGTGGCTACGCTTCCGCCCCGGTTCAGACGCCTGTACAGGAGACTGAGTGCCCGCTTCTGGCCCGGCGGGTTGACGTTGATTCTACTCAAAACCGAGATCGTGCCCGACGTGGTCAGCCCCGGTCTCACCGTGGCCGTGCGTGTGCCCGATCTGCCGTTGGCCCGTGATCTCATCCGGGCAGCAGGGGGCGCACTGGCGGTCACCAGCGCCAACCTGTCGGGGCAACTCAGTCCCATCACCGCCCAGGAGGTCGAGGAGCAATTGGGGGACCGGATAGACCTGATCCTCGACGGCGGCCTCTGCCGGGGAGGAGTCCCGTCCAGCATTCTCGATTGCACCGTCTTGCCCCCGCGGCTGTTGCGGCACGGGGCCGTTCCCGAAGCAGCCTTGCGTGCTGCCATTGGTACATTGGTAGATTGGTAGGTTGGTACATTGGTAAATTGGCGACGGAGACCAATCTACCAATTTACCAGTTTCCCAATTTCCCAATCTACCAATTTCCCATCCAAGGAGCAGAACATTGTACAATCAGAAAGGTTTCACTCTATGGTTCACCGGCCTCTCGGGGTCGGGCAAGACTGCCATTGCGAAACTGGTCGAGCAGGAATTGCGCGACCGGGGCCTCAAGGTCGAGCGGCTGGACGGCGACATCGTGCGCCAGAGCCTGACCCGCGACCTGGGGTTCAGCAAGGAGGACCGGGACAAGAACATTGAGCGGGTGACGTTCGTGGCGAAACTGCTCACCCGCAACGGGGTGGCGGTACTCTGCTCGTTCATCTCCCCCTACCGGGAGCGGCGGGCCAAGTCGCGCCGGGAGATCGGCGAGTTCATCGAGGTCTACGTCGAGTGCCCGGTGGAGGTGTGCGCCCAGCGGGACGTGAAGGGGTTGTACGATAAGGCTTTCGCCGGAGAGATCGAGAACTTTACCGGCGTCTCTGACCCTTACGAGGAGCCGGAGGAGCCGGAGATCGTGTGCCACACGGCGCAGGAGACGCCGGAGAAGAGTGTGGGCAAGATCATCGCTTATCTGGAGGAGCAGGGATATGTCAGTTACCCGGCTCACATAGTGAGTCGTCCAGGGGGATAGGGTTGGAATGACCGACGTCAGGCAGGATGCCCTCCGCGAATTTGAGCACCGGCGCGGCCCTTATGAGGCGCCCCGGCTCGGCAACGAGGCAGAACTGCGCCACGCCTTTGCCGCCGTGCTGGAACGCGCCGGTATCCGGCTGTACCTGGAACGTGACCGCCACGACGCCCGGCTGAACCACATCATTCTGGAATTCAAAGCGCCTGGCGCTTTTCAGGGCCGCGTTACTAGCCATCCGTTCCGTGAGGCATTCGAGCAACTCGGGCGCTACATCGTTGAGCAGTCCATCCGCGATGGTTGGGAGCGGGCTGCTTACGTGGGCGTCGCCTGCGACGGCTTTCACCTGGCTTACGTCTTTTACGAGGCGCACGACCTGGTACGCCACACTGCTCTCGTACCCCTCAACGCAGCCACCTTTGACATCCTGCTGCGCTATCTGCGGGACGACGTGCGGCGTGCCTTTACCGTCGAGAACGTCCTGAACGACTTTGGCCCCGGCAGTCCGGTAGCCCGCGACCTGATAGCCGCTCTATGGAATCTGCTGGAGCAAGATCTGGCGGCGGGTGCGGAACGACCCAAGACTGGTATGCTTTTTGCCGAGTGGAAATCGCTGTTCGCCCAGGTTGCCGACTTGAGCCACGCGCAACAGGGCCGGCTCGAGGGATTCAACAGCAACGTGGGCCTGCCCCACGACGCCGACCCCAGCCGGCTACTCTTTGTGCTGCACACCTACAATGCCATCCTGCTCAAACTCCTGGCGGCTGAACTGGTGACCACCTTCCGCCTCCTGCCTGATGTGGGGTCTGGTTTTGCCGCCCATGCCGCCGCTCTCCCGACGGATGAACTGAGGACTCTGCTGGCCAAAGAGGTTGAACGCTCTCAACTCTTTCGGCGGGTCAATCTGCACAACTTGATCGAGGGCACCTACTTTACCTGGTACTTGACGGGGGGCGAGCCCGTGCTGGAAAGCATGCGCGAACTGCTCAAAACGTTGGCGCTCTACCGCTTTTCTGACCATTCGGCTGAACGCACTCGTGATCTGCTCAAGCGACTGTACGAAAGGCTCGTGCCGGAATTACTCCGCAAGAACCTGGGCGAGTTCTACACGCCCGACTGGCTGGCCGAGTTCACCCTGGATCAGGCTGGCTATCGAGGTGCGGACGTGTTGCGCTTGCGCCTGCTCGACCCTTGCTGTGGATCGGGGACTTTTCTCGTCCTGGCCCTGCGGCGATTTCTGGACGCCGGGCGACAAGCGATGGTCCCGCCCGACGAATTGCTGGCACGCGCCTGCGATGCGGTGGTGGGCTTTGACCTCAACCCACTGGCCGTCATTGCCGCTCGCGTCAACTACCTGCTCGCGGTGACCGACCTTCTGAGCAGCCAGTCCGATATCGAGATCCCCGTTTACCTGGCCGATGCTGTCTATGCTCCTGCTGTCCGCCCGCTCGAACTGTGGGACAGCGAATGTAACTATTTTGCCTCGGTCGCCGTGGGACGCTTTGAGCGCGTCGTCGGCAACCCGCCGTGGGTACGCTGGTCACGATTGCCCGAGTCATACCGCCAGCGGGCCAAGCCAACCTGCGACTGGTACGGCATATTTTCCAAGACCCCTTTCTTCGGCGGCAACGAATTGGACATATCGGGCATCATCACCTTTACCAGCGCCGACAAGTGGCTGGCTGATGGAGGCCGGTTGACCTTTGTCATCACCCGCAGCCACTTTCGGGCCCCATCGTCTCAGGGCGTGCGCCGTTTCCGTTTGCCCGACGGCACACCGCTGCAAGTCGAGGTGGTTCACGACCTGGTGGCCGTCAATCCCTTTCCCCGCCTGGCCAACAAGCCCGCTGTCCTCGTGCTCAATAAGGGGCGAGAAACTACCTACCCGGTGCCTTACGTTGTCTGGGGCCGCAAGGCAGGGGCGTCAATTTCAGAGGACGCTGATTGGTCCGACATTCAGGAGGCAGTTGACTTCCAGCGGCTCGACGCGATGCCGCTGGCTCCCGACGGTGGTCGCTGGAGCGTGTTGGGTGCCAGCGACGCGACGCTGCTCGAGTTACTGAGCGGCGGGTCGCGCCACCTGCGCGGGCGCAAAGGTGTCACGACTGACCTGAACGGTGTCTACTTTATCGAGATACTGGGCCCTGCCCCTGGGGGACGGCTACGCTTCCGCAACACTCCGGAGTCAGGGCGCAAACAGGTTGCCGGGTACGTGGGCGATATTGAGAGCGACCTGGTCTACCCGCTCATCAAAGGAGCGGCGAACATTCGCGCTTTCCGCGCCAGCATAGACACGCGCTGTATTCTCATCCCTAATCGCACCATCCACAATATCCCACCGGTGGAGCGATTCGCCAGAGACTACCAGTACGCACTGAGGTACTTGCAACTGTTCGAACCGCTGCTCGTGGAGCGCTCGACCTATCGCACGCGGATGAAGAATACGGGGGCGCCATTCTACGCCGTGTACAACGTTGGCCCGTACACTTTCCAGCCCTACAAAGTCGTCTGGGCCGAGCAGTCCAGCACGCTGGAAGCGGCAGTAGTTTCCACGGCGCAAGTGCCGCACCTGGGCGAGCGTCTCGTCGTCCCCGATCACAAGGTCTTTTTCGCCGCCTTTGACGACGAGACCGAGGCTCATTTTGTCTGTGCACTACTCAACTCGGAGCCTGTCCGCACGTTCGTTGATAGTTTTACTGTCAAACTACAAGTCGGAACGTTGTTCGACGTACTGCGATTGCCGCCGTTCGACGCCCACGATCCATTGCATCTCCGGCTGGCGACACTCTCGAGACAGGCTCACACTGGCGCTGACCTGCGGGCCGAGGTGAACACTTGCGCTGAGGAAGCACTATGGCGATGAATAAGGAGTCCAGATGAGCAGAAAACGATCACACAAACGGAAAAAGCGCACTCCGGCATCTCGGAGACGACAGAAGCAACCGCGCCGCCGGGTTGCCCCGCCCCCCAGCCGGAACGAGCGGGTTCTGCGGGAGCGCATCCTGAAATTCACCTACCAGACGCGCTTCGGAGACGACTTTAGACGCGCCATCCGCCTCTACTTTGGCGAGGAGGCGTTGCAGGATAACGTCCTCACCTTCGACGAGCAAGATATGCCCGGCTTCCAGGAATGGTACATCAACGACTACGTCACCTCCGAGGGAGAGCGCATCATTGACCTCTTTGCCCGCGAGGAGGGGCCGCGCCTCCCGGCGGCCCAGCGGCAGATAATCGCCGACTGGCTGCGCACCAACCGTTATCGCTTGTTCGAGGTGCAAAAGGTCGAGCCAGGCGTTGGCGAAACGATGCAAGACCTGCTCAGCGGCGAGGTGTTCGAGATCAACGACATCTCTGCCTCCTACGCCCTGGTAAAGTGGCAGGTCGTCCTGGCCCGCCCCCTGCTGACAGAGGGACGGTTGTCCTTCGCCGGGGTCGTGATTCCCCTCCCGCCAATGGAAAGGCCGGCGCTGCTGAACTTTAGCCGGGAACTGTGGGAAAAGTATCAAGCGCAGCACCCCCAGGCGTCGCTGGACGACTTTTACCGCGACCACAGCCTCGATCTCTATCATCACTTGATGGAGATCGCCACCGCGCCGCCTCCACCCGTCTACACGCCGGAGGGCCACCCGTTGACGTTCAGCACGGCCCGCTACGCCGTGAAGGACCCCCGGGCGGTCGCGGAGCGGCTGGGTCAGGCAGAGGAATTTGCCTACGTGGGGCCGGCCGACGAAGATGAGACGGCGTTGGCCTACGTCTGGATACTACGGGGTGACTCCCACGTGCCCGAGACCCCCATAGAGAGAGGGCTGATGCTCCGGGGTGAATGGACGGCCGGGCCAGGGAAGCCCTCCTACCGCTCCCTGGGCGACGTGCGGCTGTGGAGCAACCAATTGGAACTGGGGTGCCTTTCGCGGGAACGGCTGGCGGCCGGCAAGATGCTGCTCAGGCGAGTCCTGGGACGCCTCGTCCGGCACCAGGGCGACGAGTTCAGGGATATGGACACCGCCAGCCTCGCGTCGGCACAGCCCCCTCCTCCAGACCACGAGGAGGAGATTCCGGCAGAGATCGCAGAGACCATCGTCCGCGAGATGATGGCCGCCAAATACGCAGAGTGGCTCGACAACCCAGTGCCCGCGCTGGACGGGAAATCCCCCCGCCAGGCGTCCCGCGACCCAGAGGCGCAGGAGCAGTTGGAGGAACTGCTAAAGACCGTCGAATACATGGAAGAGCGAAAGCAGCGAGATGGTGAGCCCCACATTGACGTGGCAGACATACGCCGCGAACTTGGGTTGCCTTCGCGCTGAAACCCTGCACCATCGTGGAGACCTCCCGATGACTGCCAACCAACCATCCATCCCCCTATCCCGATTCGCGCCTCTCCTCATATTCCTGCTTACTTTCGCCCTCTACGCCGCCACCGCCGCCCCGGCCACCCTCTTTGGCGATCCTTCCGAGTACCAGTTCATCCCCGCCATCCTGGGCATCGCCCACCCGCCCGGCTACGCTTTCTACACGCTACTAGCCAAACTGTGGCAGACCCTCGCCCCGCTGGGCGCCATCCCCTTCCGCACCAACCTCCTGGCTGCCGCGATGGGGGCCTGGGCTGTCACCGCTGTCTATTTGATCGTGCACGACCTACAATCCGCAATCCGCAATCCGCAATCCACAATCTGCAATCTCTTTGCCGCGCTGTGCCTCGCCGCCGCCCCTGACTTGTGGCAGCACTCTATCCACGCCAACGCCCACATCGTCAGCGCGGCGCTGGCTGCCACCCACCTGTGGCTGCTGATTCGCTGGTGGCGCACCGGCGTCGCCCTGAGCGCTTGCCCTGAGCAAAGTCGAAGGGAGTCGAAGGGGCGCGACTGCTACCTGGCCGCCTTCGCCGTCACCCTGGGCTTGGCCACCACCCATCACCCCATCACCCTGGTGGGGGTTCCGGCTTACGGCCTCTTTATCCTGGCCGTGCGGCCCCGCATCCTGCGCCAGTGGCGGACACTGCTGTTGCTGGCGATCTGCCTGTTGCTGGGACTGACGCCGCTGCTCTACTATCCCCTGCGCAGCCCCAGCGCCCCCTTCGATCCCCCTCCTATGCATACCTGGGACGGTTTCTGGGGACACATCACCGCCCGGGGATTGCGGGGTAACCTCTTCCACTTTGGCCTGGCCGATCAACTCGACCGGGCGCTGGTCTTTTGGTCCCTCCTGCGACTCCAGTTCCTCTTACCGGTGATCCTCCTCATCCTCGTGGGACTGGTCTACCTGCCCCGCCGCCTTCCAAAACCCGCCCTGCTGATCTACCTTTTCCTCATCACCCATCTACTCTTCACCCTCAACACCGTCCAGGACGTGATGGCCTACCTCCTATTGCCCTTCACCGCCCTGGCCATCGCCGCCGCCGCCGGCGCTCTGGCCCTCACAGAACTTTTGGCCCGCGTCACTCGCCGTCTCCCATTCTTCATTCTTCATTCTTCATTCTTCATTCTCCTCCTCCCCTGGCCTTTCCTCCAAACCGTCACCAACCTCCAACGGGGCATCTCCCTGCGCGATTTCACCGCCGCCGAGGAATACGTCGCCGCCGTCTACCAACGCTTTGACGGGCGTGGCGAGGGCGTGGTGCTCCTGTCCGACTGGGAGCACCTGACACCGTTGTGGGTTCACATCTACGCCCAGGGAGAGCCGCTGGCCGAGCAGGACGTGAAACTGGTCTACGTCTCCACCGCTAACCCGTGGGTCGAGTCGGTCTGGGCCCACATCGAGGAGGGCCCCATCTACCTGCCCGACTACCGGCCCGCCGTGCGCGACGCCGGCTTTCGCCTGGTGCCGGAGGGCTCCTTCTACCGCGTCGTCGCTCCGCCGGTGATGGATGCGACTCCCGCATATCCACTCGACGTCTGGGCCGGCGATCGCGTCCACATCCTGGGCTACGACCTGCCGACTGATACCGTCCGGGCGGGGGAGCCGCTGGAGTTGGTTCTGTACCAGAGTGTGCTGGAGCCGCTGGAGGGTATCTGGATGCCGTATGCCCAACTGGGCCCGGTCGAGGCCCGCTGGACGACCGACAGCCGGCTGCTCACCCCCCAATGGCAACCGGGCGAAATCGTCGCCGAGAGGTACGAACTGCCGCTGCCCTTCACCCTGCCGCCGGGGGAGTACCCGCTGCGTCTGGGCTACGCCGACTTGAGCGGCGGCCGGGCGGAATTGTCCCTCTCGACCGGCGGCGCCACGGTGGAACTGGCGACCATCACCGTCCTGCCCAACCCCAGCACTCTCCTCGGTAGGGGCGCGGTGCCCGCGCCCCTGGCGAACCTGGACAACCAGGTGGCGCTCGTGGAGGCGCGGGCGCGGGCCGGATGGCAAACACGGGAGGCGATCTGGCAGGAACCGCTGGCCGTCCAGGCCGGGCGGCCCCTCCACCTGACCCTGACCTGGCGGGCGCTGACCTCTCCCCGCGATAGTTTCACCATTTTCATCCACCTGATAGACGGCGCGGGCCGCCCCGTCAGCGGCCACGACTACACCCCCCTGGGCGGGGCTTGCCCCACCTACCTGTGGTTCCCCAAGTGGCTGCCGGGCCAGACCCTCACCGACTCCTACCGGCTGGTTCTTCCGGCCGACCTGCCGCCGGGCGACTACTGGCTGGAGGTGGGGATGTATGGGATGACTTCCCTTCATCGCCTTTCTGTGGTAGACTTGGGGGGGAACCTGGCCGGCGACCGGATAATTCTTGGGCCGGTGCGAGCAGAATAGACGGGATGCGGGGCAGGCTTTCGAGCCTGTCAGAGCGGCAGACTGGAAAGTCTGCCCCACCTTTGCACCAGAAGCGAGGTGATAAGGAGGAGCGATGGACGTTGCACTATTGATCTGGGCGGTTGCGCTGACGATTTTGGTGATCGTCGGCATTGTGTGGGTGCTCGACCTGCAGAGCCGGCTGCGCCGGCTGCAACGCCGCCACGAGAATGTCTTTGCCGAAGGAGGAGAGGACGCCAGCCTGGCCACGGCGCTGGAGAACCTGGCCTCCCGTCTCTCGGAGACGACTGCGCGCACCGAACGCCTGGTGGCGCACACCCAGCAGATTGACGCGACCCTGGCCCACTCTGTGCAGGGCGTGGGGCTGGTACGCTTCAGCGCCTTTCAGGACACCGGCAGTGATCAGAGTTTCGCGCTGGCGCTGGCGGACGGTGAGGGGAATGGCATCGTCATCTCGGCGCTCTATGGGCGTGGCGCGACGCGCATCTACGCCAAGCCAGTCGAGGGCTGGCTCTCATCCAGGACGTTGAGCGAGGAGGAAAAGCAGGCATTGGCGGAGGCGCGTCAAGCCATCGTCGGTCAGGATTGACGTTATGGTCATCGTTTCGGCCGTCTGAGAACATGGATCGGCAGGATTGGCGGATCGATTGACAAAAACCCGATGCTGGTATATCATCCCCACTGACCAACAAACAAACCAACCAACCAACCAACCAACAAACTAACTACAAGGAGGGACACCTATGTTTGGAAAAGAGAAAACTAGAGCCTCCCGCATGGCTCCCATCTCCAAGATCGAGACCATTATCGGCCCGAACGCCCACTTCCGGGGCGACGTCCAGTCCGATGGCGGCATTCGCATTGACGGCATCTTTGAGGGAAGCGTTGACATTGCCGGCAACCTGGTCATCGGCGAGGGGGCAAAAGTCATCGCCAGTATCAAGGCCAACAACATCTCTATCTCTGGCGCGGTCAAAGGCAACGTTGCCGGCAACCGGGTGGAGATACTGGAGACCGGCCGGGTGTGGGGTGACCTGGTCATCAACTCGCTACTGCTCAACGAGGGGGCCTACCTGCGTGGGCAGACGATGATGCACGGCGACATCGAGCCGCCGATGATCGAAGCCCCCAAATCCAGACCTGCCGTTGAGCCGGCCAGCGCCACCATCGTGGATGTAGAGCCGGTGACCAAGACGGGCAAGTAGCGCCGACATCGCAAGTAAAAAGCCCCCACCATGCCTGTATCGTGGTGGGGGCTTGCTCTCAATCTGTTCGTAGTGGGTCACCGCACCAGCAGCACCGGGCAGTCCACCTCGTCCAGCAATGCCTGGAGCGCTTCCGGGGGCAGGATGGTGCCGCTCAATACCAGCACGCCGCTCCCCTCGGCCCGTACCTCGTGAACCAACGTTGCCACTCCCGCGTTTATCAACCACCGGTGACGTACCACAAGTTCATTCCTGCGTAGCTGGTCAGTGGTCTGAGTCTGCAATCTTTGCGCCGCTTCCGTCGTATCGGCCAGGATCAACACCGTCAGATAGCCACCGCTCTCTTGTGCCAGGCGTTCCGCCATCGCCAGCGCCCGCCGGGCAGTGGGCGAGCCGTCATAAGCCATCACCACCGGGGAACTGATGCCCGCGTCGCGCTGAAGCAGGAGCACGGAGTGTAGAGCCTGCGCTACTACCGCCCGGGCTGTCGAACCCATCCGCACCCGCCGGGTAAGCGGCCGGCTCGCTTTCCCCAGACTGAGCAGGTCCGCCTCCAGCGCCGCCGCCAGCACCTCCGGTGTAACTTCTCCACGCACGACGCGGAAGGACCACTTGATCTGCCGGCGCTCGCAGGTTACCGCAAGCGCCTGGCGTGCCTGTGCCGCCTGTGCCCGCAGTTGCCGCTCCATCCGCGCCCGATCCAGCCGCGCGGCGGCGGCATACGGGTACGATACCTCCCGCGCCACGGGCAGCCCGGCCAGTCGCAGCAGATTGACGTCCTCGACAAAGAGCCCCAGCAACTCTGCCTCCAGGCCGGCGGCCAACTCGACAGCGGCCTCCAGCGCCGCCAGGCTGTGCCGTGAGGCATCCAGCGCCACCAGGATGCGTCGAATCGTCAACTCGTCGTTTTGCTCGCTCATGCTTCGCCTTCTTTCTCCTCAACCACCTCTTTTTCCTCCCTCGCTTCCTTGCGAGGCGCGGCGAAGGCACGTTGTTTTTCGGCCAACTCGATCAGCCGGGCTTCGACCAGTTGGTTGATACTCCCCTTGGGAAAGTTCTTCTCCTCGTCCCGTTCTCCGGCCGGGATACCGGCCAGGATTTCGGTGGCCTGATCCACCGTCTGCACAGAGTAGACGTGGAACTGACCCGCCGCCACCGCTTCGACGACGTCCTGCCGCAACATGAGGTGCTGCACGTTGGCGACCGGGATAATCACCCCCTGCTCGCCCGTCAGTCCTCGCGCCTGGCAGACGTCGAAGAAACCCTCAATCTTTTCGTTGACGCCGCCAATCGGCTGCACCTGGCCGTGCTGATTGACGGAGCCGGTCACGGCCAGCGATTGCTTGACGGGCACCTCTGCCAGCGCCGAGAGCAGCGCGCACAGTTCCGCCAACGAGGCGCTGTCCCCCTCCACCCCGCCGTAAGATTGCTCGAACACCAGGCTCGCCGAGAGGGAGAGGGGATGCTCGGCGGCGTAGCGGGCGCCAAGAAAGCCCGCCAGGATGAGCACCCCCTTGGAATGAATGGGGCCACCCAGTTCGACCTCGCGCTCAATGTCCATCACCTTGCCCTTGCCCATACGAACGCGGGCGGTGATGCGGCTGGGCCGCCCGAAGGCAAAGTTGCCCAACACGATCACCGAGAGGCCGTTGACCTGCCCCACGCGCTCTCCGGCCGTGTCAATCAGGATCGTCCCGCGCGTGATCTCCTCCTGCACCCGCTCCTGCAGCCGGTCGGCGCGGTGAATCTGGGCCTCAATCGCTCGCTGCACGTCGTCCGCGGTCGCGACACCGTTGCCGGTCACGTCGGCCCAGTAGTCCGTCTCGCGCAGCAGGTCGGCGATGCTCAGCAGGTGGACGGAGAGTTTTTCGGCGTCTCTCGTCATACGGGCACTATGTTCGATGACGCGCGCTACCGCTCCCCGGTCGAAGGGGCGCAATCCCTGCCTGCTGACCATCGTGGCGACCAGGTGGGCGTACAGCAGATTATTCTCCGTGCTGCGCGCTATCTCTTCGTTAAAGTCGGCCTCGACCTTGAACAACTCGCCAAAGTCAAGATCGAACCGGTGGAGCAAATAGTACAGTAGCCGCTCGCCGATCAGGACGACTTTAACGTCTAGCGGGATAGACTCCGGCTCCAGTGAGACCGTGCTGACCAGGCTCAGCACCTGGCCCAGCGATTCGATGCGCATCTCCCGCGAGCGCAAGGCCCGCTTGAGCCCGTCCCAGGCGTAAGGTTGTAGCAACATCTGGCGGGCGTCCAGAATGAGGTAGCCGCCGTTGGCGCGGTGCAGAGCGCCGGGCTTGATCAGGTTAAAGTCGGTCAGCAGTGCCCCCATCTGCGCGATGTGCTCGATGCGCCCGATGAGGTTGTTGTAGGTCGGGTGATCTTCGTGAATCACCGGTGCGCCTTCGGACTCGCTGTGGTCTACGAGCATGTTCACTTGATAGCGGCGGAAGACCGGCGGGCCCAGCAGCGAGCGCGGCAGCGGGATGCCCATGATCTGCGGGGTTTCCTCGGTTTTACGGAATTCGTCCGCGTTCTCAATCACGTCCTGCTGCACCTCGTTCAGGTAGTCCACTACATCCGCCAGTTCAGCGTACTTTTTCCGCAGTTCGTCAACCGGATGGCCGACGACGGACATTGCCACCTGGCGGTCCAGTTCCTTCACCTTCTCCCGCGCTTCACGTTCCCACTGTCGCACCTGGTATATGATCGCCTGGAGTTGCTCCTGGAGGTTGGAGATGTCGGTTTCGACTTGTTTACGGTCTTCTTCTGGCAATTCTTGAAACTCGTCCGGGCTGATGACTTCGCCCTCCCGCAGGGGCGCAAAGGCCAGCCCGACCGGTGTGCGGATCAGCGCGATGCCCCGCTCTTTGGCCTCCTCCTGAATCTCGCCAAAGGCTTTTTCCTGCCGTTCCTTGAATTCCTCCTCGGCCTCTTGCCTGCGCGTGCGATAATCCTCGCTCTCGAAGGTGGTCGGGATTGCGGTGCGCAGTTCCTCGATCAACTGCTCCATATCCTTGCGCAATACGATCCCTTGCCCTGGCGGGAGCCGCAGGGCACGCGGCTTGTGGGGCTGCTCAAAGTTGTTGACGTAGCACCAGTCGAGGGGGATCGGTTCAGCGGCGGCTCTCTGGTCGAGGAACTGGCGGATGGTGGTGCGCTTTCCGGTGCCGCTGGGCCCCAGGGCAAACAGATTGTAGCCCTCGCATTGGATGCCGATGCCGAACTTGATCGCGTCCACCGCCCGCTCCTGGCCCACGATCTCGCCCAGGTCTTGCAGTTCGGCCGTCGTCTCAAAGTCGAATTGCGCCGGATCACATATCTGGCGCAGTTGTTGCGCACTCAGGGGTTGCGCAGTGATCATTGATGAACCTCCTGTTCGTAGGCGACGATGGCCTCACGCCACTCGTCTGGGATGGGGATGGGACGCTGGGTCTGGTAATCGTAGCACACCTGCGCGGAGCGGGCCGTCGCGGCCAACCGCCCATCTGTGCCTTCCATCCGGTATTCGAAGAAGAAACTAGAGTTGCGCAACTCGCTCACTCGCGCCCAGACCGTCACGCGCTCGCCCAACTCTAGCGGCGACTTGAACTGGCAACTGGTCTCGGCCAGGATCATGCCGATGCCGGCAGGGTCGCTGGGGACGACTCCCAACTGGCGCAGGTAATGGCAGCGGGCCTGCTCCAGGTAGGTAAAGTAGACAGCGTTGTTGACGTGGCCCATCGCGTCCACGTCGCGCCAGCGCACCTCCAGCGTGGTCGAGAAGCGGAATGGGGCGTCGGTTATGTGTTCGAGCAAGATCCGCGCTTCTTTGCTCATAAGATCACCACCTGCTCTTCAAGTACCCTTTTTCTGATACGGGGGTGCAATGCACGATAGGTGAGAACATCCACTGTGAGTCTATGGAGCCAGGCCAGCCAGCCGCGCCCAAGCGTCTCCTCGACCACCTGTGCCAGCCCGAAGTGACGGTCCATATTGCCCTGCGCAATCCACACGTCAAAGCCCGCCAGTGCCTGGATGAGGCCAGGCCCGCAGACGTCGCCGCAGTGGAGTATCTTCGTCACGCTCTCGGCTCGTAGCGCCTCGAGCGCCGCCTCCAGATTGTGCGCGTCGTCGTGGGTATCCGATATGATACTAATTCTCATTCCCGCCCTCCACCTGTAGATGATAGCAGAAAGTGGCGCATTACGCAAGTCCGCCTTTCAGGGCCGTGTCCAGTCAGCGCAGCAGAAATGCAGTCAAATTGATGTGAGGGTGTCATGTCCGAAGCCATTCGCCAACTTGCCTGCCGTGAACCTGGACGTGGAGGCTTACAAGAACGCGCCCGCCGCCAAAATCCGCGCCGCCTGGGAGACCTCAATGGAGACGCTGCGCCCGCTGCTGGCGCGCATCGCGGCCACCGACCACTTGCCCCTCCGGTGCGGCTGTGCTACAATGATGGTGCGGTGTCGAGCAGCACCAGATTGCCTTTCCCAACGGAAACCGGGCGCGGGCAGTACACACCCCGGCCGGCGCCGATGGTGCGACGATTGCGGCGGCACTGGGGTTGCCACCGCCGCGCGCCGTCCTGCTGCTCAGCGGAGGGGCGTCGGATATGTCTTCCGCTGAGGTGACCAGGCTGCGTCGCCTGCTGGCCGAAGGTGTGGCCTGCGTCGCCGCTGAGGAGGGCATCACCATCATTGACGGTGGCACCCAGGCCGGCGTCATGCAGATGATAGGTGAGGGACGAGCAGCCGCCAGGGATTGCGCCCTCCTGCTCGGCGTCTGCCCGGCGGCGTTGGTATCGTGGCCGGGCCGCGCCCTGAGCCCGCCTGTCTTGAGCACAGCCGACCTGGTCAAGGATGCTGGGTTGACCAACTGGTGGTTGATGGTGGCGATGCTGCCGTTGATCATGGCCGGGGTGACTGTTTGCTACTTCTTGGTCAGGACAACAGTTGTCTGATACGCCTGATGGCCTGGTTGGTCACGCGGCGATAGCAACGACCGGGCGGGACAAGCGCAGCCAGGATCAGTCTCTCCCTCCCAACAGTGAGGTAGCGACACACCAGGCGGACGCGATCACGGTCGTAAATAGTCACCTCATCCATCTTCGCCATCCCCAACTGGCTTTGTGCGTCGCTGTCGACTCTCTAGAGCATAGTCCCGATTCGAGCGCTCCAGTGCCTTGCTCAGGAAAAAGGCTACCTTGGGCTCATCGTCTACGATAAGAACGTTTCTAGTCATGGTCATCGTTTCGGCTATCTGAGAACACAGATTAGCGGGATTGGCGGATTAGTCGCAATGCCACTTAGCTAAGGGCGAAACAGACTTCGGAAGTCTCAGAAGTACTCTCCCTGACGGTCTTTGAAGTAATTTCAAGCCAATTTTGCCTTCGAACTCTTCGGCGGCAGACTTCCGAAGTCTTAACTAAGAAGCATTGGGATTAGTCGCGCTTTCCATGACTCGCTTGAAATTCAGTGTAGTGAAGCAGTACTATAGGCTGGTGGAAAAGTTCCAGCCGCACAAGATGTTAAAGAACCAATCGTCAGGCTTGGAGTCTTCCAATCCTGACGCGCCATAGGCCGAGTGACAAATGTCACAATGCGCGATCCCTTGGAGCGATTTTGGGATCTACTGAGACTTGGAATTGAGGAGTGAATTATGTGTGGCATCTTTGGCATCGTCGTAGAACAAGAACAACCCCTGGGCGAGATCCTGACCGAGGCCGGGCGGCGACTCTCGTACCGGGGCTATGACTCGGTCGGCTGCGCCACGCTGCAAGACGACGGCGCGATTGACTTGCGCAAGGACGTGGGCAAGGTGGACGAGGTGGCGGCGCGGCTGAGATTCGCCGAGATGGTCGGGCGCCGGGGCATTGTCCAACTGCGCTGGGCCACCTTTGGAGTGCCCTCACAGGTCAACTCCCAGCCCCACCTGGACTCTGACGGCGATCTGGTGGGCGCGCACAATGGCAACGTCGTCAACAACGTCGAATTGCGCCAACAGTTCATCGCCGAGGGGATGACAGTGCGCTCGTTCAACGACGGCGAGTCCTGCGTCCATGCCGTCGAGCGGTACGTGGATCAGGGTTACGGTATGGTCGAGGCCATCCGCCGGGCCTACGATGACCTGGAGGGCGATTACGCCTTTGTCATCGGGCGGGTTGGCGAGGAGGCGCTCTACGCCATTAAAAAAGGCTCCGGGCTGGTGGTGGGCCTGGGCGAGGGCTTTACCTGCTGCTCGTCCGACCTGCCCTCCGTTCTGCCGCTGACCCGGCGCATCCTGCGCGTGCGCGATGGCGAGATCGTCACCCTGTGGGCCGGCCGGGCGGAACTGCGGCGCGTGTCCGACGGCAGCCTGGTTGAGCGAGAGGTGGAAAAAGTGACCGAGAGCATGGCTGTGGTCGAAAAAGGCGGCTACCCGCATTTTATGCTCAAAGAGATCCACGAGCAGCCCCAGGTGGCGGGAGACCTGCTGCACCTGCTGGCGGCTTTTTCCCACGTGAGCCCGATGGTCGAGACGATGCGGCGGGCGCGCCACCTGTACTTTGTGGGCTGCGGCACCAGTTACCACGCCTGCCTGATGGGCGCGGTCTATGCGGCGCGACTGGCGGGACGCCCGGCTATCCCTATCCTGGCCCCCCAGTTCATCGCCCAGTACGGCCCCGCACTGACCCCCGACGACGTGGCCGTGTTCGTCAGCCAGAGCGGGGAGACGAAGGACGTGCTCAACGCGCTGGAGGTGGCCCAGGCGCGTGGCGTGACCCCCCTGGGGCTGGTCAATGTCGTGGGCTCGACCCTGATGAACGAGAGCAAGCATTACCTTCCCCTGGCCTGCGGCTACGAGATCAGCGTGCCCGCGACAAAGACCTTTGTCAACCAAGTGATCGCCTTTCTCTACCTGGCGCTGCGGATGGGCGAGCAGCCTGTCGGGGTGTTGGATTGCCTCCCCGATCTTATGCGGCAGACACTCGAGGAGGTCGAGCCGCAAGTTGAGCGGGTGCTCCCGGCCTTTGACGGACGTGACGATCTCTACCAACTCGGCTACGGCCTGACCTACGGCATCGCGCTGGAGGGGGCGCTGAAACTGAAAGAGATCACCTACGCCCACTGCGAGGGCATACTGTCCACCGAGTTCAAGCACGGGCCGCTCTCGGCGGTGGGCGCTGGCTATCCGGTGATCTTTGTCGTCGGGCCGGAGGACGTGTCGCTCCTGGTGAGCGCGATCAACGAGGTGACCTGTCGCGGCGGGCGGGCCGTCGTCGTGGCGGAGGAGGATGCGCGGCTGCGCGCCAACGCCCACGATCTGATCGTGCTGCCCCCATCCGGCCCCTTGCTGATGCCCATCCTGGCGACGCTGCCGTTGCAACTTTTGTCCTATCGTATGAGCGTGGCGCGCGGCTACGACCCCGACTTTCCGCGCAACTTGAGCAAGACGCTGACGGTGGATTGACCAGTTGCGACTGTGTAACATTGCTTTATCGGGCCGGGTGGGTTATAATGGTTACCGTCAATGCGAGGTAGAGGAGGGCCACAAATGAGAGATAACGAACTGCTAAGGCGAGTTGAGGTGAATCCCCGTGTTATGCTAGGCAAGCCTGTTGTCCGAGGGACGCGCATTCCTGTTGAGCAGATTCTGCGCAAACTGGCGCAAAACATTGCCCCTGATGAAATCATAGCGGACTTTCCCCAGTTGGTGCTAGATGATGTTCGGGCGGCACTCGAGTATGCTGCTCGTCTGGCTGGTCATTTCGTGGTGTTGAGCGAGTCTGGTGTGCGCATACGCCCGTTGCGGTGACGGTGGATCGAGTATGCGCGTTGTAATGATCGGCCCCTTCGGGCTGCGGCCCCGGGGCACGATGAGCGTGCGGGCGCTGCCGATGGCCCAGGCATTGGTTGCCCGCGGTCATACCGTGACCATGCTCCTCCCCCCCTGGCAGAACCCGGAGGACGCTGGCCGCTGTTGGGAGGAGGACGGCGTCCGCATCGAGAATATTCCCCTGCCGCCACGCCTTCCACTGCTGTTTCACGTCCTCACCGCCCTCCGCCTGACACGCCGCGCTCTGGCGCTCCACCCCGACGTGGTGCACCTCTTCAAGCCCAAGGCTTACAGCGGCCTGACCCACTACCTCTTGGCGCACATCCCCCGCCGGCGCCGCCCTCGCCTCGTCGTGGACACTGACGACTGGGAAGGCCCCGGCGGCTGGAACGAAATCGGCGGCTACACCCCCGCCCAACGGCGCTTCTTCACCTGGCAGGAGCGCTGGGGCCTGACCCACGCCGATGCCATCACCGTTGCCAGCCGCACGCTAGAGAGCCTCGTCTGGGCGATGGGAGTGCCACGCGGTCAGGTCTTTTACGTCCCCAACGGCGTCTCATCTTTGCTATTCCCCATCCGCCATCCTCCATCTTCCATCCTCCATTCTCCATTCTTCATTTTTCTGTACACCAGGTTTTTCGAGTTCCCCGTCTCCCGCGTCATCGAATTACTGCGCCGCGTGCGGGAGCGAGTGCCGGAAGCGCGACTGCTGGTCGTGGGCCAGGGGCTCTTTGGCGAGGAGGAGGAACTGCTGGCGTTAGCCCGTCAGACTGGATTGGCCGCTGTAGTTGAATACGTTGGTTGGATAGATTCCAAAGTGTTGCCGGGTTACTTTGTCCAGGCTGACGTCGCCATCTACCCTTTCGACGACACGCTGGTCAACCGGACCAAGTGCGCGGTAAAGTTGCTGGATCTCCTGGCTGCCGGGGTGCCGGTCGTGGCCGAGGCGGTGGGGCAAAACATAGAGTACATCCGCCACGGCGAGACCGGCTGGCTGGTGGCCCCCGGCGATGTGGATTCCTTCGCCGGGGCGGTGGCGCGGCTGCTGGAGGACGCGCAGTTGCGGGAGCGACTGGGCCAGGCGGCCGCCCGCGACGTGCGGGGGCGGTTCGCCTGGGAACGGCTGGTGGAGACGGTCGAACGGGCTTATGGGGCGCTGCCCGGCGAATGAATTCGCGGCCACATCTGCCAAGTCGCCCTGCGGCGACTAGGACAATCGGCGCAGGCCGATTTTGCAAGCGTTGCACGCGGTTTCAACCGCCGTGCGGCTTCTCCGTAAACGCTTACCTTTTACTCTGTGCCCGGCCATCCCAACGCAATCCGGCTGCGCTCCGGTTCCACCCCTAGTATCTTGATCTCGATCACGTCCCCCACCTTTAACAATGCGCTGGTTGGTATCTTGCTGCGATGCAGCAGGCCGTCGTGTTTGACCCCCACGTCCACGAACGCGCCAAAGTCCACCACGTTCCGCACCGTGCCTTTCAGTTGCATCCCTGGCCGCAGGTCGTCCATCGTCAGCACGTCGCTGCGCAGGATGGGTGCGGGCAGGTCTGCGCGCGGGTCACGACCCTTCACTTCGACTGGGCTCAGTACAAGCGACAAGCTCAGGACACCGCCGGGGCGGGCCAACTGTTCGAGAATGTCGGCCAGCGTGGGAACGCCCGTGCCCAGTTCGGCGGCCAGGGCGCTCAAGCGCTGCGGCGCCTGGAATTTGGCCAGTGCGGCCTCCCGTTCGGCGGGCGCCGTCTGGGGGGTCAACCCTTCACTTCGACTGGGCTCAGTACAAGCGACAAGCTCAGGACACCGCCCGGCGCGTCTCAGCACGGCCTCGGCGATGGCGTAACTTTCCGGGTGGATGGCGCTGCCGTCCAGCGGGTTATCGCCGCCACGGATGCGCAGAAACCCCGCCGCCTGCTCAAAGGTCCTGGGGCCCAGGCCGGGCACGTTCCTGAGCGCCATCCGGTTGGGGAACGGCCCGTTGGCGTCGCGGTGGGCCACGATGCGCGCCGCCAGTTTGGGGCCGATGCCGGCGACGTGCGTCAAGAGCGCCGGTGACGCGGTGTTCACGTCCACGCCCACGCTGTTCGCCACGCTCTCCACCACGCCGGCCAGCGCCTCGGTGAGTTGAGCCTGATTTACGTCGTGCTGGTACATGCCGACGCCGATGGACTGCGGGTCAATCTTTACCAGTTCAGCCAGCGGGTCCTGCACGCACCGGGCGATAGAGACCGCGCCGCGCATACTGACGTCCATGCCGGGCAGTTCCGCGCGGGCCAGCGGGCTGGCGCTGTAGACGCTGGCCCCGGCCTCACTAACGATAATATACCGTAGGGGCAGGCCTTGCACCTGCCCCAAAGCGCGGATCAGTTCGGCGGCGAGTTGCTCGGTCTCACGTGAGGCGGTGCCGTTGCCGATGGCGATCAACGTGACGTCGTGCCGGGCGACGAGCGCCTTGAGGGTATTCAGGGCAGCATCCCGTTGCCTCTGCGGCTCGTGCGGGTAAATCGTGGCCGTGTCCAACACCTTGCCGGTGGGGTCCACGACCGCGACTTTGCAGCCGGTGCGAAATCCAGGGTCAATGCCCATCACGGTGTATCCGGCCAGCGGCGGCTGGTTGAGCAGGGCGCGCAGATTGGCCGCAAAGACAGAGATGGCGTGGGCGCTGGCTTGTCCGGTGAGGAAACGGCGCACGTCGCGCTCAATGGCCGGGAGCAGGAGCCGTTGGGCGGCGTCATCCGCGGCCAACACGAGTTGGTCGGCGAGCGGCGAGTTCCAGTCGGGGCGAAAGGTCGAGTTGATAGCCGTCAGCCAGTCCCGTTCGGCAATGTCAACGCGCACCCGCAGCACCTTCTCGGCTTCACCGCGATTGATCGCCAGGACTTGATGGGGGCGCAGCCGGTTGACCTGCCGCTCCAGGTCGTAGTAGAGTTGGTAGACGCCGCGTGAGTCTTCACCCTTTTCGGTCTTTTCGGAGCGGAGCATACCCCACTTGAGCGCCTTTTCACGGGTGAGCCGCCGGACCTCGGGATGGTCGCTGATGGTCTCGGCGACAATGTCCCGCGCCCCGGCCAGCGCGTCTTCCACGGTGGGCACGTCGGGTGTGAGGAAGGGCGCGGCCATCTGGGCCACGGTCTGTCTCGTGCGCTCCTGGCGCAGGATGAGATCGGCCAGGCCCTGCAGCCCTTTGTCGCGGGCCGCACTGGCGCGAGTGCGACGTTTGGGCTTGTACGGCTGGTACAGGTCCTCCAGCGC
>JADHWW010000207.1 GCA_016783285.1 Anaerolineae bacterium
TGGCCTGCAGCACACCGGTAGTGGCTACGCCCTACGCCCTGGGTGGCATTGAGGCAGCCGACGGTGAGCACCTGCTGGTAGGCCAGGGCGCCGAAGCCTTTGCCGAACAGGTTGTCCGCTTACTGAAGGATTCGGCTTTGCAGCGCCGTCTGGCCCGCAACGCCCGTCATCTGGTGGAGGAAAAGTACACCTGGGAGCGGTCGGTGGGAATGTTGGAGGAGGTCTATCGGCTGGCTATGAGGTAAGATCAGTCTCCTGGAGACAGGCGGGGACGGTAACAGGGGAAACAAGGATGGCGGGGACAGGAGCCCTCTTCGGAGGGCTCCTTCGTTTTCAGGCCTCCTCAACCTTCCCTTCTATCCTGGCGCTGCTGCCGTCCCGTCATAATGTCCCATTGTCAAACTGAACGTTTTTGAAATATTATTGAAATCAAATCGAAACCGTACAGCCCGCTTCTTATGGTATACTCACATAGAGAGTGAGCCAAAGGGAAGGAGCGGGGGACTGCTATGGCTGCCGATGTACAAATCCTGCGAATCCGTCAGGGCGCGTGGAAGCGGAGGGAGCGATTTGCCCCGGCTTTCCGGTTGGCGCTGCCCTTCTCGGAGCGACGGGCGCTACTGATCGCAGGGGACGCGCTGCTGGTCAACCTCGCTGTGCTGGCGGCGATGTGGCTGTGGGCGTGGATAGACGGGCAGGCATTCACATCCGATTTCGTGCGGGCTCGGTGGTTCTGGTTCCCTCTTCTCGCTGGCGCGTGGTGGTGTCTGGCCCGGCTGTTGGACCTGTACGACATCCCCGTCGCCAGCCGCCGGTTTGAGGTAGCGTGGCGGATCGCCCTCGTCGGACTGGGGCTCGTTCTCGGCTACCTGCTCGTGTATTTTGTGTCACCCCGCAATGCACTGCCGCGCCTGTTTTTCCTCTTTTTCTCCGGGATCACCCTGGTCGGTACGCTTCTGTGGCGTTGGACGTACGCCTCTGTTTTTGCCATGCCAGCCTTCCGTCGCCGGGTGCTGATCGTCGGCGCGGGATGGTCCGGGCGGGCACTGGCTCGAGTGCTGTCTGGGGGAGATACTACGGATTACCGGGTGGTCGGCTTTGTGGACGATGACCCGGCGAAGCAGAACACGAGAGTGGTTGGTCTACCGGTTCTGGGCAATAGCGCTGATCTAGCAGCCCTGGCGCGGGCGCATCGGGTGGATGAAGTTGTGGTAGACGTCGCTCACGAACTGGGACAGACGTTATTTCAGGCCCTGATAGACTGCCGGACTATTGGGATCCACGTGGCCCGTATGCCTGATCTCTACGAGCAGTTGACCCGGCGGGTGCCGGTAGAACACGTCGATGCAGGCTGGGTATTGGATGCGTTGAACGGTTTCACTGCCCTGGGCCATCTGGAGCAGGCGGCCAAGCGGTTGTTGGACCTGGCCTGTGGGCTGGTTGGGCTGATCGGCCTGGCGTTTCTTCTTCCCTTTGTGGCACTCGCCATCTGCCTGGACGACGGGGGACCGGTCTTTTACACCCAGGTGCGGTCGGGGTTGGGAGGCGACCTCTTCCGCTTGTTCAAGTTCCGCACCATGCGAAGCGATGCTGAAGACGGACAGGCCCAGTGGGCACAGGAGAACGACGATCGGGTTACGCGGGTGGGGCGGTTCCTGCGCAAGACCCGGTTAGATGAGTCACCTCAAGTGATCAACGTACTACGCGGGGAAATGAGCATCGTCGGCCCTCGCCCTGAGCGGCCCGAGTTCATCACTGATCTGGAAACGCGGGTGCCCTTTTACAGCACCCGCCTGGTGGTCAAACCAGGGATCACAGGATGGGGCCAAGTTCACTACAGGTATGGCAACAGCGTCAAGGACACTCTGATCAAATTGCAGTACGACCTCTACTACATCCGCCACTGGTCACTCTGGCTGGACCTGTACGTGATCTTTAAGACTGCTGGCGTAGTGCTTGGGTGCAAGGGCACGTGAGTCAGGCGTGGTAGACCGTCAGTTGAGGGATAAAAAGTACCCCCGTCCGCGCACTGTGCGGATCAGATGGGGCTTGCCGGGGTCGGCTTCAATCTTGCGGCGCAGACGAAAAACGTAGAGACGCGCTTGATTCTGCGCCTCCTGCTCGTCCAGCGCATAGCCCAGCGCAGCGTGAACCAACTGGCTCCAGGAGAGCACCTGGTTGGGCTGCTCCATCAGAGCAGCCAGGATGGCCGCTTCCCCCTCCGTCAGTTCAACTGTGCGCACCGGATCACCCTGCACTACGACCAGCCGCTTTTGGCGATCCAGCGCGAGAGGCCCCGCGTGCAGGAAACGCTCTGGGGGCGCCGGCGGGGAAGGCGCCAGCGGCGGGGAAGATGGAGGTGCCGCTGGCCTTTCCGCCCGGTCCAGTGTATCCAGCGCTCCACCTATCAGATTCAGCAACTGTCGCTGGCGCAACTGCTCAGCGCGCTCTTGCAAGGCATGGGCAATAGTGGCGGCGAGGCTCTCGATGTCGAACGGCTTGTGCAGATAATCTGCGACGTCGGATTTCACGGCCGCGATGGCGCTCTCCAGCGAGGCGTGGGCGGTCAGCACGATGATAGACAGATCAGGCTGCATCTTGTGAGCGCGACGCATCACCTCGACCCCATCTATCCCCGGCATCTGCAGGTCCAGCACCATCAGGTCGTAGGACGCGCCCTCCAGCAACTCTAGCGCCTCATAGCCGGAGGCGGCTTCTTCGATGTGATACCCCATCAGGCTGAGGATGTCCCGCAGACCGGCACGTATGTTGGCTTCGTCGTCTACGACTAATAGTCTCGCTCTTGGATCATCTTTCGGAGAGCCGGGAATTTTTGCCATATCCGCCTGCCTACCGATGGAGAGGATTAACCAAATGACATAAGACGTGATGTTTCTTGGTGTTTCAGAACACAGATTGGCAGGGATTAACGGATCTTGGCGCCTATCCGTTAATCCCGCTCATCTGTGTTCTAATTGATGAGTATAGCATGCAGAAAAGGGGTTGGCAGGATTCAACGGATTTTTGCCGCCCTATCCGTCAATCCCGCTCATCCGTGTTCTAATTGATGAGTATAGCACGTGGAAAAGGGGTTGTCAAACTCCGGTTCAACATTCACAGGAATCCCCACGCACATCCGACTTGACAATCGGTCGCTACCAGGCTAAAATATAGATGGCTGCTGGGAGAGGGGCAGGAGTGAAGGATCAGCGGCCCCGGCCCGCCTCTGGCGGTCTGGCAGTTGATCAGATCGGTGACAGTCATCATCATCGTCAGTGCTGTCGTAGTCGTGTGACACATGCACTGGCACACCAAAAAGGAGAGAAACGATGGAAAAGCAGTTCTCAATGTCACTGGGCCGTTGGATTGGCCTGGCCATGCTGGTAGTCACACTGTTCTCCATACCTGCCGCCTACGGGCGAGCCCAGAATCCGATGGCCACTTTGTTTCAGAGCCCCCCAACGGAGACCCCGACGGTGGAGCCCTCGCCGACACCCACCATCACGTCCAGCCCCACACCGACGCCCACTTCCACACCCACTTCTACACCCACGCCCACTCTCACACCCACGTCTGGCCCCACACCGACGCCCACCCTCACGCCCACATCCGGCCCCACGCCGACGCCCGCTCCCACGCTTCCACCGTGGAGCATCCTCGGCTACCACACGGTGCGGTCAGGGGAGACGCTCTACTGCATCGGGCGGGCCTACGGGGTGGACCCCTACGCCATTGCCACGCAGAACGGGATTCTCAACCCCAACGTCATCCGCGCTGGCCAAGTCCTGGCGATCCCCAATGTGCCGCGTACATTGCCGGCCGGCCGAGTCTGCCCGCGCCAATTCAATGGCGGTACCCCGACGCCTCCCACGTGCCGCTGGTACCACACCATTGTCTGGGGCGAGTACCTGTACCGCATCGCGCTGCACTACGGGGTCAGTATGTGGGCCATCGCCGAGGTGAATGGCATCACCAATCTGAACCTCATCTATGCCGGAGATGTGCTCTGCATCCCGTAGCGACGCAAGTGGATCACTTACAGGCCCCAGCCGAGTGCAGGCTGGGGCCTGGTTTGTTATACGGTTTGTACGTGCTGGCCCAATTCGTCGAAACGTCCATGTTCATCACGCTATCCAGAGCCTCGAACTCGTCCAGGGCAAGCAACGCCACGTTTAGCCCCTGGCTGGCCAACGCCTGCTCGACTTGATCCAGCCATTCGGCCGTGGTCGAGTTTCGCGTCAAGCAGTCGGCGCCGCTTGGGTCACGCTCGCCCCTGGCGTTGACGTTGGCGCGGCTGAACGACCTGAACGGGCTCGACTTTGCGACCTCGGCCTGGCAACGGGAGGTGCAGGCCCAGGGCGGTCAATTGACGATCGGACATCAAGTGTTTCTGCCGCTCGTGCTCAGAAACCACTAATTCAGATCTCCCAGGCCGTCGGGACCTTTGCCGGCGGTCTGGGTGGGCCGAGGCAGTCTGTCCGCAAGCGATACATCAGAATGCTTGACCCACCATGACGCCGGCGAGTGAGAGATGATTTGCCAGCGCAATGCTCCGGCCGGCGAATGCCGGGGTGAAAACTGAGACCAACGTCGGCCCGGCGGGGAGTGGCGCGATTTTCGCCGGCACGAGAAACCGGCCCGGAGAACACCTCCGGGCCGGTCGTTTATGGCGCCGTCATTATGGATCAGCGGAAAAAGTTCACCCGGATGACGTCCAACACTTGAGCCAGGTTAGTGCAATGAGTGGGGAAGCGGGGAGCGTCGCGGATAACGTGGAGGTGCAGGGTGGGTTCAAAGATGGGATCGGGATGGGGATGCTCCAGTTTTTCGTAACGGAAAAAGTAACCGTCAGGGCGTTCGTAGTGGTAGACGTAAGAAATAACGTGAACTTGCCCCGACCTGGAAATCCGCATCTCTTCCCGAAGGTTCAGGGTGGAATTGTCGCGAAAGATCAACCCCGGCCGCTGGCCGCGTATCCGGGGCGCATACACCGCTGCCTGATATTTGCTCCGAACCTTGAACGATGCCGCTGAACGGTCAGCCACGATGCCCGATTTATCAATCGTGCCGAGGATCCAGTGAAAATACTCTGTAATGCGTTTGACCTTCATAGCCGACCCTGTCCGGCTCTCCCACGCTCAGAATCTCGCCAGAAGCTGTATTCAATCGCCCAGGCACTCGTATCATATGTGTCGGGCATTTCGCCGCGCCGGAACTTTTTATAGAACTCGGCCGAGGACATCCCGTAATCTCGCTCGTAACTGCGGAGGTTCTCCTCGACTTCTTCCCAGGTCATCTCGCCCTCTAACAGTTCATAGTCCTCTTTGTCCGTTCCGTCCACGCCGAACCGGTGTTTGATCGTGAGTATCCACGAAGCAAATAGTTCATTTATTCTGTCGAATATGCCGTTTGCTGGTATCGTTACCTGTCGTGCCATTTCTCTCTCCTTGCCCGATTGGGGTCACCACTAACTCTAACACGAAAAACGTTCGTTGTCAAACAGTTGCTCACCGTTGCTACTTTTTGCATCCTCTCGACTGTGTGCTATAATCCCACCATGCGGAACCGACTGCTTGCTTTCATCCTCATTGCCTGCCTCGTGCTGGTATCCCTCCCGGTCAGTGCCCAGGAACCCGACCCGGTCGCCACCTGGCAGACCCTGGTGAACGAGGCCCGCCTGGACGAGGGACTGGCCCCCTACGGCCTTTCCACCCTGCTGAACGCCGCGGCACAGCGTCACGCCGATGACCTGGCAGCCCACCAGAGCTCGTCCCACACCGGCTCCGACAACTCCACGCCCGAACAGCGCATCGCGGAGGCTGGCTACGCCGCCTGGAACGGCGAAGAGTCCATCGTCGGCGAGAATTTTTGGACCGGCCACGGCACGATCGAGGACGCGATGGCCTTCTTTCTCGAGGATCCAGCCCAGCGCGACAATATCCTCAACCCCGTCTACCGAGAGATCGGCATCGGTGTCGCCACCGACGATACCGGCCGTAACTATTACGTGCTCGACTTTGGCGCCCGCCCCAACGTGCTGCCCATCTTTATCAACGACGGGGCCACCAATGCCGACAATCCCCAGATAGCGATTCGATTGACCAACGAGGAGGCCCAGCCGGGAGGGAAGGGGAGGATCTTTATGGGCCAGGCGATAGAGATGCGCATCAGCAACGAACCCGAGTTCAACGACCTGCCGTGGCAACCCTGGGAGCCGCTCGTACCCTGGACTTTGCCGGATGCCCCAGGCGAGCACGCCGTCTACGTCCAGTTCCGCGACGCGGCCGGCCGTACCGCCGCTTCTACCGACACGATCATTATCGGCGCGGGAACACCCACCACGCCTGTCCTGAGCGAAGTCGAAGGGCCGACCCCCGTTCCCCCCATCTCGACCGCCGAGCCTGCTGCGACCCCCACATCCGAACCGCCTCCCATCTCCTTCGCCCCTCGCCCCTCGCCCCTCGCCCCTCCCCCTTCGCCCCTCGCCCCCCACCTCACGCCTTTCCCCACCTGGACACCCTTGCCGCCGCCGCCGTCACCCCAGGAGGACAGCAACAGCCGCCCCAGCACGCCCCTGGCCCTGCTCGTATCGCTGCAAGGGTTGGCTCTCATTCTAGGCATCTACCTGGCCTTACGCCGAGGGCAGGAGTAGTGACACAGGACAGTC
>JADHWW010000124.1 GCA_016783285.1 Anaerolineae bacterium
ATCTATGGTGACCCCAAGCGCCGCTGGCAACCACGCACGCCTGCTATGGCTGCGGGACTAACTGATCACATTTGGACTGTTAAAGAGCTGCTGAAAACCGTTGTGCCGCCCTAACAACACTCAACGGGGGGACTACCAGTTTCATGGCTGGCTGAATAGTTCTTCCAGACGGTCCACAATAATCTGGCAACCGTTCACGTCGGAAACGCCACACTGCACCTCCCCCCATATCTGGATGTCAGGTGGAGGATCGGTAAGCTTATCCATGCTCCGCAAGTCCTCCAGCGCGGCTTCCAACGCTTCATCGGCGCCCCGAATCCCGTATCGAATGCCGAAAGGGCCGTAGAAGTCCAGAATGAAGCAGTCATCGAACCCCCCCAGGCCGCGGCCAAAGAAGTACCGCCCTTCCCATCCCTCCACGGGGTTGGGATCGGGATAAGGGCCTGCCCCCTCCGGGATGACGCGGGTGACGGTGACCTGGCAGCCGTCGTAGTCGGGCGCCCCACAAACGATCGCGCCCCAAAAGTGGGCGTTGGTATCGCTGTCGCGCAGCCCCTCGATCTCGGCCTCCAGGGCGGCGTCGGCGCCAGTCAGGCCCACGTCGCCAGCGCCCAAGGGGAGCAGGCGGAGAAAGTCGTCGTATTGCGCATCAGCAGAGAGGCCAACGACCTGCCCATACCAGCCAACCACCGGGGACTCGAAGTGAACGCCCAACGGGGGCGATTCTTCAGCTACGAGTTCCCAGCGTTCCACCCCGATCTGGCAACCGCACACGTCGGGAATGGCGCACTGAATCTCTCCCCATATCCGAACGGTTGCAGACGTGTCCCTCAAGTCCTCCAGTTGGGCCTGCAGCGCTTCGTCGGCGCCTTGAAACCCGTATCGGACGGGGAAGGGACCATCCAGAACAAAGTAGTCGTCGAACTGGGCCATGCCGGGAACAGAGAAGAGCTGCCCCTGCCAGCCCTCGACCGGGTCGGGATCGAAGCGAGGGCCTGGCGGCGTGCTGGGGTCCAGGCGGGTCGCGACGAGCTGGCAGCCGCCGTAGTTGGGTACGTCGCAGGTGAGCGTGCCCCAGAAGTTAGCGTAGAAGCCGCTGTCGCGCAGGGCCACGATCTCGGCCTCAACGTCGGCGTCGGCGCCGGTCAGGCCGATCTCGCCGCTCCCTTCGGGCTGCAAGGCGAGGTAATCGCTACCATCGGGCAGGCTGACAATGAGGCCGCACCAGCCCACGACGGTGATCTCCGTTGGCGGCGGAGCGGGCGCTGGGGTATTCACGGTGTCTTCTGGAGGAAGGACGCCCATGCAACGCCAGTTTATCTCTGCCTGTCTTGTTCTCACGTTGACGACGCACGCAGGGTTGCATCCCTCCTTTTGAATGTCCAGATCTATCCACCAGGTGGCTGTCCAATCGTTGTAGAGGGCGTTCTCCAGGAGCGCCCCCGCCTCGCCGCACTCGCTGCTGGCCGCGATCTCTCTGGCCTCCGCCTCGCTCATCGCATCGGCCAGCGCTGGATCGGCTCCGATGGTGAAATGGCAGATCACCTCGTGGTGCCCGCTGTAGCTAAAGTAGGCCTCGGTGACACCCACGGCGCGGGCGCGGAAGATAAAGACCTCCTCGCCTGCGGCGTTGTCGGTGGTGCGGTCTACCAGTTCAAGCAGTACCTCGCTATACTCCACCTCCCGCTCGTTGCCACTGGAGGGATCAGTTTCGAGCGCGATCGTGTAGGTCTCGCCCTCCCGCAGCTCGACCGAATGACTGACTGGCCGCGGCCCGGTCGTCGGCAGTGCAACAGGCTCAACCGTGGCCGACCCGCAGCCGCCCAGGATCAACGCACTCAGAATGAGCGCCAATCCTACAACATACAGTTTGCTTCTCATTTCTTGTCTCCTCACTTTGTCTTCCCCCACACCTCAATCTCGGCCAGGCAGGTATCGTCGTGCCGGGATCCGGGGTAGACCTCTCCGATGACGATTTTGACAAAGGTGGTCTCGATACTCGGGCCGGGGGCGCGAGCCAGAACGATCCTCTGCATTCCGCGGGCGTCGGAGAGATTCATTTCGATCTGCTCTCCGCTGGAAAAGATAAAGGTTGCCCGCTTGATCCGGTTGTTGGCGTAAAAGATGTCGTCGTCGCGGTCGTAGCCCACGTCCAGGTTGATGTAGTGAACCTCGACGGTGCCAGGGAAGGTGAGCATGAACCATTCGCCAAGACCCGGCCCCGCAACGCCCTCCACCCAGGAGGTCTCAAGCGCACTATCCATCGCCATCCAGGATTGGTACTGGCCTCCTCGATCTGTAGGCAGGAACGAGGACGCACTGGACGTGGCAAAGGGCATGAGATTCCTGGCCTCCTCCGCCGGCCCCGATACGGCTTCGATCCGTTCCACTTGAATCTGGCGGCCCTCTACGTCGGGGATACCGGTGAGCAACTGGCCCCACACCTGCACCTGCGCACCTGTCCACCGGTACTGCTCGATCTGCTGGCGCACGGCGGCGTCTGCGTCCAGCGCTTCGATGCCAAACTGCTGTCCGTCGTTGCGCTCAAAGTAGTCGTCGCACTGGGAGCCCCATAAGAACTTGCCAATCGTGCCAATCCAGCCCTCCACCGGCTCCTCTGTGGTCGGAGGCGGCGTCGGGACCTCCTGGACCTCGATCCGCGTCACCTGAATCTGGTTGGCGTTATAGTCGGGGACGTCGTGATGCAGGGTGCCCCACACGTGGACCGTCGTGCCCGTGTCACGCAAGGCGATGATCTGAGCCTGGATATCCGGATTCAGAGACTCGATACCATACTGGCCTCCACCCACGATTTGTCTTTGGAAGTAATCGTCGAACTGCGAGCCGGGAGGATTGCTGACGATCTCGCCCCACCAGTTCTCCACTGGTTCCGTCCGACTCTCCACCGGTGTTGGCGCGGGCGCGGGCGTGGGCGCAGGCACAGGCGTGGGCGCAGGCGCAGGTTGGCCTATGACCTCGACGCGGTTCACGACGATCTCTGTGCCGAAGGCATCAATGGCGGGGCACACAAGTTCCCCCCACACGCGGACGGTGGTCCCCGTATCGCGCAGGCCTGCCAACTGGGCGGCGATTGCAGAGTCGAGGCTGTCAATGCCATACCCCACGGGGAAGTCACCCGCCAGGATGAAGTTGTCGTCGAACTGAGACCCTGGGGAAGTACCTATGATGGTTCCCTCCCAGCCTTCGACAGGGTCGGATTCGAAGGAGGGGCCCGGCCTGTCCTCGCGCAGGCGGGTCACGACGAGCTGGCAGCCGCCGTAGTCGAGCACGGGGCAGGTGAGCGTGCCCCAAAAGTGGGCGTAGGTGGTGCTATCGCGCAGCATCTGGATCTGGGCCGCGACGGTGTTGTCGGCGCCCTCCACACCGATCTCGCCAGCCCCTTCGGGCTCCAGGGCGAGGTAGTCGTCGAACTGACCGCCGGCCGGCAGGCTGACGACACGGCCCAACCAACCCACGACAGCCTGTCCAGCAGAGGGAGCGGACGCCTCCGTCACCTGCCCCGCTGCGTCTACCTCTCCCTCCCACTGGAAGCCGGTGACTGGGTTGGCCACGACGACCTGATAGACGACCTGTTCAGGCGGCACGATCGGATAGGTGATCGTGACCACCCAGTCCTCGGCCGTGTACTGGCAGGTTACCGAACCGACCAGCCCTTCTGGAGTAATGTCTTCCTCCGTCCAGGTCAGCCCCAGCGCGGGAGCCTGCTCGCCATAGCGTCCGCTGACGTAAGCCAGGGCCACGTCGCGGGCGGCCCGGACCTCGTCTGGGGTTTCCTCGGCGACCTCTATCGGAGTGGCCGTTGGGAATATATGCCCCCCTTCGGGTATCGGAGACACAGATGAATCTACGATGATCTCCGGATAAGTAGTGGGTGGCACGCAGCCACCAATGACCACAGTGCTCAGAATGAGCATCAATACCAAAAGATACAGTTTACCTTTCATTTCTTACCCCCTTTTCCTGGTATACATCAGGTTGACTTTGCCTTCGGGTTGACGACGCGTCCGACAAACAGTATTGCGCTGGTCTCGATGTCGCGGATGAGAAATATGAAGGGGTGGTCAACGGTGACCTCAACTCCCTCCTCTACCGGCACCGCTACCGCGGTGGCTGCTGCCGCTTCTGTGCCCGCCTCATCCACAGAGACAAATGCCTTGTGGGTCACTTCTCTGATGAACAGGTCACGGCTGCCGGTCATTCCGGAGAAATCCGCAGCACCGGTGAAGGCATCCGGCATACCCATCGCAGCGAGAGTCTCTGCTAGACTGAAGCCCGATTCGAATTCGAATTTTGGCATGGTCAGGGCGACCTGCCTGTATGCCAGATTCTTCGTGATGGTATCTACATGGTCAGCGTCCAGCGCCCCTTCAAACAGTTCAAACTTGCCCACCGCAGGAAGCAAGATCACCATCGAGAGTTCCCCGCCGTCGTACGGCAGTTCGACTGCCTGATACCCTTCGCTCTCGGCATAACCGAAGGGGGCGGTTTGCGTCATCATTGGCGCGGTGACCTGGCCGCCGTCAAGCAGATAGAACGTGCCAGCAGCGGTCAGATCCTCCCTGAAGGGATACTGCCACGCCGCATTGAAGTAGATGGCGTTGGTGAGGACCAGCCGCGTCAACTCGTCAATGACGCCCTGCGGAATCAGGTCTTCAATCCTGTCCTCCGTCTGGTCGCTGATCCAGTCGTTGATGGTGATACGAGCCTCTTCCGGCGCGTTCACGAAATCGAGGAGCCTCAACCCGGCGCCATAGTTCTCGGCCAGGGTATCGAGGAACTCAGGGAGGAACTGGAAGCCCTCTTGACCCCAGGTGGCGTTGACGATGTTCAGCCGGAAGCCCTCTCCATCCTTACCCTCGGCACCTTCACCACGACGGGCGAGTGCGAGGTCCAGGCCGTTGAACGCGGGATGCAGGCGGTCTTGCGGGAGGATGAAGTGGAGGGTCTCCGCCATCTGTTACTCGGTCTCACCGCGAGCGCCGGCATACGTCATCGCCAGCGCTAGAGAGATGCTGTATGGAGAGTAGAACAGGTTGTCATTCTCCTCATCTTCCCTCAGGACCTGGTAGAGATCGAAGGCGAAAGCACTGTTTCCGTTGACCAGATCCGCCAGATCCGAACCGGCCACAGCGGGTGCAGCCACCCGCTGCTTTGCTGACCGTGCGATCTCCGGCCCATTGCCGCAGCCACTGAAGACCGATGTACTCAGGATGAGCACGAGTCCCAAGATAGATAGTTTGCTCTTCATCTCTCGCTTCCTGGTATTATAGCTTTCCATGTTCTAACCAGATTTGGGAGTCAAAAAGGCTCCCACTCCCCCGCCGATAGTCCCCACAACCACTAGCACTGCGCCAGCCAAGGTCGTGTTCGGTGCCGAGCGGCTAACTACGATGGCTACGAGCAGTACGACCAGACCGGCGCCGAGTCCACTCAGAGCGCCAGGGCGCATGCTATCGATCGGCCCCAGCCGGGCAGCAAGGTGCCCACCGGCTATCGGGCACAGAAATGCTACCAGCCCCGTCAGCAGCCAGGGAAAGTTGCCCCGATAGATGCCGTTTAAGACAATAAAAGCAATGGCCCACGAGAATAGGGTTACCAAGGCTCCAGCAACAACGGCTATGGTTCTCGTCTTCATCGTATTTGCCTCCATATCGCAGATGAACTCGTCCACTCAGTTTGCCAATTGGCCAGCGAAGGTTCCACCTTAGTTCTGAAGACTCCTCGACTATTTGGGAATATCGGGCGGCATCGACTTCCGCTACTGTGAAATCCCCAGGAAAGTCGCCTCCGAAAGACGCTCCAACGTGCCATCGGGATGCAGGCGGAAGGTGCCTCCCCCCTCCCCAGGCCAGGCAATCGTCAGCAAGAGCGATCCGTCGTCCTCAAAGTGAGCCACTTTGTAGTGAGTAGACTGGGGGGTCAAAATCTCTTGCTGCGTCCCCGCGGCCAAATCCACCTGGAACAGAGCGAAACCTTCACTGCCCCAGTCACCGTAGGCGACGATATAGATCAGCGTCGAGCCGTCGGGCGAGAACACCCCCTCCCCGACCTGCACAAATCCGAGATCGGTCGAGGGGGTCGTGATTTCCGTCGTCTGGCCGCTCGCCAGGTCGGTGAGGTTGACCTTATAGCCCTCGCCCTCTGTGTAGCCGAAGCGGGCCAGTCGTGTCCCATCGTCGCTGAGGGCAGCCATCCCGCCCATTGGGTCGGGCAGGGGCATGAGCTGGCCGGTGGCGACATCCAACACGCTGAACTCGCCGCATGCGAGGAACAAGCCGCCGATACCATAAGGCTGCTGGTACACGAAAACCTGCGAACCATCGGGCGAGAAACCCCACGGGGTTAGTATCTGGTGTTCGTGGACGACGTACGTGGTCAAGAGGCGCGTCTCGCCGGTGGCGATGGTGGCTATGTAGAGATCGGAAGTGAGCGTGACCTTGCCAGACTGCTCTGCCTCAAAGGAAAACCGATTCCAGACGATTCGAGTTCCATCAGGCGAGATGGCCCAATCCACCGTCTCAAAGTTGTCCTCCGGGATGTCCATAAAATCAAAGCGTTCGTCCTGCCCGGCCTCGTTCACCCGGTGTACCGTGCCGCCAGTGCTTTCTTGATAGTAAACCCACTCCCCAAGCACCTGGTACCTCGTACCCAGCGCGGGGACAGAGTTGGCAGCGCCGCTGAGACTGTCCATCCAGGTCAACGTCGTCCCCGACTCGTCCGGCATGAGGTCCACGTAGACCCACGTCTCCGCCGGCTCGACCGGGGTTGGCGTCTCGGTGGGCTGGGCTGTGGCGGTCTCCGTCGGGGCAGCCTGCCCTGAGCTTGCCGAAGGGGTCGTTGGGGTTTCGGTGGGTTGCTCTGCGATGGGACTGCCAGGGCTGCACTCGCCCCGGTAAAAGGCCCATTCTTCACACTCGCTTCCGTCGGGGAAGATGCACATGGTATGCTGACCGCCGTCCGCGTCTGTGCGCATCTCCAGGGTATAGCCCTGCTCCTCGCAGTAAACGGCCGCCGGGTTTGCCAGTCCGGTGGTAGGTTCGGCTGTGGTCGTCCCGCAGCCACTGATGATCAATACGCTCAGGATGAGCGCGAACACCAAAGTAGATAGTTTGCCTTTCATTTTCTGTCTCCTGTTCGAGTTTTGACTGAAATCAATACGGTTCAGTTAAGGTGCAACGCACTTGCGATGATTCCCCAATGCAGCCAGAGACGGTGATTTCAGGTCTTTTCTGACGCTTGCATAGTCCAAAAGTGCGTTGCACCTATGCCATCTTATCTTCGGCCACAGTGTAGCACACCCCCCAGGAAAGTACAACAGCCTTCCTTACTGCTCCCCTGGCCCGCAGTCGCCGTTGAAGAACTCGATCTCCAGGCAGGATGAGCCATCGGGGAATACGCAGGTGGCCCCGTTCGCGCCAGGCTCCAGCGTGTACCCTTGCTGCACGCAATAGGAATGTTCCTGCCCACAACGACCCGACATAAATTCCCATTCCTCACACTCGGTCCCATCTGGGAAGACACACACGACCTCAAGGATGTAGTCTGGTACAACGGGCATACCAGGGTGGGGGCCCTCAAGCGTTTCAGGTGTGGGTTCAGCGGGTGGTTCAGGTTGAGGCTCCTGTTCGCCAATTTTGCGCTCGCGGGTTGTATACTCGTAGCCCAGCCCAGTGCAGTAGACTGCAGCGGGGTTGGGTATGTCGATTGGCCCCTCGACTGGTGGTGACTCAATGACCGTCTCAATCTGTGGTTTCCCACACGCGGCCAGCGCAAGAACCATCATGGCTGAAATCACTAACAACACTGGCTTATTGCACATTTCCGTTCTCTCCTTCTGGTAAGCTGTTCCCTCTCCAAATCTCCAGAGCACAGTCGAGGGCGGATCAAACACTCGGATCTAGGACGCGCCCAACAAACAGGATGGCGCCGGTCTCGATGTCGCGGATGAGAAATATGAAGGGACGGTCAACGGTGACCTCAACAGGCTCCTCTGGCGGCGCCGACGCTGGCATCACCACTGCGGTGGCCGCTGCTGCTTCTGTGCCCGCCTCATCCACAGAGACAAACGCCTTGTGGATCACCTCTCCGATGAACAGGTCGCGGTCGCCGGTTATGCCCGAGAAGTCCGCGGCTCCGGTGAAGGCATCCGGCATACCCATCGCAGCGAGAGTCTCTACTAGACTGAAGCCCGATTCGAATTCGAATTTCGGCATGGTCAGAGCGACCTGCCCGTGTACCAGATCTTTGACGATACCATCCACCCGCTCGGCGTCCAGCGAGCCTTCAAAGGCCTCAAATTCGCCAGTATCGGGGAGCAGTACCACCATCGAAAGCTCCCAGCCGTCGTAGGGGAGTTCGACCGCCTGATACCCCTCGCCCTCTGCGTAACCGAAGGACTCCATCTGCTCCATCATCGGCACGGTGACCTGGCCGCCGTCAAGCAGGTGGAACGTGCCATCATCGGTCTGGTCCGGCTCGAAAGGTTCGGCCCAGGCGGCGTTGAAGTAGATGGCGTTGGTGAGCACCAGCCGCGTCAATTCATCTATGACGCCCTGCGGAATCAGGTCTTCAATCCTGTCCTCCGTCTGGTCGCTGACCCAGTCGTTGATGGTGACACGGGACTTTTCCGGCGCGTTCCTGAAATCGAGGAGTCTCAACCCAGCACCGTAGTTTTCGGCCAGAACATTGAGGTACTCGGAGAGGAACCCGTACTCATCTTGCCCCCACAAGGCGTTGACAATGTTCAGCCGGAAGCCCTCTCCATCCTTACCCTCGGCACCTTCACCCCGGCGAGCGAGTTCGATGTCCAGGCCGTTGAACGCGGGATGCAGGCGGTCTTGCGGGAGAATGAAGTGGAGGGTCTCCGCCATCTGTTGCTCGGTGTCACTGCGAGCACCCGCATACGTCATGGCCAGCGCCAGCGAGATGCTGTATGGAGAGTAAAACAGGTTGTCATTCTCCTCATCTTCCCTCAGGACCTGGTAGAGATCGAAGGCGAAAGCACTGTTTCCGTTGACCAGATCCGCCAGGTCCGGGGCGTTCACATCGGGTGAAGTCACCCGCTGCTTTGCCGAACGTGCGATCTCTGCCCCATTGCCGCAACTCGCCAGGCCGAGCAATGCGAGCATCGTTAGTACACTCAGTGATATGTTTCTCATCTTACTCATCTCCTAATTCTTATTCTTGGCATGACTTAAATTGACCCTACCATGTTCTAGACGAATTGAGAGCTAAAAGGGTTCCACTCAGTCGTGAATGTTCACCAGCGTCCCCACATCTGCAAAGTTGAACAGCCACTCGGCCTCATCGTTCGGCTGGTTGACACAGCCGTGACTCATCGGATGGCCGAAGTTACCGTGCCAGGTGACGCCGTGCAACCCGTAACCCTCGTGGAAGTACATCACGAACGGGACATCCTCAATGTAGTAACCGGTGCCGGCCATGTCGTCGTAGCGCAGCTTGATCCAGATGCGGAACTGGCCTACGGGCGTCGGGGTAGCGGGGAGCCCGGTGGAGACCAGGAAGGAGTGCACCGGCGTGCTGCCCTCGTAAGCCGTCAGCAACTGCTCCGACAAGTTCACATCAATCCAACGCTCCTCGTTGATCCCCTCGGGCGAAGCGGGCGACGGTATTGGCGTGGGCTGGGCGGGAACCTCCGTGGGACTGGGTTCCTGGGTGGTGGAGACTGGAGCGGTTGAGGCGATGGTGCTACCGTCTGGCACAATGAGTGTCTGACCGACGTAGAGCAGATTGGGGTCAGCGAGACCGTTGATGGCGACCAGATCCTCGACGGAGACCCCGTAGGCCTGGGCGATGGCTCTCAGCGTGTCCCCTTCCCGGACGGTGTGTGATAGTTGATTGGTTGGCTGGTTGATTGGTTGGTCGGCAGGTGTGGCGGTGGGCGCGACCGTCGTTGGGACAGTGGTGGGCTCAGGCGTCGCCAGCGAGCTGGACGAGTCGGTGACTGCTGCCGGCGTGGGGCTGGGGGCTGTGTCCTCCGCTGCCGCTGCTGCAGATGCGGTCTGCACTGGAAGGCCGATCACCCACATGGCCAATGTGGATAGCAGTAGAACCGCGACAGCCACGATCAAGAGCATTTTCATCAGAGTTATCAGGGAGCAATTGTTGGATTGGGTTCTCTCACTCATTGTTGGTCTCCTATCACTCATCTTGCTCGATCTACACTGGCAGTATAGCAGAAATGACTCCCCGGCGCATCGGCCAACCGGGGAGTTTTCGACCTGGGCAGATGGGGGGTCTTTTTCCTGGTCAGGGGGGCAGGAAGACTCTGGTCAGGTGACCAGGTGCAGGGGGCAATGACCAATGACAGATGGGCAATGACCAATGACAGATGACCAATGACCAATGACAGATCAAAGCCTTCGCCCTGCCTGGATCATCAAATCCAGGCCATACCGGGTTATGGAAGCCATATCCGCCGGATATGATAATCCAGCGGGAGCAGTCGGGACAAGTATTTCTTTCCAACTCCCTGAAATGCAAACGAAACGCCCGGCGATAGGCCGGGCGTTTGCATTAGGGTGCAAGTGAGCAGAGCGAGATCAGCTTCTCGCTGCACCTCAGGGGAACGTGAAACTCTGCAAGAACTTGTTGTACAGTTCCCAATCTTGCTGGCCACCGGTGTGAAGGATCAGGATGGAGAAGAGTTGATCTCCCCGGATGAAGTAGTACTCGTCAGAGGCATCCCACCCTGGGCCTTCCTCGTATATGAGATGGACCATGGGAAGACCGGCTATCTCTGCTTCGAGATCGATCTCATCGTAAGTCATGTCACGGTCAGCGATCCACTGGCGCACGTCGGCGCCGGCAGGCGGGTGATAGAAATCACTGTCATAGTGCCGCACCGTCAGCACGGGCCATTGCTGGCCTGCGAACTGGACTGCATCATCGAGGTTTGACCCCATCACCGTACATTCGCCGGGGTACCTGAGCGCGTAGCCAAATCTCTCGCTCATGTACGTATTCCACCCTTTGTACCCTTCTTCTTCGGCGGGCGCCTCCCTGACGACCTCGAGCCGAGTCACCTGGATCTCTGTGCCGTAGAAATCTATGGCGGGGCACGTAACCTGACCCCACACGCGGACGATGGACCCCGTATCGCGCAGGCTTTCCAACTGAGCGGCGATGGTGGCGTCGGCGCTATCTATGCCATAGTGCGCGCGGACGTTGCCTGACAGTACAAAGTAGTCGTCGAACTGGGCGTCATCTGGCATGCCAAAGACGCTGCCTGTCCAGCCTTCGACTGGGTCAGGGTCGAAGAAGGGCCCTTCTGGTCCCTCTGCGCGCAGGCGGGTCACGACGAGCCTGCAGCCGCCCCAGCCGGGCACGTCGCAGTTGAGCGTGCCCCAGAAGTGAGCGTAGATGCCGCTATCGCGCAGGCCCTCGATTTCAGCCTCGATGGCTTCATCGGCGCCGACCGCGTCAACCGCCTGGCGAAGCTCTTCGGGCAACAGAACGAGGTAGCGGTCGAGCGCGGCGTCTTCAGGTGCACTCTCGACGCGCCCGTACCAGCACAGGGCTAGTTGTTTAGTAATGGGAGCAAGTATCTCTGTCACCTCTCCGCTAGCGTCTACCTCTCCCTCCCACTGGAAGCCGGTGGTCTCGTTGATCACTGCGACCTCGTAGACGGTCTGATTGGGCGGCAGCACCGCGTGGCCGATCGTGATCGCCCAGTCCCCGGAGGTGAACTGGTATTCTGACCAGCCGGGGGGAGCGTTTTCCGGAAGGGTGCTTTCTCCCGTCCAGGTCAGGCCCGGCGCAGGGGCCTCTTCGCTGTACTGCTCGCTGACGTAGGCCAGGGCCGCATCGCGGGCGTCCAGCACCCATTCGGATACCTCCACGACAACTTTTGTGGGAGTATCTGTTGGGACTTGCGTCGGAATAGCCGTTGGGACTTTTGCCGGAGTATCCGTTGGAACTTTGGTGGGCTCGGCTGTGGTCGTCCCACAGCCACTGACGATCATCGCGCTCAGAGTGAGCACGAACACCAGAGTCGAGAGTTTGCTTTTCATTTTTTGCCTCCTTACAATCACTGTCTACGATCTGCGATAACAGTCGCCTACACTGTCCATCAACCGCTCCGGCGGCTCTCCCTTGCTGACAAAAGCGTCGGCCCCTGCCGCCAGAGCGTCCCGCCGTGCTTCTGGCTTGCTGCTGAGAGCGATCACTGCGAGTCCTGGGCATACCGTCCGCAGTTCCGACAATGCAGCGCCGCCGCCCTGGGCGGGCAGTTCCCAGTCGAGCAGCACCAGGTCGGGTTGTTCCACACCGACCAGTTCCAGGGCTTGCTCCAGGTCGCCGGCCTCGCCGACCGTGGCTGCGCCGAGTTTCACTTGCAGCAGCAACCGCAGCGCCGAGCGTACCTGAGGTTGGTCATCCACAATTAGCACACGCACTTTGGTTTTGTTCATCACAACCCACCTCCATTTATCCCATTTGTGCTCATAGTGTAACACAAATGACTCCCCGGCGCATCGGCCAACCGGGGAGTTTTGGACCTGGTCAGGTGGCTAGTCTTTTCCCTGGTCAGGTGACCAGGTTTACCTTGAGCCTTTCGACTTCGCTCAGGACGAGCCTGCCGAAAGGTTTACCTTGAGCCTGTCGAAAGGTTGTGCTGCAGCGCCAGGGCCACCGCCTCGGTGCGGCCGGTGACGCCCAGTTTGGAGAGGATGTTGCTGACGTGGAACTTCACGGTGGAACGGCTCATCACCAGCCGCTCGGCGATCCCAGGGTTGCTCAGCCCCTCGACCATCAGGGCCAGCACCTCCTGCTCCCGGGGGGTCAGGTCATAGCCTGGAGGTGGCGGTTCTCTCGTGGCCTGGATCAGTACCTGGGCTGCCTCAGGAGCCAGCGTAGACCGCCCTGCGTGGGCCGCCTGGATGGCGTCGGCCAACTCGTCGGCTGAGACGTTTTTCAGCAGGTATCCGATAGCCCCGGCCTGCAGCGCCCCCTGCACCAAACCTTTCTCCTTGAAGCTGGTCAGGGCGACGACCTGAATATGCGGCCAGCGCTCCCGGATCGCTCGGGTGGCGGCAGCGCCGTCCATCACGGGCATCACCAGGTCCATCAACACCACATCGGGCTGGAGCTGTTCGCACAGGCGCACGGCCTCCTCGCCGCCGCCGGCCTCGCCGACCAGTTCCAGGTCGTCGAAGGCCAGTAGAAAGGCGCCTAGTCCGCTGCGTACCACGGCGTGGTCATCTACCAACAACACGCGAATCGGGTTTGACGTGCTCATAGGCTCTCCCTCCTCAAGTTTCTGGGTTCCGTCCTTCGTCTGCTGTCCACACAACCATGACCTCCGTGCCATGCCCGATTTCGCTCTCGACCGTCAGCGTAGCGCCGATAGCCTCGGCCCGCTCGCGCATAATGCCCACCCCCAGGTGGTCAGGGGGAATGCTGTCCGGGTCAAAGCCGCGCCCATCGTCGCTGATGCGCAGTTCCACGCCCCCCCTCTGCTCCCCCCCGAAATCGGAGGGGAAGGGGGAGGCGCAGCGAAGGCTCACCGTCGCCTGGCTGGCCCCGGCGTGTTTGGCCACGTT
This sequence comes from Anaerolineae bacterium, assembly GCA_016783285.1. The sequence goes on from JADHWW010000124.1 coordinate 13,584, forward strand.
GTTCAGCGCCTCCTGGGCGATGCGGTACAGCGCCACTTTTACGTCGGGCGGTAGGGAGCGCTCTATCTCCACCTCCACGACGACCGGCACCCGCGCCCGTCCGGTGGTGGCCTCGGCCAGTTGGCGCAGCAGGTCGCCCAACTCCGCCTCGACCAGGGCAGACGGTCGGAGTTCCAGCAGCAACGTGCGCATCTCCGCCAGCGCCCCCCGGGTCAACTGGCGCACTTCCTCCAGACGGTGACGTCCGACATCTGGGTCCCGCTCCCACAGACGGGGTAGCACCTCGGCAATGAGACTGGCCGAAAAGAGGGTTTGGGTGACGGCGTCGTGCAGGTCGCGGGCCAACCGCTGGCGTTCCTCCACAACTGCCAACTCCTGCGCCTGTTCGTACAGTTGGGCGTTCTCAATGGCCAGGGCGGCTCGTTGGGCCAAGGCCAGGAAGAGCCGCTGCTCTTCACCACCGAAAGCGCGGGGTTGAGCATAATTCACGTTGAACACGCCGAAGATCTGACCGCCGATTTCAATAGGGACGTGCATGAAAGAGCGGATCCCTTCAGGCCCGGTGATACGTCCGGCGATGCGCGGGTCAGTGGATACATCCTCTACGACGATTGGCTCACGGCTGGCGGCCACGCGCCCTACAACCCCCTCCCCCAGGGCGAAGGACATCTGAGCCATCGTCTCAGGACTGAAGCCGTGAGCAGCCCGCACCACCAGCCTCTCTCGCCCTGCATCCCATATCATCAACGAGCTTTTGCTTGCCTGGAGGATGTCCACTGCGATGTCTACCAATACTTGCAGCACCTCATCCAGACGTAAGTGGCGGTACAGCTCTTCGTCGGCGCGATATAGGGCCTCCAATTCCTGCGTCCGCTGCTCAATCTCGTGCGTCCTTTCCTCAACCTGATTTTCAAGCTCACGGCTTCGCGCCTCGACGCTTCTGACCCGCAGCCGGTAACCGCCGATCAGGCTCCCCGCCAGCACCAGGATGACGCTCCCTCTGAACCACCACGTCTCCCAGATCGGTGGCGTGACAGTAAGATAGATCGCGACTCCCTCCTCATTCCAGACCCCGTCGTTGTTCGATCCCTTGACCCGGAAGACGTAATCCCCTCCTCTCAGATTGGTGTAGTCGGCATGTCGGCGCGTCCTGGCGTAAATCCAATCCTGGTCTTGTCCCTCCAGCATGTAGGCGTATTGGTTCTTGTCAGGAGCAGTATAGTCCAACGCTGCGAACTCGAATGAGATAAAATTGTCCCTGTACGATAGTTGGATATGCTCGTTTGGTGATAGATCCCTGCGCACTACCTCGTTGAACTTGCTGAAGGCTGTGACCACAATCGGGGGAACGTGTGGATTGCCCATAACCTGCTCTGGGTAAAAACCGTTGAAGCCCTGGATGCCGCCAAAGAACATCTCGCCGCTCTCACTCGTGAAATGGGCTCCAACGTTAAACTCGTTGTTCTGGAGCCCATTGCGGACGTCATAGTTCTGGAAGGTCTCCGCGCCCGGGTCGAACTTGGACAAGCCCTGATTGGTGCTGAGCCAAAGGAATCCCTCCGCATCGACCTCGATGCCGTATATGACGTTATCGGGCAATCCATCTTTTTCCGTGTAGTGGGCAAATGTTTGGGTGGCACGATCGAAGCGGTCTAGCCCGCTCCCCCACGTGCCGATCCATACTGCACCTGTCGGATCTTCATAAAATGAAAACGCCTGGTCGTTGCTCAGGCTCTGCGGATCATCTGAGTCGTGCACATAATGCGTGAACCGGCCGGTTGCGACATCCAGAAGGTTGATGCCTCCTAGCGTTCCTACCCACAACGCACCTGACCGGTCCTCGTAAATCGCCCACACGCGGTCGTCACTCAAACTGGAGGCATCATCCGGATCATGTTGATAACGGGTAAAGGTCTCTGTGGCGCGGTCCAAGCGATTGAGGCCCCCAGCCCGGGTACCGATCCACAGACTGCCGCCCCGGTCTTGATACATCACCGTCACCCGGTCTTCACTCAGGCTGTGTGGATCGTCATGGTCGTGCCGGTAGTGCGAGAATGTCTCCGTCCCGGGGTCAAACTGACCGAGCCCTCCACTATGTGTGCCAACCCACAAGGTACCCTCGCGATCATCCAAGACGGCGCGCACGTCGTCGCTGCCCAGGCTGGTGGGATCGTCAGGGTCGTGGCGATAGACGGTGAACGTGCCCGACTCGCGGTCCAGCCTGTTGAGTCCCCCGTTGAACGTCCCGATCCACAGTATGCCGCTCCGATCCTGGCAGATGGACCAGATCATATTGTCGCTCAGGCTGTTGGGCAGGTCGGGGTTGTGCTGGTAGAGTGCGAACTGATCGGTCGTGCGATTGTATTTGCTCAGGCCGCCCCCGTAGGTACCGAACCACAGTATGCCGGTTCGGTCCTCGTAAATGGACCAGATCGAATTGCTACTCAGGCTATACGGGTCGCTCGCGTTGTGCCGGTAGTGAACGAACTGATCCCGCCCCCGGTCGAACAGGTCAAGTCCGTTTTGGGTCCCAATCCACAACCTCCCTGCGCTATCTTCAAAGACCGCCCGCACCCGGTCATGGCTCAGGCTGCGCGGATCATCAGGGTCGTGTTGGTAGCGGACAAAGGTCTCTGAAGAGCGGGCAATTCCTTCGTCTTTGCTCAGGACAATCTGATTTAGTCCCCCGTCTTCTGTGCCGATCCACAGCGCTCCTTGGTGGTCCTCAAAGATGGTTGATACATCGCTGCCACTCAGGCTTTGTGGATCGTCAGGGTCGTGTAGATAATGGGTAAAGATTCCGGTTGCCCGATCAAACCGGTTGATCCCGCCATGTGTGGCGATCCACAGACCTCCGCTGTCATCCTCGTAGATCGCCCTCACCGTGTCATCAGACAGCGTATTGGGATCGCCTGCGTCGTGCCGGTAGTGGATGAAGCTGTCTGTGTCCCGATCCAGTTGGTCAAGCCCGCCGTCCTCGATTCCAACCCACAGTGTCCCCTCACAGTCCTCATAGATCGCCACGACCCACGACCCCCCCAGGCTCTGTGGGGCACTGGGATCGTGTTGATAGCGGGTAAACGTCCCGGTCGCCCGGTCAAACCGGTTGAGTCCGTTCCGCGTCCCCACCCACAGATCGCCGCCCCGGTCCTCGTAGATCGAAGACACAAAGTCGTCGGACAGTGTAGAAGGGTCATCTGAATCGTGCTTGTAGACGATAAACCGGTAGCCGTCGTACTTGTTGAGGCCACCTTCGGTACCAAACCACATGAACCCCTGCCGATCCTGAGCGATCGCCAGCACCGCGTTCTGAGATAGGCCATCCTCAGCCGTGATTCTCTCGAATCGAATAGTGCTCGCCTGGTCTGGCGGAGCAGGGGGGAACACTGCCCCCGGCGGGGCGCCGACAATAGCACTTTCTTCGACAGGCGCGTTCTCCTCGACAGGCGCAACCTGGACATTCCGGGGGCGGCTTGCCAGGTCAGACAGGCCGGCAAGAATCGCCAGACAAACGACAAAGAGGATAAAGAGGATAATGAAAAATCGTCGTCTAGGTTTCATAGAGACACCTCTTGGAACACGATAGTAATCCTATTTTACTCCATCTGGTTTGGGAACGCAATAGTGCCCACCGCTCGACGACGCATCCCGCGGATCCTCACTGGCCCAGCCGCGAATCTCGCCGAACGTTTCTGGTTCGGAATGTCCTCCCACACAAGAAACTCCCCGGCGCATCGGCCAACCGGAGAGTCTTGAGATTGGATTGGTCATTGGTCATTGATTGCCCATTGTTCATTTTCCAGCGCCATCATTCTGTCCTGCCCCACACCTCGATCTCGGCCAGGCAGGTGTCGTCGTACTTCCACCCAGGGAAGACCTCTTCAATGACCACCTTGACGTAGGTGGTTTCGATGTTCGGCCCAGGGGCGCGAACCAGGGGGATCGTCTGCATTCCCCGCTTATCGCCGAAGCCCAGTTCGATTTGCTCGCCGCTAGAGAAGATGAGGGTCACCTTCTTTATCCGGTTGTTCTTGGCGAAGATGTCCGCGCTCTTGTCATAGCCCACGTCCATGCTGATGCTGTGAACCTCGATCGTTCTGGGGAAGGTGAGCATAATCCACTCGCCAACGCCCGACCCGGCGACGCCCTCAACCCAGGCACTCTCGCGCCTGCCGTCGGTGGCCATCCAGGACTGATATTGGCCCCAGCGATCCGTGCGCAGGTGCGAGGACGCGCTGACGGTTGCAAGGGGCGTGAGATTCCTGGCCCCTGTTGCCGGTCCGGACACGATCTCCAGTCGTTCAACTGCGATGTACTGGCCTGCGTAACTGGGAACATCGGTGCGTAGCGCGCCCCATACGCGGATCTGCTCGCCTGTCCACCGCAGTTCCTCGATCCGGCGGCCTACGACGTCATCTATTCCTCCGATGCCGAAGCCCTGCCCGTCCGAACGCTCGAAGTAGTGGGTGTGCTGGGAGCCAGGCGGGAGGTTGACGATCTTGCCCACCCAGCCGTCAACCGTGTCCTGCGCAGGGCTGGGGGCAGGCCCAGGTAGAGCGCCAGGGATTGTCAGCCACTGGCCCACGTAGATGCGGGTGCTTCTCAAGCTGTTCACCCGTATGATCGCCTGGACGGTCGTGCCGAACCGGCGAGCGATACTGAAGAGTGTGTCGCCGCGCCGCACGGTGTAGACGGCGCCGGCGGGAATGACCAACCGCTGGCCGGCGTAGACCAGCGAGTCCCAGCGCAGCCCGTTGGCCTGTGCCAGTTGGCTCACGCTGACGCCGTGGTGGGCCGCGATCTTGAGCAGCGTGTCGCCCGACTGGACAATGTAGGTACCCGAGCCTTGGGCATGGACTGGCGTAGCACCGATTCCTACGATGAGAATGGCAGCGATGATGCAGACAACTAGACATTTCATGACAGAGCCTCCTTCTTGCTTGTTCTTGGTGTACCTCAAGTTGACTTTACCGTGTTCTGGATATGCGCTCACTTTTTGGATCTCCTTTCAGGTTTTGGCTAGAATGTCATCTCGCCTTATCTCTGCCTACAGTGTAACACAAGAAACTCGCCGGCGCATCGGCCAACCGGGGAGTTTTGGACCTGGTCAGGTGGGGGGTCTTTTTCCTGGTCAGGTGACCAGGTGGGCCCTCCGCGCATCGATCACCTCGCAATACAAACAAAACGCCCGGCGCATCGCCGGGCGTTTGCATTACGCATGGGGGTGATCGGGTGAGTCCATCCCTTATCGCATTGTATCACTCGGTCAATTCAAACGACTCGACGATTTGATCCACCACGGCCTGCGAGGCTTCGGGAATGGCGATGGCCTGGTAATCAGCCGTGAATTCGTGCAGGCTGATGGAAAATCCCAGGTCTCCTATCTGCACACCAGCAGTACCGTTGTAGTGCACAGCCTTGTCTTTGCCGTCGTATACCAGCACGTCTCTGCGCAGTTCTTGCCCCAGGAATATCACCGCGCCCCTGGTTTCGAAGTCGCCTGCGGGGAGACCGACAAGTCCCAGGCGGACATCTTCCGCGACGCGCCTGTACCCAATGACCAACGTCAGCGTTTGCTGGCTGAGTGTTACAACGTTCGGCCCTTCCTGAACCACCCAGGCGGGCGGGTGACGAAAAGCGAAACCATAGTCCGTGTTGGTATAACTGGCCCAGCCTGGATATGGGTCTTCTAGCATACCCGGTGGTGGGGTTGAGGTCGCCCTTTGCTCATAGGAGGCCACGATCTGCAGCAACACGTCCCTGGTCGTCTCCAGGTAGTCTTCAAAAGTGGCGGTCTCGCTGGGCGCGGCCCCATACTCAATCCGCGTACCATCTGCCAGGCTGACTATCAAAGTCTCATTATGATACATCAGCGTCTCCCCTGGTCCAATCTCTTCGTATCCAGCAGCCGTGTAGCTCTGGTCCTCGATAACGATGATGTCGCTTCTACCGACTCCGTCATAAGCACGACCTGTGCGGCCACAGATGGCATATCGAAAGCCTTGATTGGGTGGCGCAGAGATGTTGATGTAGCCCAGCTCATAACTGACGCTGACGCACAATTTGTCAGTGTACGTTTCCCGAAGTTGCACCATGTATTCGCCCGCTGACATCCCTTCCGGCAGTTCATCAGTTGGGAAGCCGTCAACGCCGGTCTCTGTGATCGTAGCGCTCGCTGGGTAACTGAACTGATACCCGTAGACGTCGTTCACGTAGACCAGCCAATCTTCGGTGGGTTGCTCCGTGCCGGGTATTTCCACGGCGACTTCTAGCGACTGAATCATTGTGTCGAGCAACGACAGGTCGGGCGTGAAGCTGGACATATCCTCCGCGTCCAGTCGCTGCTCGATTTCCTGAATGTAGCTATCGAAGTTGTCCCGAAAGTCGTCGCCTGGGTCCTCCGTCACGGCGGCGGGCAGCGTGGGATGCGATACCGGCAGAATAGCCGCCACGTAGTAGCGGCCATCATCCGTCATTCCCTGGAAGGTGTAGAACATCTCCTGGTTGTTGATTGGGACATAAGCCTGACCATACTGGGTCACGAAGCACACGCCCGCCCCGTTCTGGAAACTGATGTAGGAGACTTGGGTGCGCATCATCTGGACGGCGTTGAACAGCGGCAGGAAGGGGATTCCATCTGGCGTGGCTGGCTTCTCCGCCAGAAATTGCCGTAAGGCTGCGATGGTGTTCGCGGCGGCTTCGCTGCTGGCCTCAAACTCACTGACAGGGTAAACGACAATTTGTGGTTCGTGGAACGTTTCCGGCAGGATATAACCATCGAACGAGAGCCGGAAGTGCTCCGGCTCGACCTCCCATTCGGCGACGCCATCGGGCCCTACGGCGGGAACGGTTTCGGCTACCACCTCAGCGGCAAGCGTGTCATCGTACGAAAAGCTGACCCCTTCATAGAGCACATCGGGGCCTGGCGTGCTCGTCGGCAGCGGCTCGCTCGTCGGCTCGGGCACACTCGTTGCTTCTGGGGGTGAGGTGGGCACATCCACCGGCGTGGCCGTTGGCGGTTCGGTAGGCTGGGCCGTGGCTGGCCCGCAGCCACTGAAAACCAGCACGCTCAGAATGAGCACGAATACCAAAGTAGAGCATTTACTCTCCATTCCTCGCCTCTCAAACAATACTGCGCCATCAACGCTGCTTATTCACGTCACGATCAGTCGCCCAGGAACCTCCAGATCTCATCGTTCGCGTTTACGCCCCAGACCGTTCCATCTGCTGCAACCGAAACATGCTTCAGGTTTCCTTCTATCTGCTGCCACTCGTTCTCGCCCAGGTATCTCCAGATTTTTTCGTTCGCGTTCACGCCCCAGATATCTTTCGCTGACCCAACCGAAACCTGCTTCAGGCTTCCTTCTATCTGCTGCCACTCGTTCTCGCCCAAGTATCTCCAGATTTTATCGTTCGCGTTCACGCCCCAGACCGTTCCATCTGCTGCAATCGAAACCTGCTTCAGGCTTCCCTCTATCTGCTGCCACTCGTTCTCGCCCAAATACCTCCAGATCTCACTGTCCGTGTTTGCACCCCAGACATCTTCCGCTGACCCAACGGAAACCTGTCTCAGGCTTCCTTCTATCTGCTCCCATGCGTCCTCGCCCAAGTATCTCCAGATCTTTTCGTTCGCGTTTACGCCCCAGACCGTTCCATCTGCTGCGACTGAAACCCGCTTCAGGCGTCCTTCTATCTGCTGCCACTTGTTGTCTCCCAAGTACCTCCAGATTTCATCGCCCGCGTTTGTGCCCCAGACATCTTCCGCTGATCCAACGGAAACCTGCTTGAGACTTCCACTGATGTTGCGCCAAGTGCTCATTATAACCTCCTGTTTTGAAAGTCTACGCTACCAGACAGCCAGCGTCGCCTCCGGCACGCCAGCGCGCACGTCCGCGCTGCTGTGGACGGATGGCCCGCTCTGATTATAGCCAAATAGCAGCGGTTGCACAAACTACCATTCTACATCGGAGATGGCGACCCGGGCCAGGCGATGGAGGTCGGGTTCACCAAAGGACCGCAGAAAGCCATGCAGATCAAACTTGGGGCCGACCACCAGGCGAGCGGCGAAGCCATCGGCGCTTTGCTCATAATCCCCCTGAAAAAGAACCCTCTTCTTGAGTGCCTTAGCAGGCAGATCGAACCGGTAGCCTGCGCCTTCTCGCCGGACGTTGCAGGGGACGTACGCGGCGCGCAGGAAATCCAGGAGTCGCCGCCCGGCGTCGGGGAAATCGGCGACAGGTAGAGTGAGAGAGAGCCGCATCCGTCGAAAGCGGCCCGGCTCAAACCCTTCCGCCAGGGAGAGGAACTCAAAGCCAGTCACCTTCTCGTCGGAGCTCCCCTCAGTGGTGGTGAGGGTGTGGACCAGCGCTGCGGAGTCCCAGGCTTTGAGCGCGAAGACCGTCTCACCGTAGAAACCGGCGTAGCGGCGACGGTTCTCTCGCGTGGTGAAAAGGCTCTCCCGCGCCGACAGGAGATTGTCCGTCAGCGCCGGGCAGTCAGCGAGCAACCCCCGCAATACCCAGGCGTTCATCCACTCGGGAGAGACACCAGCCACCAGTGGGGGCAGTCTCAACCGCACGTACACCGGCTTCAGCCGCCGCTTGACCTGCATCACCTCCTGCAAACGAGCCAGATAGTGCTCGTCATCCGGCTGGCGCATGCGGTGACCGGTGATTGCCCGTCGCTGGATGTCGTCCGAGCATGCCCCACACCCCAGGCAGCGACCGGGCCCGGCTTCGCTCCCCAGGCAATACCCTTGATCCAGGCCCCGCCTGGCCTGTTGATACTGCTCATACAAAAAGGTCGGCACCACGTTAGAGCACACGAACTGGAGCGCAAAGGGATAATCCGGGCCTTTTTCCCCCAGCAGCGACGGAGTCCAGTGACCATGCGCGACCATCCAGGCCCGCAACGTTTCCCAGTAGCCAGACGAGAGTCGCTCGTCATAGCAGTACCCCTTCTCGGCCAGGGAGATCAGTGCTTCGTGAAGCCAATAGCCCCCCATCGCCAGCACTTGCGAACTGCAATACTCCTCCCAGGGTATCGCCAGGCGAAACTCAAAGCCATTTGTCTCGCAGATCGACTTGACCGGGCCGATGATCTCCCGCCACTCGGCCGGGTCGAGCAAGAGGCGGTCGTAGCGCAGCGGCGTGAAGGGCATGCGAATCAGCAATCCGACGCTGAATATGATGCGGATGCCGGGGTTGCGCCGCTGGCGAAGCGCTTTCAACCGCTTGACGAAGTCGCGAAACTCCGCCAGGTCCTCCTCCCCTTCGTGACCGGTGAGGATATAGAAGAGCTTGATCTCCCGCACCTTCTGCCCCAGGAGCCGCTCCAGCAATTCCACGATCACATCGCTGGCGAGGCTCTTGTGCAGCCAGGCCCGCGAGCGCGTGCTGATTCCCTCCACGCCCAGTGTAAAGGTGCGCTTGTCGGCGATCACCTCCGTCTCCAGAAGCCCTGGCGTACCGTGGAGCACGTCCACCCGCTGGCTCTTGAAGCCCACCCGGTCAAAGAGCCTGTTCAATTCCAAAAGCAGCGTCATGATGTCTCGATGCGTGTTGAAGTTGAAACTGTACAACTCCAGCGTCTCGCACCCCTGGGCTTGCTTGAGCCGGCGGGCCGTCGCCAGGATGGCCCGAAGCGAAACCTCGCGGTAGGGCTTGCGGTCATACCCCTCGAAACAGAAGGAACAGAAAGCGGGACAGCCGAAACCGATCTGCAGGCGGGCGGTCCCCGCCTCAGCGCCACTGAGAAGCGGATAGTCCACCAGCAGATGGTCAGCGCCCGGCACGTCCAGCACCGCCTTTTCCACCGGCCGCTCCGGCCAACCCCCCGCCACCCACAGCCCCTTCACCTGGGCCGCTGCGCGGGCCAGCCGATCCCGCTTGTCCAGACCTGCGTGGTCCCGCAGACAGCGGGCCAGCGTGCCGACATGCTCCTCTCCCTCACCGAAAAAGAGCGCGTCCACCAGGCTGTCGCCGTTCTTGGCGACGATTGCCTGGGCCGCCATCGCGTTGGAGCCTCCCAGGATCAGGGGCGGCCACGACTCGTCCCGCTGGCTGGCCATGGGCGGCACGCCCGACCGGAGCAGCAGATAGGGCAGGTTGACCAGTTCCAGCATATAAGCGTTCGAGATCAACAGCAGATCGAAGTCCTCGGCCAAGCGGAAGGACTGCATACCGACCAGCAGGGGAATCCCGGCCCGCTCCAGCCGTTCCCGGTCGTGACGGGGGGGAAAGAACGCCATGTCCATGTAGGCGTCGGGCAAGACGCGGCGCACTGCCTGGAACAGAAAGAGGTGAGGGGTCGAGCGGTCCACGTCGCGGAAAGGGGAAAGGCGCACGATGAGCACCCGGAAGCCTGCCGCACCGAAAGGGGGGTTGCGGAAGGCAGGATTGGGCCGTGGCAGATGCATACGGGCTATCTCCCTATCTGTGTAGTTCTCTGTGTCTTCTCCGTGTAACTCTGTGTAACGACTGCTGGGCTGAGTAGTTGTGATCTCAGTATATTGCAACTCCGCTTGAAAGTCAAAGTTCCATTTCGAAGCGTTGACAAACACTCCTAACGGTGTTATCATATCACAGTATACCACGACGGAGTTGTCAATGCGCGATACGAGTGAATGGCAGACTATCCATTGGGTGCTCGCAAGCATCATCCTTCTGACTCTGCCATGTTATTGTCTCGGTGTCTCAATGTTGGCGTTGAGACCAGAAGCCAGAGCACCGACGGCTACACCAACCACAACGCCTACCGAGGCGCCTTCGGCCACACCCGCCTTGGAGGTGGTAGAGCCGATGGAGACGCTGCCACCAACCCCTACTCAGTGGTTCCCGCCTACCTACACGCCCACACCGACGCCTACCGAAACCTCGATCCCTACTGACACTCCGACACCCACTGAGACCTCGACCCCGACCCCTACAGCCACACTGACGCTCACACCCACGGCGACGTCCACGTTTACGCCGACGCCTACTGAAATACCTATCCCGACAGAGACGCCGATTGAGACATCCTTTCCGACTGAGGTGCCGACCGAGACATCTTTTCCGACCTACACACCCACCGCCACTGCAACGCCTACGCTTACACCCACGGCTAGCATCACTGTGACTGCGACGCCGGAATCGTGAGCCGTAATCTACTGCGACCATACTGTATGAGGAGTCTTGCGTGGAAGTTATCCCCTTACTGAAGCAACTTTCGGAAGCCGACGGCCTCTCTGGCTACGAGAGGCCGGTGCGAGAACTATTGTGCCAGACCTGGCAGCCCTTCGTGGACGAGATGTGCGAGGGTAACCTGGGCAGCCTGATTGCCCTCAAGCGGGGCACGGGAGCTGAGCCTCGCCCCAAACTGATGCTGGCAGCCCACATGGACGAGATCGGGCTGATGGTGACCGGCGTCGAGAAGGGCTTCCTGCGCATCACCCGGGTCGGAGGAACGGACTCGAGAGTGTTGTTGGGGCTCGAAGTGGTCGTCCACGGGCAGCGGGACTTGCCTGGTCTCGTCGCTACTCGCCCGCCCCACGTCCTGCCCAAGGGAGAGCGCAAGAAGGCTGTCCCATGGGAGAAAATCTTCGTGGACGTGGGGCTGCCAGCGGAGGAAGTCGAGCGGCTGGTCGCGGTCGGTGATATAATCTCCATCCGACGTGAAATGGTGGAACTGAAGAACCGTCACGTAGCAGGCAAGGCGATGGACGATCGGGCCTGCGTAGCCGCCGTGACGCTCGCGCTGGAGCAACTGGCCGGCGTGCGTCACACCTGGGACGTCTTCGCCGTGGCGACGGCGCAGGAGGAGACGGGTCTGAAGGGAGCCATCACCGCTGCTTACGGCGTCGCGCCGGACCTGGCCGTGGCGCTGGACGTGACCTTCGGCAAACAACCGGGCGTCCCAGAGGTAGACGCTCTCCCCCTGGGCGAGGGCCCTGCTATCGGGATCGGTCCCAACTTCCACCCCGGGCTCGCGACGTGCCTGAAGGAGGTGGCCGAGGCCCACGAGATTCCGTATCAAATTGAACCCATCCCGGGCCGCAGCGGCACCGACGCCTGGGCCATCCAGGTCACCCGTGAAGGGGTGCCCACGGCCCTCGTCTCCATCCCCGTCCGCTACATGCATCAGCCGGTGGAGACGTTGGCAGTGCAAGACATCGAGCGGGCTGGGCGGCTCTTGGCGGCGTTCATTGCCGGACTGGATATGGACTTCCTGGAGAAGATAGGCTGGGACATCACAGAGGCAGGATAGCAGGCACTCGTCGGAATGACAATCTGGCAGACGACACGCTCTACTTTGACTTGGTCACCCGGCATTGAGAGGAAAGGCGATGGACCAAGAATGGGATGCTCTGTTTACACAGGCTCTTGCTGACTTTCCTGATGAGCGCGTCGTGCAGGAGGCAGAAAAGGTACTAGAGGCGATGGGATACGAGGTGCAGCAAAATGGCCCATGCTACGACATTCTCCGTGACATACCGCTAACGGTCATCCATCGGTCCCTGCATAGCGATGAGCGTCTGCGCTCGGGGGGCTTTCTGGCCCTTGAAGTCGCGGTGGGCCCCCGTTTCACTGCCCAGGGAGTGTTCAATGGAGTCTGCGAGTACGGCCTCTTGCGCCTGGAATTTGGACTGGACGGCAGTTTCCAGGACGACTCCTTTGTTACCTCTCCACTTCTGACATCGTCAGAAGTGGAATGGGAATACGAGCAAGTATCGGGCACGTACGCATTCGCGGAAAGACAGACACAATACGGGGAAGAAACCGAGCAGGGGGATTCATGATACTAAGAGAACTTTCGGAAGCGGTTGGCGTTTCGGGGGACGAGGGGAGCGTGCGCGTCGTCGTGCTCGACGCGGTGCGGGAACACGTGGACGAGGTCAAGGTGGACACAATGGGCAACGTCCTGGCTTTCAAGCGCGGGACGGCTCGACTGAGCGCCTCGACTGAGCCCGGCGAAGTCTCGTCGAAGTCAGGACGACAGCGGTTGCGTGTG
>JADHWW010000091.1 GCA_016783285.1 Anaerolineae bacterium
AGCCTGGGGATTTCCATATTTGACATTTCGTCTTTCCTGCGGTAGCATGGCGGTGGTCGTGCTAGATGGGGAGCTGGCGGTGCCCTGTACCCGCAACCCGCCATAGCGGGGTCGAACTCCCCCCCGAGGGTCGAGTTACTCGATACTGCCGAGGTCAGACGGTGTTGAAGATTGGGTCCTGCGCGGCAGGAGCCTTCGAACCCCGTCAGGTCCGGGAGGAAGCAGCGGTAAGGAGTCCCTCCTGGGCGCCGCAGGGGCGCCTGGTCGGAGCCGGGTGGTCTCGGTAAGCCGGGTGAGCCGATTCGACGGGGGGTGCACGACCAATTTAGTTTGATAGTTTGATAGTTTGATAGTGTCATCCGTCCCAATCACGATTCCCCCCGGCCCAATGTCATTAAGTTAAGGATGAGCCAGACTTCGGAAGTCTCAAAAGTGCTCTACCCAACGGCTTTTGACGCAGTTCCAGGCTGATTTTTCCTTCAAAATCTCCGACGGCAGACTTCCGAAGTCTTAACTTAATGACATTGCCCCCCGGCCTGGTCGAGAACGTGGCTCGGTCCAGTTGTGTCCTGTTCCTGAACGCCGACGCCTCCTATGCCACCGATGAGTGGATTGGACCGCCCGTGCGCGACTAGCAAACGCACTGGCCCACAAGTACAATTGGGTGAGTCCAGGCCAAAAGTTCTGCTTCGTCGCCGAGGAATTTCTCAGTCGTGAACTGACCGACTATCACGGACTGGTAGCGGCTCCACGACAGGGTCATATCGAGACATCGTCCTCGTGGTGTCCTACTCCTACTCAAAGTACATCACGATGACGACGCTCAGACCCCATAGAACAACCGTGGCTTGTAGCGGCCGGTCGGAGAGCGCGATCTCCTCTGGCGCACCGCCCATTCCCTTGACGTGGATCAGGTACAGGTAGCGAAAGATGCCGTACAGGACGAAGGGAATGGTCAGCATCATGGCGTGGTTCTGGGGCACGTTGGGAGCGGAGAAGGTGTAGAGCGCGTAGGCCAGCAGTGCCGACGCAGTCACGATGCTGATGATGTGATCGAGCAGTGGCAGGTTGTACTCTTGCAGGCTTTGGCGGTGCATGTTGGCGTTCTCCTTCAGCAGCACCAACTCGTGGCGGCGCTTGCCAAAGCCGATCAGCAACGCCAGCAACGTCATACAGACGTACAGCCAGGGCGAAAAGCGCGTGGCGTTCACCAGCGGCACGCCGGCTGCCACACGTAGCAGAAAGCCACCCGCTACGAGCATCACGTCAATGATGACGGCGTTCTTGAGCCAGAAAGAGTAGGCGATCTGTAGCAACAAGTAGCCGAGCAAGGTGGCGCCGAAAGTCGGGTTGAGCAAAAAGCCCAGCGGCAATGCGACGAGGGGAATGAGTATCGCCGCGACGGTGGCTGGACGGGCGCCAAGTTGGCCTGAAGCGATAGGTCGGTTGCGCTTCCTGGGATGCTGGCGATCTTTTTCGACGTCGGCCAGGTCGTTGATGATGTAGACTGCCCCGGAGACCAGGCATAGAAGCACGAAGCCGGCGATGGTTGGGGCCAGGTAGCGCAAGGTGAACAGTTTGACGTCAAAGACCAGTGCAGCAAAGATAAAGACGTTCTTGACCCATTGCTTGGGCCGCATGGTTTTGATCAAGCCAGTGATCACGGTGTTGACCTCCGGGCGAATTGCGAATTGCGGTGTACAGGATGATACCAGAGTTGCTCGATTTCGGCAAGCGTTGGCTGGCTGCCAATCTTGCATTTAGCCTATCTTGAGGTATGCTTATGGCGCGATGGCAAAAAAACGCTTGGACGTTCTGCTGGTCGAGCGGGGCCTGGCGGAGAGCCGGGCACAGGCCCAACGGCTGATCCGCGCCGGCCTGGTGCGCGTGAGAGGGCAGGTGGCCGACAAGCCCGGCACTCAGATGGCGACGAATGTCGAAATCACGCTGCAGGCCCGTCCGCGTTTCGTCAGCCGGGGCGGGGAGAAACTGGAGGCGGCGCTGGCACGCTTTGGGTTGGACGTGACCGGCGCGGTGGCGGCCGACGTGGGGGCCTCCACCGGCGGCTTTACCGATTGTCTGCTTCAGCACGGCGCGCGCCGCGTCTACGCCATTGACGTGGGCTACGGCCAACTGGCCTGGCGGCTGCGGAACGACCCCCGCGTGGTGGTGATGGAGCGTACCAACGCGCGTTATCTGGAGAGTTTGCCGCAGCCGGTGAACCTGGTCACCGCCGACGTCGCATTCATCTCGCTGGGATTGATCCTGCCGGCGGCGGTGCGCTGGCTCAGCCCGGGTGGCCAGGTGGTGGCGCTGATCAAACCGCAGTTCGAGGCGGGACGGCGAGAGGTCGGGAAGGGCGGAGTGGTGCGCGACCCGGAGGTGCACCGGCGCGTGCTGGAGCGGGTGGTGAGTATCGCAGCCGAGTTGGGCCTGGGGCTGTGCGGCCTGATGCCCTCGCCTCTGCGTGGGCCGGCGGGCAACGTCGAGTTCCTGGGCTGGTGGAGACTTGGAACGGAAGGGCTGGAGACGGAGGCCGCGATAACGGCTTGTATGGCAGAGGATGGAGAATGAAGAATGGAGAATGGAGAATAGAGAATGGAGAATGGAGAATGATGAGCAACATATAAAAGTTTGACTGCAAAGGCTGGAGAGGATCCTCGAGATCAGCCGCGAACTGACCTCTACGGTATCTCTGGTAGGGCTTTCTCAAAGTCGACACACCTGTCATTGCGAGCAGCGCGAAGCAATCTCCACCCTGTCGTTGGGGATTGCTTCGTCGCAAAAAACGCTCCTCGCAATGACACCAAACGACTTTGAGAAAGCCCTAATCTCTGGAGCCCCTGTTGCACAGAATCGTGAAGGTGGCGGCCGAACTGAGCGGCAGCCAGGCCGCCTCCATCCTGTTGCTGGATGCCCGTACCGGCGAGTTGCGCTTCCGTGCCGCCGATGACGATCCAGCCGGCCAACTGCGCGACATCCCGGTCCCCGTCGAGAATAGCATCCAGGTCGAGGATCACATGACCCGCCGGCACGGCGGGGTGGGGCTGGGCCTCTCCACCGTCAAGGGACTGGTGGAACTGCACGGCGGCCGCGTGTGGGCCGAAAGTGTCCCTGACCGGGGCAGCCGCTTCACAGTGGTGCTGCCCGCAAAAGCAAAGAAAGAAGGCGGC
Organism: Anaerolineae bacterium; assembly: GCA_016783285.1. The sequence goes on from JADHWW010000091.1 coordinate 3,174, forward strand.
GGGCCGAAATGGAAAGACTGATCGCGGGGGCTCGGCAGTGAGCCCCCGTATCTTTTGGGCCGCTTGAACGTCTGTAAGAGTAAGAGGAAACGTCGTGACTGCCGATACAGTTTCACTAGAGCGCCTTAGCGCCTGCGAACCGCACGCACTGGCCAAACTCTACGACGACCGCGCTGAGGCCATCTATCGCTACGTCTACCGCCGCATCGGCGACGCGCAGACGGCCGAGGATCTTACAGGAGAGGTGTTCCTCCGCGCTCTCCGGGCACTGCGGCGGGGTAAGGGGTGGCGGAGATCGCCTGTGGCCTGGCTCTACCGCATCGCCCACAACATCGTCGTAGATCACTACCGGTGGGCCGCCAGGCACAATGCATTGCCGCTGGAGGAACGAGCGCTCGAGCCTGAGCCCGGTGCCCAGGAATTGGCAGAACAGCGCCTGGAGCAGGGACGTCTCCGCCGGGCGCTTACAACGTTGACCGAGGCGCAGCAACAGGTGGTGACATTAAAGTTCTTAGAAGGGCTGAGCAACGTGGAAGTCGCCGCGATTCTGGGCCGCTCGGAGGGAGCGGTGAAGGCGTTGCAACACCGGGCGCTGGCGTCGCTGCGGCGCACGTTGGCAGCGGAGGGCATACGATGAGGCGTCACCGGTTTGACGAGGTGTTGGATCAGATATTGGCCCGCGTGGAGGCCGGGGAGTCCGTAGATGAGGTGCTGTGTGATTATCCCGAGCAGGCGGCGGAGCTGCGCGGGCTGTTGAAGGCCTACTTCGCGCTGACCCCGCTGCGCGAACCGGTGCCCCCGCCTCCCGGACGATTGGTGACCGGACGACGGCGATTGCTACGAGAGGCCCGTCTGGGGCAACCGGCGCGTCGTGAGACTGGCCGCTTGCGTGCACCGCTGCGCCTGCGTTGGGCCTTCGCTGTTGCGGCCGCACTGACGCTGGTGCTCTGCCTGACGACGGGCGTTGCTGCTGCCCAGTCGTTGCCGGGTGACCTGCTCTATCCGCTCAAACTGACCGCCGAGAATGTGCAACTCGCGCTCGTGTCGCAGCCTGGTGACCGGGCCAACCTGCACCTCGATTTCGCTGCGCGACGCCTGGACGAGGTGCTCCGCCTGGTCGAATGTGAGCGAGCGGTGGCGCAGGAGGATTGGGGGCGACCGGCGCAAGAGGTGCAAGCAGCGCTGCCGGAGATCGTACAGGCAGAGCCGGAGGAAGTGCCCCGCTTGCTCCAACGGGTCATCGAACTGACCGAGGCCCAGCAGGTGGCACTGCGAGAGATACGGCTGGCACTGCCCCAACCCCAATTGCTGCACCTGGACGGGACGCTGAAGTTGCTTGAACAGCAGCACGAGTTCGCCCTTCAGGCTATGGAACGACCGGAGTTGTTGCCGCAACCCGAGTTCCTGCACCTGACGCCGACGATGCCTCTGCTCCAGTTTGCCCCCACGCCGACGCCAGCGGTCGAGTTCCTGGTGCCGCCGACACCCACGCGAGTGGGGGAAAGTCCCTGAGAGGCCGTATCTTTTTCGCCTCTGTGTCGTCTATAAGGGTAGAGACCAAAATCACTTTTTAAGGAGGCGCGAAATGCGAAACAAACTGATGTTGCTGATCGGCGCGGGGTGCGTGACACTGTCGCTGCTGACGGCCGGGGGGGCCTCGGCCCAGGGGTTGGCAGGTGAGCCCACGCCCACACCGCAAGTTGAGTTCCTGCCGATGGAACTCCCACCGCAGCCGGAATTGGTGGTCTTTCCACTGGAACTCCCCCGGAAGCCCAAGTTACTCCGACCGACGCTGGTCAAGGTGTGGCTAGAGCGACCGCCGCAGGTGCGGGTGCAGTTGATAGAGAGACCATACCTCTATCTGCCAGTACGGCTGCGCCGCGTGTGGATAGACCGGCCGCTGCTGCGCCAGATCTGGCTGGATTTGCCGGTCGAAGAGGCGCAGTAACTCTGACGCCAACCCGGTTTTGCTTCTTGACAACTCCTCCTGGCCCGGTTAGAATGAGGAGCAAAGGAGGAGTCTGTGGACATCCTGGTCAATAAGCAGATAGTGGACGCGCTGGCGCTGATCGTGCACCGCGATCAGGCCTACGAGAAAGGCTCGGCGTTGGTGCGCAAGATGAAGGAGGTCATCCCCCGGCAACTGTTCAAGGTGCCCGTCCAGGCGGCCCTGGGAGGGCGCATCATCGCCCGGACGACGGTGGGCGCGTTGCGCAAGGACGTGTTGGCAAAATGTTATGGGGGGGATGTCACGCGCAAGCGCAAGTTGTTGGAGAGGCAGAAGGCGGGCAAGAAGCGGCTCAAACAATTCGGGCGGGTCGTGATCCCGCAGGAGGCTTTTCTGGCAGTGTTGAGGCTGGATGAGGACTGATGTTGGGTTATTGATTCACCACCCCAACCGCCGGTGCAGCGTCTGGCGGAACTCGTCCATCGTCTCCTGGACGAGCGGGTAGGCCAGCCAGACCGTCGTCAGGCCAAAGAGTCCTCCGGTGAGAGTGCGCATAAAGGGCGTCGTCTCGTGAGGGGTGATGGGGGAGTCAGGCAACAGCAAGGACAGAGCGTACGAGAGGAACTGATAGCCACCATCCAACGCCATCGGCAGGAGACCGAGGCCGACGTAGGCCCACCAGGGGAGCGGGCGCACGCGCCGTCGTCCCAACACATAGAGCAGCCCAAAGAGGAAAATCGCGCCGTGGGTGGCCGTGCACCTCTGGCAGAGGGCCATTTTGTACCCCACGGCCTCATTGCCGATAAAGGTATCTGCATACGGGTCGAGTACCGCGTCTGTTCCTGCCCGCTCCATCAACTCTGGCAGCGCGTAGGCGAACTGCGGCCCAAACAGGAACCAGGAGCGTTGCGGCAACTGATTGCACAGTGGCCGGTAGACGAAATGGATGACCATCGCTGGCCCTGCGGCTCCCAGGCGCATCAGCACCGGGGCCAGGATGGGGAGGCCCACGTAGAGCAAGGCCAGCACGTTGAATAGGGCCAGCCAGCGTTTGGACAGATAGAAGGCGAAGCGGTCGGCTACGATGACGACCCGGCGCTCTCCTACGCTCATCCGCCGCGCCTCCGTTCTCCGCCGTTCCACCTCAGCCATCACATCGGCCGTGTTCGTTTGTCCAGGGTTGTTTGGTTTATCCATTTGCGACAATGAACCCTTGCAAAGTAGGGGCGAACCTATGTGTTCGTCCCTGGGGCAGACACACGGGTCTGCTTGCAAAGCAAAGCGAACCTATGTGTTCGTCCCTGGGGCAGACACACGGGTCTGCTTGCAAAGCGAACCTATGTGTTCGTCCCTGGGGCAGACACACGGGTCTGCTTGCAAAGCGAACCTATGTGTTCGTCCCTGGGGCAGACACACGGGTCTGCTTGCAAAGCAAAGCGAACCTATGTGTTCGTCCCTGGGGCAGACACACGGGTCTGCTTGCAAAGCGAACCTATGTGTTCGTCCCTGG
>JADHWW010000018.1 GCA_016783285.1 Anaerolineae bacterium
ACCAGCGGCATGTCGAGCCCCTTGGCGATCATCTGCGTGCCGACGAGCACGTGGGCCAACCCGGTGCTGAAGAGATGGAGGATGGCGGCGTGAGCGGCGTGGTTGCGGGCGGTGTCGTGGTCCCAGCGCAGGGTGCGGACGTCGAGCCAGCGCTGGTGCACTTCTCGCTCCACCTGCTCGGTGCCCAGGCCAAAGTAGCGGATGCGCTGGCCTCCGCACCGGGGGCAACATTCGGGGCGGGGCTCACGGTGATTGCAGTGGTGGCAGACGAGGTGAGCGCGGGCGCCGTGGTAGGTCAGCGGGACGTCGCAGTGGGGACACCTGACGACGTACCCGCAGTCGCGGCAGAGGACGAAAGTGGCGGTCCCGCGCCGGTTGAGGAAGAGGATGACCTGCTCGCCCTGGCCCAACGCCTCATCCATCGCCCGCGCCAGCGCCCGGCTAAAGATGGAGCGGTTGCCGGCGCGCAGTTCGGCCCGCAGGTCCACGATTTGCACCGGTGGCAGGGGCAGGTAACTTGCGTCGGCGGGGCCGTCGTGCAGGACGTGATGGTGGATGCGGGGGATGTGGTAGCGAGCCTGGAGGTCGCGCAGGCGGCGGGTGTGGGCCATGATGCGGCGGGGCATCTCTAGTAGCGTGAACTCGCCCCGCTGCGCACGGTGGTAGGATTCCAGGCTGGGGGTGGCGGAGCCGAGGATGACCGGCGCGCCGGTCAGGCGGGCCAGTTCGAGCGCCACGTCGCGAGCGTGGTAGAAGGGCACCAGCGGCTTCGGGGGAAGACGGTCGCGCTGTTTATCCCCTGCTCCAAATTCTATCTCCTCCTGTTTGTAGCTGGCGTCGTGCTCCTCATCTATGACGATGAGACCCAGGTCGGTGAAAGGGATGAAGAGGGCGGAGCGGGGGCCAATGACAACGTCCACCAGTCCGGTGCGGATGCGGCGCCAGGTGTCGTACCGTTCGCCGCCGGTGAGCGCGCTGTGGAGGATGGCGACGCGCCGGCCAAAACGCGCTCCAAAGCGGTGGGCTGTCTGCGGTGTCAGGCTGATTTCGGGTACGAGCGCGATAGCCTGCTGTTCTCGTTCGAGCACCTCAGCGACGGCTCGCAGGTAGATTTCGGTTTTGCCGGAGCCGGTCACGCCATGTAGAAGGAAGATTGGAGATTGAAGATTGGAGATTGGAGATTGCATCGCGTCCCAGACGGTTTGTTGATCTGATGTCAGGGGGGGAGGGGTGTCGGGGACGAAGGTTTCGTCGGCCAGCGGGTCGCGCCAGACTTCCTCGGTGTCGAAAGCGACGAGGTTCCGCTCGGCCAGTTTGTTGAGGTGATAGCGGGTACAGCCGGTCTCGGCGTAGACCCAACTGACGTCTACCGGGCCGCCCTCGGCGCGGAGGAACTCGACGATGGCCGGGTAACATTTGCTCCTCAGACCTGCTAACGCCTCGTCCGTGTCAACGTCGGGGGCGATCCACTCAATTGTGCGCACCTGTTTGGGGCGGGCGCGGGGCGGGGCCAGGAAGGGCGACTTGACGACCACTCCCCGGCGGGCCAGTTGATGCGCAGCACTGCGCCATTGGCGGCGGGGTAGCACGCGGTCCAGTTGTCGCCCACGCAACGGGCCTTTGGAATCCAGCACCGTGATCAATTGCTCCTGGGCTTTTGTTCGCGCGTCTCGAGGCTCGACCTCCCCGGTCAACTCGACCTGCACGTCGGCGTAGCCAGCCACGCCCGGTGGTAGCATCAACGTCAGGCACCTCCAGAGCGGGGACAGGTACTCGCGGCCCATCCAGCGGGCTAGATCAATCTGGGCTGGCGTGAGCACCGGGTCGGGGTCCACCAGCGATTCGACGGGGCGCGTCTCGGGGACAGGGGACACGTCACCGAGGGCGACGACGATGCCGTAGAGTCGCCGGGGGCCGAAGGGGACGACGACGAGGGAGCCCACCGCCAGCCGGCCTCGCAGTTCGTCCAGCAGGTGGTAGGTAAAGACCGGCGCAGCCGCGCCCGGAGCCGGCGGTTTGACCGGAGAGAAGACGACTATGTCAGCAAACAGATCGGATTTCATCCAGATTCACCGTTTTGAATGGAAGCCGAAACTTGTTTCGGTGCCCCCGGCACAGATGTCGGTCACGCAGATACGGCTTTTTGTCCACCAGGGACGTCAACAAGTTGACGCTTCCATCACTATTACACTTCCTCGCCGAAGCGGGGGCTGTAGCGCAGAAACACCAGGTAGCCGGCGACGAGCACGATCAGCGCGGTGACGGCAGTGCGCAGCAGGAAATCGAGGCCCGTCGGCGCACCCTGATAGAGCAGGTCGCGGTAGGAAGCGACGATGGAGGCCATCGGATTGAGGCGGCGCAGCCAGAGTTGGGCGTCGAAGGTGATCGTCAGCACAGTAACCTGCTGCGGAACGTCCTGGATGGGGTAGATCACCGGCGTCAGGAAGAACCAGGCCAGCATGATCGCGCCCAGGATGTGCTGGGTGTCTCGATAAAAAACATTGAGAGTAGCGAGGAGGAATGTTAGCCCCAGGATGAAGGTTACCTGAATCAGGATGGTGAGCGGCAGGAGTAGCGCCCACCAGGTCAGTGGTGCGCCGGAGATGAACGCCAGAATGAAAAAGACGGGCAGGGCGACGAGGAAATTAACCAGGTTAGACAGCACGGTGGAGATAGGGAGCACCTCGCGGGGGAAGTAGACTTTTTTGATCAGATGGGCGTTGCCAACGATGCTGCCGGTGGCCTGGAAGATCGAGTCGTTGAAGAAACTCCACGGCAGGAGTCCACATAACAGGAATACGTGATAGTGAGGGATGTCATCCCGGCGCAGGAAAACGGTGAAAAAGATGGTGTAGACGACCATCATCAACAGCGGGTTGAGCCACGACCAGGCGACGCCCAGGACGGAACTTTTGTAGCGCACCTTCAGGTCACGCACGACTAGATTGCGGATCAACTCGCGGTAGTGCCACAGTTCTCGTAGCCGGTTCATGGGGGATTGGGTCTCCTATCAGGATTTTGAGTTTCAAGGACGGTGCGATAGATCTTGAGCAGATGCCGCCCGGCGCGGTCCCAGGAAAAGTGGCGGGCAGCCCGCGCCCGCAGTCTCTGTCCCAATTCGACGCGCCGGCGTGGGTCGTCCAGGAGGCCGGCGATGGCGTCGGCCAGGGCAGTGGGATCGCCGGACCGTCCGGCGTACACACCTAGCCGGCCCATGTACTCCCGGCTTACGGGAGTGTCGAAGGAGACGGTGGGCAGGGCCATCGCCATATAGTTCAGGATTTTGCCGCAGCCCTCGGTAGCGGAGAGTTTCGGGGCCACGGCAACGTCGCCCAGCGCCAGGTGGGCCGGCGCCTCCTCGTAGGACACCTTGCCGGTGAAGGTGACTCGGTCGCTCACCCCCAGGTCGGCGGCCTGACGTTGGTAGTAGGTCACGCTGGGAAAGCCCATGATCAGGAAATGCGCGTCCACCCCGCGCTGTTTGAGAATCTGCGCTGCCTGCACGAGCAACGGTGTGCCCTGGTAGTCGGCCAGGAGGCCCAGGTAGGCGACGACGGGACGATCGGGCGGGATGCCCAGGGCTGCTTTACGGGCCGCAACTTCGTTGGAGGCGAGCACGTCGGGCCGGAAGAAATCCAGGTTGACGCAATCCGGCAGCGGGTAGACGCGGCGGGTGTCGCAGTTAAAGTCGCGCTCCAGCAAGAGTGCCCCCAGTTGGCTGCTGGTGACGATGACGTCGGCCATTTGGTCAATGCGCAGTTCCAGCAGTCGCGCCCAGCGGTACCACACCCCTTTGGGGTTGAGAAAATGGTGATCCACCATCTCGCTGGTCATACTGCCCTGAAAATCGAGCACGAGTGGCACGCGCAGAAACCGGCTCAAAAAGTAGCCGATAAAGGCGCCCTCGTGCGTATGCCCGTGGACGATGTCGAACTTGCGGCGCAGTATGGTCTTCAATCCCGTCCAACCCAGGAAAACGTCAAAGGCGAGTTTGTGGGGTGAGGAGCCGACCTCGTAATCGGCCCGCCAGGGCGTGGGCCGGGTGCGCACGATCTCCAGGTCGGGCAGGTCGCGCCCCAGGTAGTAGGTGATGATAGTCACCTGGTGGCCCAATGCCTGGAGCCCCCGCGCCTCCTCCAGGATGCGTATGTGGCCTCCATAGTCGGAGAAGAAGGAGGTGGGGGCGATCATCAAGATGCGAAAAGTCTCAGTCAATGTGCTCAGCCTGGCGAGGGATCTTTTCATAAAGTGGGGCCAGACCTCCGAGGTTTACAGATTTGTGTCCCTCAGCAAGTTGTTGGCGGCACGATGTTTGCTTTCCCAACCCAATATACTGTCCAAACCTCGGAGGTCTGAAAAGATGCCTGGCGAGGGATGTGAAGACGTGGTGTTACTCTCTATGAGGGTCCGGCTTGCCCTTTAGCCGGGCGAACAAACGCCCGCCGAAAAACATTTGCCCCATCTGCTCACCTGCCGTGGGCACGTGTTTCGTGCCGGCAGCGCCTTCTCTGCCCCACGTACCTTGTTCCCGTTCCGCGATCCAGCGATCCCGTCCCTCGGCGGCTGCGACGAATGTCTTCTCCAATCCCTCCGCATCGTCGTGGGTCAGCAGGTCGCGCAAGCGCACCAGTTCGCTCAAGAGGGCGTTGAGCCGTAGTAAGATGTTCTCGCGGTTGAGAAAGATGGCGGTGTGACGCTCGCGGGCATCCTCGGCGGCCTCGGTGGCTGTGGCGAAACGGTGGTCGGTGAACTTGTACATCTCTAGCCAGCCGGAGGTGTCCACGGTGGCCCGCAGTAACGCGATGGCCAGCAGATCGGGCAGCCCCTCGACGCCAGCCTGTAGCCCATCGTGCTCAGTGACGTCAATGAAGAAAGGATGGGCCTGAAGTGACTTGACCAGTCCGGCGAAGGCATCAATCATTGCGCCGGAAGTCCTGGCCGGCGCGATGAGGCAATAGAGTGCATTCTTCAGCAAGTCGGCGCTGGCGGCATCCAGTCCCTGCGAGGGCTCCAGGCCAGCGGTGGCCGGGCTGGGAACAGGATGACCGCCGACGAAAAAGACGCCTTCCGGCAAGAGTTCCTCGGCCCAGCGCATCACCGGCGCCTTGAGGTATGCTGTGTCTGTGACCAGGCAGCCGGGTTGGAGGTGCGGCGCGATGGTGGCCAGGGTGTCGCGCAACTGTGTGAGCGGCACGGCGACGATGACCAGGTCGGCATCCCGACACGCCCGGCCCGGCTTACGCTCCACCCGGTCGAAGGCACCTCGGGTGCGCGCGAGATCGGCTGCCACGGCGCTGGCGTCGTAGCCGGTGACCTCAGGCGGCTCTTTCTGCGCCTTCAGCCCCAGGGCGATGGAGACGCTGATATAGTCAGTACCGATAATTGCAACTCGTTTGAAATCCATAGTGGTCGTTCTCTCCTCTGGATGGATTTGAGATTTGGTGATTTGAGATTTGCGGATTTACCAACCGCAGCGGCCGGCCCAATCTCCAAATCTTAAAATCCGCCAATCTTAATTCAGACTATCGGCCGCTTGCAGCGCGGCCAGCAATTGATCTTCCTCGGTCTGACAACTCGCCAGCCGGTGCTGGTGTCGCTGGATGAGGGCGACGGTGAGGGGTGAGCAGCCGGCCTCTCGTGCCCAGCGCGCTCCCACTTCCGGGTGCCGGGCGTGCACGACGAAGGGGCGGCGCCAGCCCTTCGGCAGCCCTTCGACAGAGCTCAGGACAAGGCTCAGGGCATAGCCCTGCGGCTCCCCCCGGCTCAGGCGGGCCAGCAGGCGCGGCGCGAAGCGCCGCAGAAACACGATGACCGCGCGTTGCCACGCAGGTAGATAGGCGGCGGCTTTGCCCACGTCGTGTAGTAGCGCCGCCGCCAAAAGATGCGGGTTCGTGTGGCCTGCTCGGCGCAGCGCGTGGTACACTGTCAGGCCGTGGCGCTGATCCTGGGCGGCCTGGCGGCGGAAAAGCGCCCGTGCCTCCGGCGTCAAGATGCATATTGCTTGCGCTATCTCCTCCTCTGAAACCCGGGCGGTCAATGCTCGTTGGAACTGCCCCACGCGGTAGCGAAGCGCGCTGCCTGGTTGGTTCATCAAAAGAGCAGCAACAGGCTCCACAAAAGCCTATACACTGGCATGATTAGTATCCTGATTAGATCCACCCCCATTCGCGGGAGGATAAAGATCAGCGCGGCCAGGATGAGCATGCCGAAAGGACGCAAGCGTAGCAGACTATCTCCCCACCGGGGCGGTAGCAGGCCCATCAGGATTTTCTCTCCATCAAGAGGATAGATGGGAATAAAGTTGAAGAGCATCAGACTCAGATTGATCCCGATGGCGACGAGCAATAGGTGTCCGATGCTAAAGTCTCCAGCATACGAATCTATCCAGCCCATACGGAGGGGGATGGCGAGCAGCATAGCCAGGACAAAGTTGGAGAGGGGGCCGGCTGCTGCGCTGATGGCCATGCCTACCCGGGGATTCGTGCGCATCCGGTAGGGGTTGACGGGCACTGGCTTGCCCCAGCCAAAGTTGGAGAACAGCAATAGCAGGCTGCCGATGGGGTCAAGGTGGACTATGGGATTAAGCGTCATACGGCCCTGCTGACTGGCGGTGTCGTCTCCCAGTTGGTAGGCTGACCAGGCGTGGGCCCATTCGTGGATCGGGATGGCTAGGAGCAGAATAATAAGTTTGACCACAAGTTCAGGTAGTGTTGGAAGACTAAACATAGAACACATTTCTCCAGGGTTGTCTCTCGGTCGTCGCAAGCGGTAGTTTCCAATTATAACACGGTTGCCGGAAAGGGGCGAATGGCCCAGTTGCTCCTATTTCCTGATGATGTTATAATCACTCTGGAGGGGTACGATGAAATTAAGCCGGGAAGAAGTAGAACACATCGCTGAACTGGCCAGGCTGTCCTTGAGCGACGAGGAACTGGCCTTGTACCAGGAGCAACTTTCGGCCATCCTGAAGCACTTTGTGCGGCTGCAAGAGTTGGAGACTGAGGCCATTTCCCCCACGGCGACCGTGCTGCCGCTGCGCAGCGTGATGCGCGCCGACGAGCCCAAACCTCCTCTCCCCCGCGAGGACATCCTGGCCAACGCTCCCGCCGCTGAGGAGGGGTGTTTCAGGGTGCCGGCGGTGCTGGAGTAAAAGCATGGCGGCACGGAGGAAGAGAGGCATTGGGGTATATCTATGAGAGGAGGCTGTCAGTCTTTAGGAGGGTGCCAGCCGGCGGTGACCCATCGGCGGCGTGCTTGCACGACTGTCGGATTATTCATCTTTAGCGCCGCCACCGTTGCCCGGCCGCAGGCCGTTAGGCCCACAATGCGGGTGTCGCCCTCACGCCAGACGAAATGATCGTGCCAATTCTGTTGCAAAGGATGGAACAAGAGGGTCACTCTGCCTGTCTGGGGATCCACGCCTGTCTGCTGCGCGCCTTTGTGGACGTTGCAGGAGAAACAAGCCAGGCATAGGTTGTCGGCAGTGGCTGGTCCACCAGACGTTTCAGGGACGATGTGGTCAATGTGCATCTGAAGACCGCAATTTTCCTCAGCCGTCAGGCAGTATGCACAGCGGTTGCGGTCCCGTGCAGCGATCAAGCGGCGCAACTCGGAGGGGATGGACATTTAGATCAGTGTAAGGCTGTGTCGGGTGGGGCAAAGACGGTGTACCCGCGCCGGGCCAGCAGGCGGTAGGCTTCTGCCTTGTGGAGCATCACCCGCTCGGCTTCGCCCACGAGTTGGGCCAATGCCGATTGCTCGGCTGGGGTGAGCAGGCGGCGTTGTTGCGCCTCGGCCAGGCCCTCCAGGTGGGACTGCCGTTCGTTATTCATCGTACTACGCGCGACCGTCCACAACTCTGCGTCGCTGAGCAGGGGTAAGATAGATAACTCTGCCCGGAGAGGCGGCGGCATACTCTTTTCCAGAGGAGGCAGTGAGAGGACAATGGATTGCACGAGCACCTCTTCCAAGGCGCGGTCAGCAACACGCGCCGTTTCTCTGGCACGCTCATAGATTGCTTGGGGGAGTGTAAGAGTAACCATTTGTACGGACATTGTTTTCGCCTTTGGTTTCATTGGGTCTCAATCACGAGCATCATTATAGGACAAAGGGTAATACAAGTCAAATGCACAGAACCAGCCGGAGGTGAAACGGCTGTGCGGTGAGGTCGTCGCCCGGACACCACACGAGGTATCGCAAATATGAAACTTTATCAACTGACCATCCACGAAACGAGTGAACGTCTGGCCGCCGGAGAGTTCTCGGCGGTCGAACTGACCGAGGCCGTGATTGACCGCATCCTGGCGGTGGACAACGACGTCGCGGCCTACCTGACGTTGACGCCGGAGGAGGCGCTGGCGCAGGCCCGCGCCGCCGACGTAGGGGCAACTCTCGCAGTTGCCCCCCGCGGGCAACCGCAAGGGTTGCCCCTACAGGGCATCCCCCTGGCGATCAAGGACGTTCTCTGCACAGAGGGCATCCCCACCACTTGCGGCTCGCGCATCCTCGAGGACTTTATCCCGCCCTACGACGGTACCGCCATAGCGCGTCTGAAGGCCGCCGGTGCAGTCATTCTGGGCAAGACCAATATGGACGAGTTCGCGATGGGCTCGTCCACGGAGAACTCGGCCTTTTTCACCACGCGCAACCCCTGGGACCTGAGCCGGGTGCCGGGTGGGAGCAGTGGCGGGAGCGCGGCCGCCGTCGCTGCCGGCGAGTGCCTGGGTGCGCTGGGCAGTGACACCGGTGGCAGTGTGCGCCAACCGGCCGCCTTCTGCGGCGTCGTCGGCCTCAAGCCGACCTACGGGCGGGTGAGCCGCTACGGGCTGGTGGCTTTCGCCTCGTCGCTGGACCAGATCGGCGTGCTGGCGAAAGACGTGACCGACGCGGCGCTGCTGTTGGGCGTCATCGCCGGGCACGATCCCCGCGATTCCACTTCGATGGACGTGCCCGTGCCGGATTATAACGGCGGATTGCAGGACAATAACGGATTGAAGAGAGTGCGGGTCGGTGTGCCGGAGGAATACTTTATTGAGGGCATGCAGCCGGAGGTGGAGGCGGCGGTGCGGGTGGCGGTGGATCAACTGGCTGACCTGGGGGCCGAGATCGTCGAGGTGAGCCTGCCCCACACCGATTACGCGCTTCCGGTCTACTACCTCATCGCGCCGGCCGAGGCCAGCGCCAACCTGGCCCGCTACGACGGCGTGCGCTACGGCCTGCGGGTGGACGGCGGCGGGCTGCTCGAGACATACAGGGCGACCCGCGGGCAGGGGTTCGGCCCGGAGGTCAAGCGGCGCATCATGCTGGGCACTTATGCTCTCAGCGCGGGCTACTACGACGCCTACTACCTCAAGGCCCAGAAAGTGCGCACGCTCATCAAGGCCGACTTTGACGCTGCGTTCGAGCAGGTGGACGTCATCGTCGCTCCCGTCACTCCCACCACCGCCTTCCGCATCGGCGAGAAGGTGGATGACCCGTTGCAGATGTACCTCTCCGACGTGTTCACCCTCTCGATGAACCTGGCGGGCATCTGTGGGTTGAGCCTGCCCTGCGGCTTTGACGGAGCGGGGTTGCCCATCGGGTTGCAGGTGATGGGGCCGGCCTTTGGCGAGGAAGCGGTACTGCGCGTGGCCTACGCCTACGAGCAGGCGACGGAGTGGCATAGGCAGAGAGCAGGGTTGTGAACCGAGAGACGGACGGAGTGAACATTCCATAGGGAAGATGATGAAGGAGATGACAAACGACTCACGAGCGTATTGAGATCAATCCAGCGATGCTGACGAGTGCTGCGATGCATCTCTGACAGGAGCAATGTATATGGCCAGAATGTATCCTGAGCGATTGCCTGAAAGCGTGCTTCGGAATCCAAAACGGTCTGCGGAGCGAAGTCGGTGGCTTGGTGCGGCAGGGGTGAGTATCAAGCCGAAGACGCACGGTCGACTCGAGATGTTCAAGACGTAGCGATGTCCGACTTCCCGGAGCACAACTGACCCGCCGCCTGAAGCGCAAGCGAGCCGGGGAACCCATCGGGCGGGAGGTCAACGGCAAATCTGTCGGGATAGAGAGCGAAAGGAGAACAGAATGAGTGAGTATCAACACTACGAATTCCAGGCCATAGACCGGCCATTGACCGAAGATGAACAACGGGCAGTCGCCCAGCTATCCAGCCGCGTGGACCCACACCCACGACGGGCGGTGTTCACCTATAGTTTTGGTGGCGGCCTGCGTCGCGGAGTAGAAGACTTGCTGGCGGAATACTACGACGCCATGCTCTACCTGGCGAACTGGGGCAGCCGCCAACTGATGTTTCGTTTCCCGAAATCACTCTTGGATCTGGAACAGATGCAGCAGTACAACGTGGTGACACTGGATTACCCTTCGGACGCCGTCAACGTGTATACCAAGGGTGAGTACGCGATCCTGGACATCCAGTTGCACGAGGAAGAAGGTCTCGGTTGGATCGAAGGTGAAGGGTGGTTGGATTCCCTGGTGGGGTTGCGGGACGCGATTCTCCGGCGAGACTATCGCCTGCTCTATCTGGCGTGGCTCAAGGGGGTGACGCTGGCTTACGAAGCGGATGAAGACGCACTAGAGCCACCGGCGCCACCCGGCCTGGGCAACTTGACGGCCGCTTTGGACAGTTTCGTGAGACTGTTCGACGTAGACACGGATCTGCTCCAGGTAGCGGCGGAACGCAGTGCCCAACCGGTGCAAACGGCGTCTACGGATGACTTGCGTCAGGCCATCGCGCAACTCCTGCCAGAGGAAAAAGGCGCTTTCCTGTTGCGGCTGGCCCAGGGTGAGCCGCACCTCTCGTTGGCTCTGAACCGCCGGTTGGAGACGTTGCGCGGTGTGTCTCAGGCCGACACGACACAGCGCCGCACAGTGAACGAACTTTTCGCAGCCGCAAAAGCCCTGCGAGAACGTAAGCGCAGGGAGCACGCCGCACGAGCCGAGGCCGGACGTATCGCGGAACTGGAAGCGTTGGCTCGACGGGGCGAGGATGCCTGGCAAGAGATTGACGCGCTGATCCAGAAATCCCAGGCAAAACCGTATGACGAAGCGGTGCGGTTGTTGGTAAGGCTAAAGGAATTGGCCTTGCACCAGGGACAGGAAGCAGCTTTCCAGGCGCGGATGGCCCGAATCAGCGACCAGTACAAGCGCCGCCACTCGTTGATCAAACGCTTCCGCAAGGCCAGGTTGGTATAGGCGCTGGCCGTCTACGAAGCGCGTCTGGCCCCTGGCTCACGAAGAGTTCTTGCGCGAAAAGTACCAGGAACTCAAAAGCAGGCTCAGTTCAGGCTGAGTGGTCTCGCCAGGCCTGAGAATGGGCGTGGGGTGGGTGGATACACGGGTGGAGGAGCGCCAGGCCGGGTACCTTTTCCAAACCCTGCTCCCCGCTGGCTGGAGTGGTTCGCCGAGAATCGGGCGGGCCAGTGCGAGCATGATCGGTCGCTACCCTTTGAGCCCGAGACGCGGGGACGAAGCAAACTGTTCGAGGCGAAAAGTGTCAGGCGTATCATGAATAGAGGTAGCAGATGAACTCACAAATCCTCACCGATATTCGGCGGGCGCAAGAGGCCGGACAACGATACTTCCACAGCGGTAAACCGGCCGCCTTGGATGAGGCCGTGGCTATTTGGGAGCAGGTTCTGGCCCACCCGGCTTTTGCTACGGCAGAGGAGCGCCTTCAGTTAGCCGCACTCAACGATGCTGGCGGGATTTTCTTGCGCCGATACCAGGCGCAAGGCCGCCTGGAGGACCTGGATCAGGCACTCGGATTGCTTCGAGAAGCAGTACAGCGCGCGCCTCCCGACTCTCCCAATCTGCCCTTTATCCTCAACAACCTGGGCAGTGGCCTGAGTGAACGCTACGATCACACCGGTCGTATGAAAGATCTGGAGGAAGAGATCCGCCTCTTTCGAGAAGCGGCACAGCGTATGCGAGAGGTGATGCCGCGCATGCTGCCCCTCTACTCCCCGCACCTGCCCTCTATTCTCAGCAACCTGGGCACTGGCCTGAGCATCCGCCACGCCCGCACCGGTCAACTGAAAGACTTGGAGGAAGCAGTGCGTGTCCGGGAAGAGGCATTGTCTCTCACATCCCGCGGTTGGCCTGAACGGCCTGCTCTTCTCAACAACCTGGGCAATGTTCTTCTTGATCGCTACAGACACATCGGCCACTTGCAAGACCTGGAAAGAGCAGTTAGTGTCTATCAGGAGGCGATAGATCTTACATCTCCTGATTTGCCTGATTTGCCTGCCTTTCTCAGCAACCTGGGGTTGGCCCTGCTGCGTCTTGCTGACGCCGACCCAGATCAACGTCAGGCTTATCTCTCCTGTGCTGGCGCAAGGTTCCAACGGGCGACGAGTCTGTTGGACGCGATAGAGGCTGATCACCTCCTGCGCGCCCGCACCCGCTACCACCTGGGACGTTGCTACCACCAGTTAGGCCGCTGGCGTGAGGCCATCACGTTGCTAGAGCAGGCCCGTGAGACTTTTTCCCGCCACAAGGCCCGTCCCGAACTGGCCCACGCCCTGCTGGAACTGGGACAACTCTATCACCTGATCCACGACTTTGAATCCGCTTACATCTACCTCAAGGATGCCCTGCGCCTCTTTCGGCGCATTGAGGACACCGACGGCATCGCTGTGACGCAGGAGGCACTGGGTAGTCTGTCTCTGCTGACCGGCCGTCCATCGGCGGCGATTGACTCTTTCCGAAAAGCCCGCTGGGGTTACATAGACCTGCAACGCAATCAGCGGGTGCGTGAAATAGACAATCTGCTGCAAATCGCCCATCGAGCCATCCAACCTATGGGAGGTGCCATATCATGAGTTCGATTGCCCACTACCGAGAGACTTTACAACGTTGGGGGTTGAGCGATGTTCCCTTTCGCGCCACGCCACCGGAAGACCCGGTGCAGTTGAGCCGCATCTTTTACGGTCGCCAGCGCGAACTAGACCTAGCACTCCCGGCCTTGTACGAGGGGCGCAACGTGCTGGTGCGTGGCCTGTGGGGAGTTGGCAAGACCACTTTTATTTTGCGCCTGCTCCACCGCCTGCAACAAGAGACCGCCGCGCTGGGAGAGCGGATGCTCATCCTGTACGTCGGCCGCTTCCCCGGCGAGACGTCGGAGGCGCTGTACGGGGCATTGTTGCCACTGTCCGAGACGCTGGTCGACGCAGAGCCGGAGGCTCGCCGTGTGCGAGACGTCCTCAGCGGCTTACGAGTCACCCACAGCCGCCAACTCCAGGTCGAGGGCAAAGTGGATTTGCAGCTCGTCAGCATCGGTGGCTCGTGGGAGCGGGGAAGGGAGGAGGGCTGGCAACTTCAGAATGTCTACACCGTCCTGTTGCGTCTGCTCGACGTTGCCCAGGAACAATATGGGCGGGTCATTGTTGCCGTTGACGACCTGGACAAGAAAGAGCCGCGCGGTGCAGGACCTCGTAGACAACGCCACCGATCTGTTGCGACGCGGGCAGGGCAACCGGGGCTTTCTGCTGACCGGTCGCTTCACCTCGACCCTACAGGACGTCTCCGGGCAGATGTTGGGCCTGTTCAGCGAGACTATCACACTGCCCCGGATGAGCACCGACGAGTTGTATCACATTGCCGTCAACTATCTGAACACCGCCCGCGAGCGTCCATCCGGCGAGGTCACGCCCTTTGCGCCAGAAGTCATCTCCCAAATCGCAGAATACGCCTACCACATCCCCCGCCAGTTCAACCTGATCTGTGAAAAAGTGATGCGCCGGGGTGCGGTGAAGGGCGTGGAGCGGATAGACGAGCAGACCTTCTCCACGCTTTGGCGGATGGTGCAGGACGAGTTCGCGCTGGAACTCACCCCCGACATCCGGCGGCTGCTCTACGTCGCCCGGCGCAGTGGTGGGCTTTCGGCGGACATTGACGATGCCACGCTGGAGCAATTGGGCGTCGAGACGTTCGTCGAACTACTGCCTATGCTCAAATCATTGGAAGGAGATTTGCTCATCCGGCAGGAGGACGGGCGGCTGTTGCCCAGTGCATTGGTGCCGGACGAGGAGAAGCGCAGTGGCTGAACCGCTGATGGCTCGAAGCAGAACTCATGGGCGTCGAGCAGCCAGCAATCAACATAAAAACCAAGGAGCAACTATGAAAGCCATCATCACCATCGCCGGATACGGCACTCGCTTCCTGCCGGCGTCCAAAGTAGTTCCCAAAGAGATGTTCCCCATCGCCGGCATCCCGCTGATCCAATACCATGTGGAGGGACTGGTGGCAGCAGGGTTAACCCACATCATTGTCGTCGTGCGCGGGGGCAGCGAGGTGGTGCAGCGCCACTTTGCGCCCGCCTCCGACCTGGAACGCCACCTGGAGGCAGCGGGCAAACTGGCGCTGCTGGAGGAGGTGCGGCGCATCTCTCAGATGGCCGAGATCGTCTTTGTGCGCCAGCCCGAGAGACTGCCCTACGGCAACGCATCGCCCGCCCTGGCCGCCCGCCCCTGGCTGACCCCCGGCGAGCCGTTCTACTACATGTTCGGCGACGACATCATCATCGGCGACGGTTCCGCCGAGGCGTCACCGCGAGGCGTGCCGGTGCCGCAGCAGATGCTAGAAACGTTCAACGAGTTCCAGCCGGCAGCCGTCCTCGCCACCCAGCGCGTGCCGGACGAGGAGACCCACTTGTACGGCTGCATCGAACTGAAGGAAGGCTCCGCCAACGAGATGGCGCGCATCATCGAGAAGCCCGCGCCGGGCACTGCCCCCTCCAACTGGGTGCAGATCGGCCACTTTATCTTTACGCCGGAACTGTTCGATGTGCTGGATGACCTGGAGCCGGGGCGTGGGGGCGAACTGTGGATGGCCGATGCGGTGGACCGGCTGGCGGCCCGCTCGTCCGTCATCGTACAGCCCATCGAGGGCTTGTGGATGGCCGCCGGAGACCCGCTGCGCCAACTGAAAGCCAACATCCAGATGGCCCTGCGGCGCGATGATATGCGGGATGAGTTGGTCGAGTACCTGCGTTCTTTGGAATTGTGACCGCTTCACCTTGAGAGGAGATTACGATGTCTATTCCGCAAACGACTATCCCCAAAAATTTTTGGAAAGAGAGCCGGTGGTTCTTTGAACACGCGGATGAATTCCTGCCCGATTATGCTAACCGGTGGATTGCCGTTCAAGAGCAACAGATCGTGGCCGTCCTGGAGGAGGGCCAATGGCAAGTACTAGACCCGCGTGCGGATTTGGATCCCGAGAAATGTGCAACTTTTTTCGTTGAGGAAAGCAGCCGTGTCTACCCGAATCAAACTGTGGTTTCATGAACGTCTCATTCCAGACCTGGCCCCATTAACGGTGGAGGCTGTTCGGGCTTTGTGTGCAATCACCTTCAAGACAGCGCACGGATATACCAAGGCGGAGTGGGCCTTGGTAGATACCGGCTCTCCGTTGTCCATTATCCCTCGTCGCGTATGGCAACAGTGTGAAGTAGAAATGCTCAAAGGCTACTCCATTCGGGGACTGGTAGCCAAAGAAGATTGCGTTCTGCCGGTGACATTTGGTCGGATTACTTGTTGCCTGATAGACGAACAATGGGCAACCCAGGACTTTTGCATTGACGCGGACCTGGCGGATACTGACGACGTGCCTATTGTTCTGGGTTTCAAGGATGTGCTTACGGCTGGTGTTCTGCACATTGATGGTCGGCATAAGCGAGGCTATCTGGAATTTTGAGTTTGGAAACCTGATCGCCTACCTGCACTCGCTGGAGTTGTGACCATGCCAGATGTTATCGTCGAGTGTTACGCTGGCTACCGCTACCCTGAGCGCCCGCGCACCTTCGTCTGGGAGGGGGAACGGGTGGCGGTGGAGGAGGTCGAGCGGCAGTGGCGCACACCGGCCGGCCCGGTCTTCCGCGTCCGCACCGCCGGCGGCCGCCACTTCATCCTGGCCTACGATGAGGCCGCTGGTGACTGGGACGTCCGATCATGGCTGCCGTAGACCTGTTGGACATTCTTGGGTGTCCGAATAAACCGTGATATAATGCATCACAATCACAGGAAATCTGCTGGAGAGAAAAGAAGGGATAGGAGAGCACGATGACCGTTGGACAGACTACCTGGACGCAATTGTACACGCTGGCCCAGCAGGCACGGCTGGCCGGTGCAACTCGCCAGCGGCTCAAGGTCCACCTTTCACCGGAGGAGAGCACGGCCCTGGCCAACGTGCTGGAGGCCACGTTGCGCATAATGACCGCTGTGATGAGCAGGCCGGAATTGAACCTTAGCGAGCCGAGCGCCGGCGAACTATCCTATCTGGCCATGCAAGGGGGGCGTTTGACTGGCTGGCCGACGAGCCTGACCTGTATAGCGACGATGACTTGAAGGAGCGGTTTGAATGGGCGACAGCCTGAGACGGGGAGTGGTAGTCGGGTAACATCGTTGGTGCGGTGTGGAAAACTGATGACGCTAGATCGCATACTGCTGACAGGTCGCCTGGGGCGACTAAGCAAGCGCCTGATAGCCAAGGTAGACGTTCGGTTGAAAAAGGCACTGGAACTGCGATGAAAGCCCCATCATGGTCTGGGAGAGATGTGGTACACCCGGCGATGTCGTGGTATAATGGTACAGTTTTAACTCCCCAACCTCGGTGCGCCGACGTTGGGAGATTCAAGTCCCCGCCCTCGCTACGGCGATGGCGGGTTTTTGTCTGCCAGGAGGAATGACGATATGCGATTATACTCCTATTATCTGAAACGGACAACCTGGTAAGGAGCCCGTCTCTGGCAATCCTGATCGGCATCCTCCTCGCTCTCACCGTCGGCGTCCTGCCGATGGTCGTCTACGCGCTCGCCTTGTGGTGGTTCGACCGCTACGAGAAAGAGCCGCTGGGTCTGCTCGTCGCCGCTTTCCTGTGGGGTGCGGTCCCCGCCATCATTTTCTCCATCATCGCCGAACTCGTTTTAGACATCCCCATCTCCTACTTTGTCGAGCCGGTGGCCTCTAACTTGATCGGTGTGACCGTGGTCGCTCCCATCGCCGAAGAGATCTTCAAAGGGATGGCGGTAGTGCTCTTACTGCTCCTCTTCCGCAAAGAGATTGATGGTCCCCTCGACGGCATCATCTACGGCGGGCTGGTGGGCTTCGGTTTCGCTGCCGTGGAGAACGTGTTTTATTTCGGCGGTGCGTTTGTCGAGACCGATCTGGTGGGGTTGGGTGTACTGGCAGTACTCCGCGCCTTTATCTTTGGCCTTAACCACGCCCTGTTCACCGGCCTGACCGGCCTGGGGGTGGCACTGGCGCGCACCGCAAACAACTGGCTGGTCAAGATCGGCGCACCTGTCGTGGGCTTGCTTCTAGGGATGATGGCTCACGGCATCCACAATGGCGGCGTGACGCTGGGCGGTGAATTGTGCTGGCCCTGCTTGATCGCCTTCATCTCTGACTGGGGCGGCGTGTTGGCATTGCTCCTCATCATCGTCTGGGCCTCGGTGCTGGAGCGGCGCCGGATCGTTACCTTCCTGGCCGATGAGGTGGAACGGGGCACGCTGGTACGGGAGGATTACGACGTGGTGTGCTCCTACGTCAAGCGGGTGGCGACGCGAACGAACGCTTTATTCAGCGGCGACTTGAGGCGTTGGTGGCGCCTGGGCCGCTACTACCGCCTGGCGACGGAACTGGCCTTCAGCAAGCATCGTCTCACCCGTTTCGCCGGGGAGCAGGACACGCATGCGCGCATCGTGCAGTTGCGTCAGACAGTGGCAGAGTTGGGAGAACGGCTCTGACAGGCCGCGGCACGCACAAAAAACCAGGGCCGCTGAGTTTGTTCAGCGGCCCTGGCTTCTTGTTGGCGGGAGTGGATGGGAGTCGAACCCACCGCGGCCCGCTCTGCGCGGCCCGCCACCGATTTTGAAGACCGGGGAAGCCACCGGGCCCCAACCACCCCCAAGCGTAAACTGCAACAAGGATAACGCAATTTGCATAGTTAGTCAAGTTGGACAAGTTGGCAACTTGTCCTACCCAATCGCCCGGTCAATCGCCTGGCTCACCGCCTGGACGTCGGCCGGCAACTCTAGCGGCGGGTTGGCGTGGCGGGCGACCACGTCCGCCAGCGCCTGCTCGTGATAGTCCACCTTGAAGTGGGTGAACTTTAGGCCGTGAGCGGTGGAGATGACGACGACGCGGTGTTCCGGTAAGATCTTGCCCCGCTCCACCAGTTTGAACAGCGCCGCCAGCGCCACGCCGGTCTGGGGGCAACAGTATAGACCGGCGCGGTCGGCGCGGGCAGCCGCGTCGGCCAGTTCGTCCTCGCTGGCCTGCTCGACCACGCCGTCAAAAGCCCGCAATACCTTCACCGCCCGCTCGTAACTGACCGGCGCGCCGATCTGGATGGCGCTGGCCAGCGTCTTTTGCGCCGGCGCCGGCCGGTATTCCTCGAACCCCGCCAGGTAACTCAAGTAGAGCGGGTTGGCGTTTGCGGCCTGGGCGCAGGCGATGCGCGGTAGCCGGTCAATCAGACCCAACTCCTTCATCATCAGGAAACCCCGGCCCAGTCCGCTGACGTTGCCCAGGTTGCCCGCCGGGATGACCACCCAATCCGGCGCCTGCCATCCCAGTTGCTGGGCCATCTCGATGGCCACTGTCTTCTGACCCTCGATGCGCAACGAGTTCATCGAATTGGCCAGGTAGATGGTCTGGTCGGCCGTCACCTGCTGCACGATGCGCATGCAGCCGTCAAAGTCGGTGTCGAGCGCCAGCACCAGCGCACCGTGGGCGATGGGCTGGACCAGTTGCGCGGTGGAGACTTTGCCTCGGGGCAGGAAGACGATGGCGGGGATGGAGGCGGCGGCGCAGTAGGCGGCCAGCGCGGCCGAGGTGTCGCCGGTGGAGGCGCAGGCCACCGCCCTGATCGGCTTCCCGTCGGCGATCATTTGCTTCACGACCGAGACGAGCACCGTCATCCCCAGGTCTTTGAACGACCCGGTGTGGCTGGTGCCGCACTGTTTGACCCACAACCCCTCCCCCAGCCCCTCCCCGAGGCGGAGAGGGGAGATTCGCAGGAGGGCGGTGTTCCCCTCGCCCAGTGAGACGACGTTGGCGGGCTCCACCTGGGGGCAGACCCACTCCTTTTTGCCCCACACGCCGCTGCCGTAGGGCCACTCGACGGAGCGGGTGCGCTGCTCGAACAGCGCCTTCCACTCGGCCCCGCTGCGGGTCTTTAGCGCTTCCAGATCGTGCTCCACGTCCAGCAACCCACCGCAGTCCTCGCAGCGATAGACGACGTCGTAGATGGAGTAACAGCGGCCGCAGCCACGGATGCATTGAAATTGGCTATGGTATGACATGGTAAATATTCACGGGAATGGCCGCACGGCGGTTGAAACCGCGTGTGACGCTTGCAAAATCGGCCTTCGCCGATTGTCCCAGTCGCCGCAGGGCGACTTGGCAGATGTTGCTGCGAATTCATTCGCTAGGCAGCAAACGAGTCCTTTGATTATAACGATCCATCGCCACTTTGATTCCTTCGCGCAACCAGGTTTCGATGGCAGCCACGGCCCGCTCCAACGTTTCCTCCAGCAGCGGTTCTTCCTCCGCCGAGAAATCTTGCAACACGTAAGCGGCCGGGTCCATCCGCCCCGGCGGGCGACCGATGCCGATGCGCAGGCGGCCAAAGTTCTGGCTGCCCAGGTGCTCGATGACGGAGCGTATCCCTTTGTGGCCGCCGCTGCCTCCCTCCGGCCGCAGGCGCACCGTGCCCAGCGGCAGGTCGAGATCGTCGTAGACCACGAGCAAGCGCTCCAGTGGCACGCGATAGAAATGGGCCAACGGCACGACCGCGCATCCGCTCTCGTTCATGAACGTCTGCGGCTGAGCCAGGATGACGCGCCACTCCCCGATGGCTCCCAGGGCGACGAGGGCCCGCTTCTGTCGCTTGTTAAAGGCCAGGCCGTGGGCAACGGCCAGATGCTCGACACAGTGAAAGCCGACGTTGTGCCGGTTCGCGGCGTATTCTGGGCCTGGGTTGCCCAACCCGACGATGAGGCTATGTTCTGAGCCTTGTCCTGAGCTCTGCCGAAGGCCTTGTCCTGAGCTCTGCCGAAGGGCTTGTCCTGAGCTCTGTCGAAGGGCTTGTCCTGAGCTCTGCCGAAGGGTTGTCGAAGGATAGGGTTCCACTGCTACATCCCACCTGGGGGCCGCTTTGTGCGCCGGCGCAGGAACCAGCGCACGCCAGCCTTTGCCAACAGGTACAACCCCCACAACGCAAGCAGTGACGTGGTGATCAAGCCGCCGTTGTAAAAGGCCTGGCGTAGTGTGTCAACGTCAAATGTAAAACCAGGCTGTTCATCCTCGCTCACAACAGGAGCAGGGATCTCCTCGCCTTCCCCTTCGTGGGGTGTGGGGGATGGTCGCGGCGTGGAGGTGGCGGGCTGCTCGACGGAGACTGGCGTAGGCGTCGGCCCGGCGACGACGGTGGGCATCGGTTCTGGTGTTGGTGGCTCGGTCGTCGGCGTCTCGACGGGTTGGGCGTTGTTCACGGTAAGGCGCCTGACGAAGAAGAGATAGGGATTGCCGGGGTCGTCCCCCAGCCCCCAGACGGCAAGTGCCAACGTGTACTGGCCGTCGGGAACAGTAGTGGTATCCCATGCGCCCAACACATTATTCTCCACTTGTATTCCTTCGACGATGGCAAAATCCACCCACTGAGAGCCGCCAGTCTCCTCCGGTCCGGCGGCGTAGCGCAACTGGTAAAAGTTCATATTGGGATGGGTAGCGATGCCCGCGACCTCCACCACGCCGCTGACAGTCATCCCGTCGGTTGGGTGGGTGATGACCGATCGTGCCTGAGGCTGCGGCGCTGCCCAGCCCGGCGAGCCTACAGTGAGCAGAATCATCACCAATGCCATTCCCACAACCAGCGCGCGTTTGTGCATAGTTTTCCCTCGATCGAGTTTGAGTAGGTGAGAAGTGTAGCATAAAAGGGCCAGAATGACAAGGAGCGCAGAAAGCAGGAGGCAAGAGAGGTTGACCAGCCACCGTTCCTCTGTTATACTGGTGTCGCGTCAACGGAGTGACGCAACCGAGAGGGAGCAACGGTGTTCTCATGATTGAGATGCCGTTCGCTCATCCCCCTATCAGATAAGGAAAGGGAACCAAGTGGGGAGTATGCACGAAGAGAGTGATGCGGCACTCATCGCCCGTGCGAAGGAGGAACCAGAGGTGTTCGGCCTCCTGTACGAGCGATACGGCGCCAAAATCTACAACTACATTTACTACCGCACGAGCAATCACCACGATGCGGAAGACTTGACAGCGCGCACGTTCTACCGGGCGTTAAAACACTTTGCGCGTTACGTGGATCGGGGCGCCCCTTTCTCGGCGTATCTGTACCGCATTGCGCACAACCTGGTGGCGAACTGGCACCGGGACCACAGCCGGCGGCAGATTATCTCGCTGGATGAACTGGTGACGAGGACGCTGAGGCGAGAGGGGCCCACCGCCCTGGTTGAGGAGCGCGAGGAGCAGGACTGGCTGCTTGAGGCGGTCCGCCGGTTGCCACCGGAGCGGCAACAACTGCTCATCCTCAAGTTTGTCGAACAGATGAGCAATGCCGAGATTGGACAGGTGATGGGACGGACGGAGGGGGCCATCAAGTCACTCTACCACCGGACGTTGGTGGCACTGCGCAAGGAATTAGCCAGCGGGGGGAACGGACGGGAGGACGCAGGATGAACAAGAGACGAATGGCTGAGGTACTGGCAGCCCACGCCGAGGGGCTGACCGGCGGAGCGCAAGTTATGCAGCGGCTCAATGTGACCGCCGATGAGCGTGACCGGCTATCCTCGCTGTTCCAACTGGCCGAGCGATTGCAGCAAAGTATGCAGCCGGCGGTGCCGTCGGCGGCATTCGTGCGTAGTTTGGGGAGGGAGTTGGTGGATAACGCCAGGCACCAGATCGCGCCGGCGAAGCGGCCGCGACGGGCGGTGGTGATTGGCGCAGCCGTGCTGGGCTCTCTCGTGTCCATCGCGTCGGTGGTGGGGGCAATCGTGTTCGTGGTGTCGCGGTCGCGCGCGCGGGCCAGGACACTGCACGCACCAGTAGCAGGTTAGTAAGGACCAAAAGTCATCCCGGCGCCGCCTGTTCACGGCGACGCCTTTTTATTTTGCCAGGCGGCGCACATACTCCACGTGCCGCTCCTCCAGTTCTTGTAGTAACAATAGAATCTGGCCGATAGTTTGCTCGGTCGTCAATTGCTCCTGCTCCCAGGCCCGGATCACACCCTCTAAACCACAAGTGCCCACGCATCTACTCCTTCACACCACCTCCAGACCGATTTTACCCGCTCCCACGGATATGTCAAGTTCTGGTAAGCGTTCACCCCCTATCGCGGAAGCGCCAACCTGTTGGCGTTTTGGCCGACGGGGACCCGCTCTCGCACAACCGAAACAAGTTTCGGCTTCCAACATTATTCACCGCGCAGGACGAGCCCTTCGAGTTACCTCAGGACGAGCGGCAGGTAACTCCGCGTCACCGGCCACAGGCCCAACGCCGGATATGTCTCCGTGTACACCTCCCCACCTCGAGGCCAGGTAAACCACAGGGCGCGCACATTGTCGGCGCTCTCGGCCCACATAAGGTAGGTCTGCCCGGCATATACGGTCGTGGTGAACTCCCACGAGCCTCCGATGGTGGGAGTGACCACGTCCTGTCCAGCCCCGTCGCGGAAACTCAGCGTCACCTCGGTCAGGGTGATCTCGTTGGTCGTGCTGATGGGGTCCCACTCGCCGTTGCGGTTCTCGTCGGCGAACAAGGCCTCGACGCTGAGATGGAACGTGCTGGAGAGATCAAGCGTGGTGGAAACTTGAGATGACTCGGGCCAATCCGCGCGGTTGCCGACGTGGTCGGTGGCCCGCGAGCGGAAGTAGTAGGTGTGGTCGTGCTGACCGGTGTACTGGCTGGAGGTGATGGTGGTCGAGGACTGCCAGTCGGCCCACTCGCCGCCGGCGCCTTCGCGCATCTGCACGTCGTAGAGCCATACGCCCGACTCGTTGTCGTGCCCCTCCCAGGTGACGGTAAAGGTGGGGGAGTAGGTGACCTCTGGCAGCGGGCGGACGGTGGAGGTGGGCGGCTCGTTGACCGTCTCGGACTCGACGACGAGAAGCGGGTCGCCTCCGATGATATAGTCGTTGGGGTTAGAGACCAGGTTGGCGGTGGCCCCTGGCAGCGTGAAAGTGTAGACACCACCTGTCGCAGCGATGGTCCCGGTGACGCCCCAACGGTTCACGAGGGTGGCGGTGGGGAGCGCCGCCGGGAGCGTGTAGACGCCGGTGGTGGGGCTCTCGTTCCACAGCGTGCTGACCTTGCCGCGTGGCGTGCCCCACAACGTGACGTTCGCCCAAGTGCCTGTGAGTTCACGGGTGACAAAAGTGGGAGAAATGAGGTAAGTAGTGGCGACCTGGTAGGCGACGTAGGCGGGGCGCAAGGAGTGATCGTTGCGGATCAGGCCAAAGTACTCTCCCATGTCGGCGTCGTTGGTGCGGAAGAAAAAGTACCGCTCAATCTCAGAGACCCAACCATTGGCGTAGGACTGGATCACGTAGGCGGCGGCCTCGTCCTGGGTGGCGGCATAGTCGTACTTTGGTTTGGAGGCCACCGCGTCATCGCCCCACACCGGCACGCCCGTCTCGGTGAGCCAGATAGGATGGTCAGCCACGTTGTAGGTGGTCATACCGTTGCGGATATTCTCCACCTCGTTATAAATGCTGGAGGAACGGCTGTAGAGATGAACCGACATCACGTCGAAAAAGTAATTGTTGTCCGGCGCGTCCGAGTCCTGGTTGAGAGTGTTCAGCACCCACTTGTAATAGTTGGTGTTCATCCAGTAATGTAGCCCGCCAAATAGCACGGTGCAGTCGGGGCAGGCGGCTTTGGTGGCCTGGTAGCCCACTTTGAGAAGTTGAGCGTAATCAGCGGACGTGCCGGTCCAGAAGTATGGCCACTCGGGCTCGTTCCACATTTCCCAGTGTTTTATCTTGTTGTCGTAGCGGTCGACGACTTGATAGACGAAGCGTCCCCAGTAGTTGTTAGGGTCATCCCACGGGAGGTAGAGGCCCTGGGGTGGAGAAGATGCCGCGCTGGCGGCCAGGGGAGCCAGCGGGTCGTGGGGAACCGGCGCGTGCCAGTCGGAGGGTCGCTGGTCGAAACCGGGCCGGGGGAGACCGGTCACTCCACCGGTGGCGGCCCAGTCGGGGGTCCAGAGCAGGATGCCGACCATGTTCATCTTGGCAGCGTGCAGATCGTTCACCAGGGTATCGTAGCCATTGAGGACACCAGAGTCCCAAACCCCATCAGAGGTCTCGAGGTTGTGCCAGTTGAAATCGAAGCGATCCCAGCGGGAGCCGGCGTCCTGGGCCATCTGAACAAAGGGGCGATCCGGGGGCGGGTCGTAGTAGAAAGAGTAACACGCCCCCGCTCGCCCGTCCGTCTCCTCAACCGGCGGCAGCGGGGTGACACCGGCCGGCTCGGCCACGGCCGGCCGGGCCGAGGCCACGAAGGATGCCAGCCCCAGCGTAAAGATCAGGCCCAGCAAAGGGATGATGTGTCTCATTGTCCATTTCATCACCGTACCTCCTGGCCTCCAGTATAACCGGGATGGGTGCAGGTGTCAACAAGTCGCCATCCGTTGCTGCCCAATAATTGCCCCAGCGATGATGATGATCAACAGGATAACCCGCCATTCTCCATTCTTCCTCCTCCATTCTCCCCCCTCCACTCTCCTCAATCCGGCTCGTGCCCGGAGTTGATGGTCAATTGGTCCAAGTCGCGCACGGTGACGAAAGGCACGTACCCCTGGGCCTGCGATTTGGCGTAGGCGTCGTCTATGTGCTCCTGCGTGGTGGCATAGTCCACCGTCAGCACCAGTTTGCCCGCGTTCTTGAATAGATCGAGGTAGCCCTCCAGTTCGGCAGTGACGGCCAGTGGCGTTTTCACGTTGTCGTCATCGTAGCCGTAGTAGATGTCCTCCTGGCCGATGCCGTCCACGTTGTTCAGATAGCCTGTCACCTCATCCACCAGTTCGGGCGCGTTCTGCGGAAAGATGTAAAAATCGGGGTCGTGGGCGCGGGCGTGGGCGCGGATGGCGGCCACGAAAGCGCCCATATCCTGGGCGGCGGTGGTGCGGCCCTGGTCGGCGTAGTATTCGTAAGCGTCAATGATATCCAGGTACGCGCCGTCGAACCCGGCGTCCAGCAGCCGGTCGGTGTAATTGAAGATGATGGTCTGCCAGGCCGGATCCCAGTAATGCACCTTGTAGTTGCCCTCCCAGTCGGGATTCTCCTCGTCCAGCCAGGCGGGGTCTCCCGGCGTCCAACCGCTCTGCCAGTAGAAACGATAGTCCTCGGCCTCGCCGATGCTCACGTAGGCCAGCACGATCTTGGCGCCGCCGGGGCTGTCCTTGAGCGCGGCGATCTGCGCGGCGGTGAAGGCGGTCGCGTCGTCCCCGTCGGCCGAATAGTCCATCACCACCAGGTCGTAGGCGGTGTTGCCGACATCGGTCAGGTTGAGGTTTTGCAGTTGGTACAAAAAGTCGTTCACCGCCGCCAGGTCGGACGGCAAAGTACCGGCGCCTTTGAGGACGAGCGGCAGGCAAATCGTTGACGTGACGGTGAAGGTGATGGAGTGCGTAAAAGTGCGCGTCAGCGCCTGGCTGGCGAAAGAGACGGTGGTCGTGGAGGTGGACGGGGTTTCACTGTCCGCATTGGGTGAGCCGAGGCCACAGGCCAAGAATAGCCCGGCCAAGGTAATCGGCATCAAGCAGGCTATTGCGCACACACGTTTACGGTTCATCTTTTATCCCCTCCTCATTCGGAACCTCCGTCGGACAATATCATACTGCATTTCTCAAGTGTTTGCAAGACGGGATTGGTAGATTGGTAGATTGGGAAATTGGTAGATTGGTAAACTGGTACGCCGCTGCCCAATTTACCAGTTTCCCAATTTCCCGATTTCCCAATGTACCAGTATACTATCAGTAGTTCCAAGTCCCAAGTCTGGCGTTACGTCGCAAGGAGAGATACTATGCTTCCGTCTGAATCAGAATCTACCAGTTCAGGCATCCGTTCGCTGCCCCGCAACGTCTGGGCCGTCAGCCTGACCAGTTTTTTCATGGACATCTCTAGCGAGATGGTGATCAACATCCTGCCCCTGTTCCTCTCCAACGTGTTGGGGGTAAAGACCAACGTCATTGGCCTGATCGAGGGAGTGGCCGAGGCGACCGCCAGTCTGCTCAAGGTCTTTTCCGGCTACCTCTCCGACAAACTGCGCTCCCGCAAATGGCTGGCGGTGGCGGGATACGCTCTCTCCGCCTTATCCAAGCCTTTCTTTTACTTTGCCAATTCCTGGGGTGCGGTGGCCGGCGTGCGCTGGGCCGACCGGGTGGGCAAGGGCATCCGCACCGCCCCCCGCGACGCGCTGGTGGCCGACA
>JADHWW010000125.1 GCA_016783285.1 Anaerolineae bacterium
TGACATTGGGAGTGAGGTGACTTTCAGCGGAAACGGTACAGGGTCAATCCGTGATAGTCCCAGGCATCAAAAGATGTCCTCGGGGTAGTAGACTTCCTCGGCCAGAAGACGTTCCAGTGTGAAATCAGGAGCCGGCTCGAAGGCGCCGATGAATTGCTTCAGATTTTCCAGTTGGTCTGCTGGGATGCGGCCTTCGTACTCTTCCCAGTTGATGGGGTAGACCTCTGCAGCCCGGGGTGGGGCAGGTTCGAACGCGCGTGCAGCCAGGTGTTCTGTCAACAATGCTGTCAACCGCTCCAGTTCGACCGTATCCAGCAGCACCTGAACCCGGGGCAGGTCATGACTCTCATCTGGCCTGGGGATGAATTCCAAAGCCAGGTTGCCATCATCACCAATCAGACTGACGTCCTGGCAACGCAACTGCAGAACTGTGCTTTGTTCGGATCCGATTTGTGACTTCATCTTTCCCATACCTCCATCTGTTTCTCAGTATAGCACGATTTCAGGTGGTGTCAACGCTGAAAGGAGTTTGTCATGGATAAGCACTTACAAGCCGAGCATATCGTCGCTTCACGACGGGGCCTCATCGCCGGGCTTTCTCATCTAGCGCGTCACAAGACCGCGGCCGAGGGGGGCTGCGGCGTGCTGGGGCTGGCCTGCAACGTCCCCGTCGCTGGGCGGCACGTGGTGGAAGCGGCGGCCCAGATGCACAACCGGGGCAACGGCAAGGGCGGCGGCGTAGCGCTTGCCGGGCTGGACCCGATCCAGATGTCCGTCTCGCCGCAGACGCTGCGCGATGCCTACCTCATCCAGATCGCATACCTCGACCCGGCGGCCAAGCCGGAGGTCGAGCAGACCTGCCTGGATTCCTTCGATCTGCTCCAGGGCTACCACGTGCCGACAGTGGGCGACTGGCGCGACGTGCCGGGGCTTGCCCTGAGCGATGCCCTGAGCCTGTCGAAGGGCGATGCCGAAGGGCTGGAGATGCGCCCCCCCGACGTCTGGCGCTACTTTGCCCGCGTCAAGCCGGATAGTCTCGACCGCTTTGCCGAAACCCATAGCCTGGAGGCGCTGCCAGACCGGGCTGTCGAGGACGAGTTCGTCTACCAGAACTCTTTCCGGCTGAACCGTGAGTTCTATGCCAGCCTGGGCGAGAAGCGGGCCTTTGTGCTCTGCCACGGGCGCGACCTGATCGTGCTCAAGATCGTCGGCTACGCCGAGCAGGTGGTGCAGTACTACCGGCTGGACGATGTCACTGCCCGCGTCTGGATCGCCCACCAGCGCTACCCCACCAAGGGGCGGGTTTGGCATCCCGGCGGCGCGCACCCCTTCATCGGCCTCAACGAGGCGCTGGTGCACAACGGAGACTTTGCCAACTACCACGCCGTGAGCGAGTACCTGCGCCAGCGCAACATCGTCTCGCTATTCCTGACCGACACCGAGGTCTCCGTGCAACTGTTCGACCTCTGGGACCGGGTCTACGGCTATCCGCTGGAGGTGACGCTGGAGGCGCTGGCGCCGACCACGGAGCGGGATTTTGCCGTCCTCCCGCTGCAGAAGCAGGCCCTCTACCGCGCCGTCCAGGCCACGCATCTGTACGCTTCCCCCGACGGCCCCTGGTTCTTCATCATCGCCCGCTCCCGCCCCGACGAGGGAGAGTGGCAACTGCTGGGCATCACGGATACGAGCATGCTGCGGCCGCAGGTCTTTGCCCTCTATGAGAACGACGACGTCCAACTGGGCCTCATCGCTTCGGAGCGGCAGGCGATCAATGGGGCGCTGCGCTCGCTGGCGGCCGAGGACAATCGCTTCCTGCCGCTGGCCGACCGGTACTGGGTCGCCCGGGGTGGCAGCCACACCGACGGCGGCGCGTTCACCTTTACGGTAAAAAAGCGAGTCGGCGAGTCAGCGAATCAGCGAGGATGGGAGACCCGCTCCGTCCATTTGACCTGTGCCGACAAATTCGGCACGGCGGTGACGATAGCACCGGGACAGCGACATGTGGATCGGGCGCGGTTGAACCCGGCCAAGGTAGGCGACCCGTTCCGCAGGATGCTCCAGGCGCACCTCTATCGCACCTTCGACGATGGCGGTCCGTCCTCCCTGTTCCATTGGGCAGTCGAACGCCTATCTGCCTGGACGTATGACGAGTCGGCCGCCTTTGCCGGATTGTTGGCGGACTTTGGTGAGAACGCTGGCGAGGAATTCGAGTTCGTCCGCCAGGCGCTGACCCTCCTACGGGACCGGCACTACGACCCCGGCGATAAACGTCGCGCCTCCCTCCTCACGCTTTGGGACGCAAGCCTGACCGACCTATTCAGACTTCCGAAGTCTGGCAGACTTCGGAAGTCTCATCGCCGCCGCATTACGTGGGACAACCGCCACAACCTCCGCCCCCCGAACAACGGTGAAAGCACGCTGCTCGTAGACACCCTGGGCTTCCCGCCGGAAGGAGACGGCAGCGCGGCCCGGCTGCTGGTGGCGGCCTACGAGTTGGGCTGGCGACACCTGATCGCCTACAACTGGCGGGGTGGACGCTTCGCCGCCTGTGGCCTGGGGCCGGGGACGGATGGCGTGCGGGTGGAACTCTACGGCGACGTGGGCGACTACGCCGCGTCGGGCCTGGACGGGGCCGAGGTGCACATCCACGGTGACGGCCAGGACCAGGTGGGGCAGATTCTTAAAGGTGGCAAACTGGTCATCCACGGCGACGTGGGCCAGACCTTTCTCTATGGAGCGAAAGGTGGTACAATCTACGTGCTGGGCAGCGTGGCCGGCCGCCCGTTGATCAATGCCGTCGGGCGGCTGCGGACAGTCATCAACGGCACCTGCCTGGATTACCTGGCCGAGTCGTTCATGGCCGGCGACCCGCTGGATGGGGGCGGTTTCGTGATCCTGAACGGCATCGCCTTCGACGAGCACGGGCGGCTGGTCGAACTGGAGACGGTCTACCCTGGCGGCAACCTCTTTTCGTTGGCCTCCGGCGGGGCCATCTACCTGCGCGACCCCCATCGCAAGGTGGGAAAAGATCAACTCAACGGCGGCCAGTTTGCGCCGCTTTCGCAGGCCGACTGGACGCTCATCCGGCCCTACCTGGAGGAGAACGGGCGGCTGTTCGGCATCCCCGTCCCGGCGTTGTTGACGGTGGGCGGCGAGGAGCGGTCACCGGACGGCGTCTACCGCAAAGTCGAGGTGCGGCCGCTGGCGGCGCTGGCTTAGTGGGGCGCTCGGCGCGACTGCCGCTTTTGACTTTATCCGCAACTTGGGGTAAGATAGGGGCTGTCGCGCAGAAAATATCGGGTAAACGAGAGCAGTATTACCACGAGGTTATCATTGGCAGGGGCTTTTTGCATTTGACGCGATGTTGCTTTTGAGGTAAAATCAGATGGTACGGGCCAATACCTTGACGAGACGATCTTGAGAGGCTTCTATGGGCGCTAACCACCCCTGGCAACTATTTCCAAGCGATTTGATACTCTATGCCCTTGATCACCTACACAGACCCTCCGAGTTTGACCAGATTGTAGGTTTCTTGCTCTTGGACGTTGGGGTCGAGACGCTTTTCAAAGTTTTCCTCATGTTGCCTGACAAAGTCATCAAGACTACAATGTCATACAAAGAAAGGAAAGCAGCAGCCGAAGCGCAAGGTTTCCACGAACTGGTGAAAGGAGTAGAGACGGCAGCGAAAACAGCAGGAGATCGCCTAAAAGGTATCAATTTAGGACATGTGGAGTACTTTCATGGATTGCGGAACAAACTTTATCACGCGGGCAACGGTATTACGGTTCAAGGAGAGCATGCTGAACAGTACGCATCAATTGCGATGGACCTGCTGGATAGGCTACTGGGGGTTGACCTACAGTCATCGTGGCAAGAGCAATTGCGTAAACAAAAAGAGTTAGATGACCTCAAGGAGCAAGTGGAGCAGGTAAAAGCATCGTTGAGAAAACAGATGCATGCCCTGGAACAAGATCTGAGATTAGCAATTGAGAAAGTGGAGCCGGCGTTCGTGATGCCCAGTTTTGAACAGGGGATGGAAGAGTGGAGAAATGGAGGAGATATTTGGATTGATCCCAAGTTTTTCGACATCATAGCCACGGTAGAAAGTGGGGACGAAATACCACCCGGAGGTGACCTTATAGAACACAGTGAAGACGGCGAGATAAGGGTAGAAAAGTTCAAGAGCAGCGAACTGCGCAAGTTGATGCCCCCCGTGCTTGAGCAGTTTGTAGATAAGCACAATGTTGAGATGTCTGTCATGGCAGGTCTTTTGACATCCGACGACTTTGTGGAACTTTTGCTCACTGTCGCTGACATCGCGTTTGAACTTTCCACGTCTCCTTCTGCCAACACCTATAGTTTAGCGAGGAGTTATATGGGAGGACTGCCATGGGATGAAGATGAAAGTGCAACTGACTACTGGACGAAAATGTCGAGTTTCGGCGAGGATCTTGCAGGTGAAATGCAAGAGATACACAATGCCCTAAAGGAGGCCAGTGGGCTTGGCCAAACAAGATAGAGGATAGAAAGGAGAAACTTTTATGTCAACATATCACGAGATCGAGATCATCGGGTGGGTCGGCGGGAAGCCAGAGATGAGATACACATCTGACGGTACACCGGTCACTAATTTCTCCGTTGCTGCCAGTCGCAAGTACACCGATGCTAGCGGAAAACAGCAGAAAAGGACCTGGTGGTTTAATGTTACGGCGTGGCGAAGACAGGCCGAGACATGCAACGAGTACCTCGACAAAGGAATGCAGGTATTCGTCAAGGGACGTCTGGGCGGTGACCGTCTCGAAAAACAGGATGGCTCGACACAGATCGTGCCTCACACATGGACGGGGAAAGATGGTCAACCTGCTGCCAAATTCGACGTGACCGCGCAGGTCGTGCATTTCCTCGGCCGAGCCGGCGGTGGAGCATCAGCGATCGGCCTGCCCGATACGTCCCTGGAACCCCCTCCAGAGGGAGAGGGAGAGGCAGAGATTCCCTTCTAGGGGCGCCGGGGCCCCGGTCACGTAGCACAACTCTTTGGACCGCCGCTCCTGTAGCGGCGGTCTACATTTGCCCATCCTGACTTTGACAGACTATCCCTCTCATAGTACGATGGGGTGCTGTCAATGTCCTGAAATCCGTGTTGTAGAACGCGGATGGCAGGACAGCAGCGGATCGAGCGCGCGACGACGTAGAGACGCGCCTGAATCCGTCAATGTCCTGAAATCCGTGTTATCACCACAGGAGATCTGCTATGAAAAACCCGCGCCAGACGCAAATCAGCATCCAGGTTCCGCCCGACCTGGAGGCCATCTATGCTAACTTTGCCCTCATCACCCACTCTGCTTCCGAGATCATTATTGACTTTGCCCGCGTACTACCCAACACCCCCAGGGCCAAAGTCTATGCGCGCATCATCACCACCCCGCTGCACGCCAAACTCCTTCTCCGGGCGCTGAACGACAATCTGGAAAAGTACGAGGCCCAGTTCGGCGAGGTCAAACTGCCCTCCGATGCCGACAAACTGGCACGTCAGTTCTTCGGTGCCATCAAACCGCCGGAATCCCCGAAATCGTGATTCTTCCACCGGAGCGCAACGTGAACCACCTGGAGACAATAGCCGAACGCATCCGAGCCGACTTTGAGGCCCGCAACGAGACCCGCGACGGGGCACTGCGTCGCTCCCGTGAGTTGATCCGCCTGTGCGCGACCGCCATCCGTGCCAGCCACCGCGACGAATGGGACAAGGCCCGCGAACTGCTGGCCCAGGCCGACGCCATGGCCAGTGACATCCGGGAGGCGCTCGCGCCCTACCCTGACCTGCTCGGCGCCGGCTACACCCAAGACGCATTGAAGGAACTGGTCGAAGCGCACGCCACCCTGGCGCTGGCCAGCGAGACGCCCATCCCAGAGCCGGAGGCGCTGGGCGTGGCCTATCCGGCCTACCTGAACGGGTTGTGCGAGGCAGCCAGCGAGATGCGCCGCCGCTGCCTGGACGAATTGCGGCGCGGCGATACCGCCGAGGCCGAACGGCTGCTGCAAGCGATGGATGAGATCTACGATGTGCTGGGCGCCTTTGACTTTCCCGACGCCATCACCGGCGGGCTGCGCCGCCGCGTGGACCAACTGCGCGGCGTGCTGGAGCGCACGCGCGGCGACCTGACCAACAGCCTGCGTCAGGACCGGCTGATCAGGGCCCTGCATGATTTTGAGGCTAAGGTTAAGGCTGAGGTTGAGGATGAGTGAAGGGAGCGACCGGGTTATTCGCGCCAGCGAGATCGGGCGGTACGTCTACTGCGCCCGCGCCTGGTGGCTGGGAAGCGTCCAGGGGTTGCCCTCGACCCACACGCGGGAGATGGCGGCGGGCAAAGCGGCTCACGTGCGCCACGGGCGGGGGATTAAACAATCGCTCTGGCTGCGCCGCCTGGCGTATGGGGTGCTGCTGCTGGCGGCGGTGGTGTGGTTGGTTAGTCGGTTGGTTGGTTAGTTGGTTGGTTAGTCGGTTGGTTGGTTAGTTGGTTGGTTAGTTGGTTGGTTAGTTGGTTTGATGGAACTGTGGGTTTTCGTCCTGCTGGCGTTGGGGTTACTGTTGCTCTGGCTGTCGTGGCGGGGACGGGCCCGCAGCGGGCTGCCGCAGGGCCGCGTGATCTACACCGACACGGGGGGATGGGGCCGGCTGGAGCGCCCGCTCTTTTCACGCCAATTCCTCCTCACCGGCAAGCCCGACTATCTCGTAGCCGACGGAGCCGACGTCATCCCCGTCGAGGTCAAATCAAGCCGCGCCCCGGCCCAACCCTACCCTTCTCACGTCCTCCAACTGGCGGCCTACTGCCTACTGGTCGAGGAGTGTTACGGACGGCGGCCCGCCTACGGCATCGTCAAGTACGCCGACCGCGCCTTTGAGGTGGACTACACACCTGAACTGGAAGACGAATTGCTGGCGACGCTTGAGGATATGCGGGACGATCTGGCGGCCGGGGACGCGCCCCGCAATCACGATGAACCCCGCCGCTGCCGGGCCTGTGGCTACCGCCAACAGTGTGACCAGCGATTGGCATGACCCTTCAGGAGGCAAACGTGCGCATTTTCATCACCGGCCACAAGGGCCAACTGGGCCGCGCGCTCTACGCGGCGCTGGCCGAGCACATACTGACCGGCTGCGACCTGCCGGAACTGGACATCACCGACCGGGAGGCCATCGGCGCGGCCATCGCCGGCTTTGCCCCTGACGTGGTGATCCACACCGCCGCCTGGACCGACGTGGACGGCTGCGCCCGCGATCCGGATCAGGCCTACCGCGCCAACGCGATGGGCACGCAGAACGTCGCCCTGGCCTGCGCGGCAAGTGGCGCGGCGATGGTCTACGTCAGCACCAACGAGGTCTTTGACGGCGCGGCCACGGAGCCATACCGGGAATGGGATCCGCCTCATCCCATCAACCCTTACGCCCGGTCAAAGGCGGCCGGGGAATGGTTTGTGTGCCACTTACTGACCCGCTTCTACATCGCCCGCACCGCCTGGCTGTACGCCCCTGGCGGGCGCAATTTCTCCAACCCGCACCGCATCATTCAACTGGCCGACGAACGGGGCGCACTCAAGGTGGTAAGCGACGAGATCGGCAATCCCACCTACGCGCCCGATTTAGCGCGGGCCATCGCCGCCCTGATCCAGACCGGCGCTTATGGCGTCTACCACCTGGTCAACGCGGGATATTGCTCCCGCTACGAGTATGTCCGCCGGGTGCTGCAACTGGCCGGGCGGGAGCACATCTCCATCGAGCCAATCAGCCCGGACGATTTCGAGCGCCCTTCCACCCCGCCCCGCTTTGCGCCGCTGGCGAACACCGCCGCCGCCGCGTTGGGCATCGAGTTGCGTCCCTGGGAGGAGGCAGTGGAGAAATTTTTGAGCCTGGAGGTGGCAAACGCATGAACTCTGAACGAGATTTGGCTCAATTGTGGCGGCAAATTGCGCAGGATTACGACGACATCCGCCGGGAGCAAGAGCAGGAATGGGCCTCTTTCAGTCAGGGAGAGAGAGTCTACTTGACGGAACAGTTGTTGCTCTTTCTGGAAGAGGTGGATAAGAGGGAAGAGGAGGGTACACTGTATGCGCGAGATGTTGTCCCAATTGTGGGGCATCCTGGACGAGTATCCTGAATACGTCGTCATTGGCGGTATGGCCGCCACTTTGCTGGGCGCACCGCGTACTACTGTGGATGTGGACGTGGTGATAGTGTTGCCATCTCAGGAGGTCGAACGCGTTGTCGCGTTATGCGAACGGCATAACCTGCGTCCAGGCCCAGACGCCGCTGCCAGGCTAGAGCAAGGCCGGCCCGTCAAGTTCGTGTTCAGCCGGCGCTTTTCGGTGGACATCAGGTTGGCTTCTTTCAGCCTGGACACATCGGCTGTCCGGCGCGCCCAAGAGATGTTCATCTTTGGGCACGCTATTCGTGTTGCTACGCCGGAGGATCTCATCGCTTATAAATTAGCACGCTGGGACCCTGTGGATCGAGAGGATGTGCGCCACGTCATCCGACGACTGAAAAACGCATTGGACGTTGGTTATTTGGAGGGGCAGATTCGCACCCTGATGGAGGAAGCGCAACTGCCTGATCTGCTGGAACGGTGGGCTTCCGTCAAACCGAGTGAGATTTGATGCCTTTACCGCGCGTTAGTGTAATTATTCCCAACTGGAACGGCGCGCATCATCTCCCCACCTGCCTGGGGAGCCTGCGCCGCCAGACCTACCCGCGCGTCGAGGTCGTCGTCGCCGACAACGGCTCTACCGATGGTTCGCTGGAACTGTTGGCCCGCGACTATGCGTGGGTGCGGGTGCTCCCGCTGGGAGAGAACCGGGGCTTTACCGGGGCCTGCAACGCCGGGATGCAGGCCGCGCAGGGAGAGTTCGTCGTCCTCCTGAACAACGACACCGAGGCCGACCCTCACTGGCTGGCAGAGGTCGTGGCCGCCTTTGAGCGCCACCCCGAGGCGGGGCTGGTCGCCTCCAGGATGCTGCTCTTTGACCGGCGTGACACTTTGCACACGGCCGGCGACTTTTACCGCGTGGACGGCACGCCTGGCAACCGGGGGGTGTGGCAGAAGGACGAGGGGCAGTACGATCACGAAGAACACGTCTTTAGCGCCTGCGGCGGCAGCGCGGCCTACCGGAGGACTATGCTGGATCAGATCGGCCTGCTGGACGGGGACTTCTTTTTTTCCTGCGAGGACGTGGACCTGGCCTGGCGGGCGCAGTTGGCCGGCTGGCGCTGCGTCTACGCTCCCCGCGCCGTCGTCTACCACAAGTTGAGCGCCACCGGCGGAGGAACAACCGCCAGTTTCTTCGACGGGCGCAACTCTATCTACCTGCTGGTCAAGGACTATCCGGGCGACCTCTGGCGCGTCCACTGGCGGGTCATCCTGCGGGCACAACTGCGTCTCACCGCCGAGGCGTTGCGGGCCTGGCGAGGCGCGGCTGCGCGGGTGCGACTGCGCGGCCAACTGGCGGGACTTTTGGGTATCCCCAAAATGCTACGCAAACGGCGGGCGGTGCAACGTAGTCGAACCGTTGGCCGGGCGTACATCGAACGTATCCTGACCGGGGTTGACGAAAGTCCTTGAAGCGGGTATCATACAGACTGGGAACGCACAGCAATGACACCCAACCTGATCGCCTGGCTGTTCGCGCCGGAGGACGTCTACGAGCGGCGTGCGCGCATCGCCGGGTATCTGATCAACGAGGGGTACGAGTTGCCACCGCCGCCCCGCAACGCCGACTACGACGAGGCCGGGGCGAGCCACTGGGTACGCAGCCAGGAGATGACCGTCGCCTACAGCGTCGTGGACCAGGGCGGGCGGCGAGTGTATCATTACGTCGAGTGGGAAGTAGACCACATTATGCTTCAGCGCATCCGCCGGGGCGATGAGTGGGCACTGGAGCACCTGGATCAGATACCCCGTATCCTGGGGCATGGTCGTGTATGGCAAGTGGAGTACGACAAGGTGATCTACCACAGCCGGCGGGTCTACGCAAGCCCGGAAGGGTGCCGTTGTATGCTGCGCGCAATTATCCAGCGTGGGCGCACTGGCCGGTGGTACGTGGCCACTTTCCATCCCTGGTACACAGAATAGATACGAGATGAATCGTTCACTGGAACTATACTATGACGAGTGGGCCGGTTGGTTCACGCTGCTACTTCAAGATCGGCCACGTCAGTCTACAGCGGCAGGGGCAGACGAAGAGTACGCCTACCTGTTTCACCCCATCGTGAGTCTGAAGACAAAGGAAATTGTAGGCTTCAGCAACGAGGGGGGCGATCTGGCACAGGACTATCCACGCCTGATGAAATTGCTGGCAGCGCACCCCGTCCCCGGCTGCTACGACGTGCCCGACCTGGGCCTGACCGGCGCCACGCTGCTCGAGATCGTCACTGCCATCTACGAACACTACGTCGTCGGGCAGCAGCCGGCGTTCGTGTACCCCGTCGGCGTGCGCGTCCCGGCCTTGCAGGTGGCCGAGGACGAACCAAAGGAATACGCTTCGGAGGTTGATCATTAACCAGACGCCGCTACTTTCCATCATCGTCCCCGCCTACAACGAGGAACGCCGCCTGCCGGCGACGCTGTCACAGGTCATCGCCTTCGTCGAGGCCCAGGACGTGCCGTTCGAGATTCTGGTGGTTGACAACGGTAGCACCGACCGCACGGCGGAGATCGCGCACGAGTTCGCCGCCCAACACCCGTGTCTCACCGTTCTCTCCCAACCGGTACGCGGCAAGGGAGCAGCCGTGCGCAAGGGTATGCTACAAGGCCAGGGGGAATATCTTTTCATCTGCGACGCCGACCTGGCGATGCCCATCGGGGAACTCGACAAGTTTCTACCCTCCACGCTGGGCGAGTACGACGTCGCCATCGCCTCTCGCGAGGCTCCCGGTGCGGTGCGCTACAACGAGCCTTGGCGCCGTCATTTGATGGGGCGCGTATTCAACCTCATCGTCCGCCTGCTGGCTGTGCCTGGCATCCAGGATACCCAATGTGGCTTCAAATGCTTCCGGCGCGACAAGGCCCGTGCTCTAATTGCTGTGCAAACGCTCAATGGCTGGGCCTTCGATGTAGAACTCCTTCACATCGCCCAGCAGCGAGGCTATCGCATCGTCGAGGTGCCCATCCACTGGTACTATGGTGAAGGCAGCCGCATCAGCGCCGTCCGCGATTCGTGGGACATGTTGCGGGAGGTTTTCCGCATCCGCCGCAACGGGCGCGCCGGCCTCTACGACCGTCCCAACCAACTAACCAACCAACTAACCAACCAACCCAATGACCACCCACCTGCTTCCTGACCTCTGCGAGGAATCTGCCCTGCACGCCACCGGCTACGCCCACGTGGCCGGCCTGGACGAGGCGGGGCGTGGTGCGTGGGCCGGGCCGGTCTGCGCGGCAGCGGTGATCCTCCCGCTCGACCGTTCTGACCTGCTCGACCTGCTGACCGGCGTGCGCGACTCCAAGCAACTGAGCCCGGCGCGGCGGGAGGCACTTCTGCCGCGCATCCTGGAAGTGGCCGGGGCCGTGGGAGTGGGCTGGGCCACCCCGTCCGAGGTAGACGAAGTGGGCATCGTGCCGGCCACGCGGCAGGCGATGACCCGCGCCGTGGGCCGGTTGGACGGACGGGTGGACGCGCTTCTGGTGGACTATGTGCGCCTGCCGGAGATCAATCTGCCTCAGCGGGCGCTCCCCAAGGCGGACGTGCATTGCCTGAGCGTCGCTGCCGCCAGCATCGTCGCCAAGGTGACGCGTGACCGGCTGATGGTGGCGCTGGACGAGGACTTTCCTGGCTACGGCTTTGCCCGCCACAAGGGGTACGGCACACCGCAGCACCGGGAGGCCCTGGCCCGCCTGGGGCCATCGCCTATCCACCGGATGAGTTGGCGGCCGATGTGTGGTATAATCAAGGAGAAAAAATTAGTCGCACAGGAGGTGAAAAATGTCAACAACCGTGGCTGAGATGACGTCTCAAGATCTGAAATCATTGATTTTCACGACAGTCCAGGATGCCTTGAGCCAGACAATAGACGGATTAGACTGGCTTGCCAAATGGCGAGAGTTGGTGAAACATCAATGCCACCTGGCTTCTCTCTACGCCGAGTTTGCCGATCAAGACTTGGCACTGGCCGAGACTGGCATGGGCGATTACGCTAATCTGTTGGCACGAGAGGACAGCGTGAGATGAAACACGGTGAAATCTACCTGGCCGATTTGGACCCCTCCCGTGGGTCGGAGCAAGCTGGACGACGTCCAGTACTCGTCTTTCAAAACAACCTAATCAGCCGTTTCACCCGCACTGTCATCTGTATCCCCCTCACCACCAACCTACGACGGGTGCAACTCCCCTCGTGTCTGCTGATCCGAGCCGGAGAAGGAGGACTGGCACGGGACTCGGTGCTTTTGTGCCATCAGCTACGGGTACTGGATCAAAGTAGACTTGGCACCAGACTCGGCAGGGTATCAGATTCGATCCTGGTCGAGATTGAACGCGTGGTAATGTTCACGCTGGGAATGTGAGACCTGATGTAGCAAAGGCTGTCAATGCACCTGGCCCTCGTTCACGACTGGCTCAACCAACTCGGCGGCGCGGAGGATGTTCTGGAGAAACTCGTCGCGATGTTTCCCCACGCGCCCATCTTTACCTCAATGTACTGGCGCGAGGGAATGCCCCCGGCCTACCGCGCCTGGG
Source organism: Anaerolineae bacterium (assembly GCA_016783285.1). The sequence continues at coordinate 12,724 of JADHWW010000125.1, forward strand.
ACATCCGCACCACCTGGATGGCCCACCTGCCGGGCATCTACCGCCACCACCAGTCCTACCTGCCCCTCTACCCCCTGGCCTTTGCCCGACTCGATCTCTCTGGCTACGACCTGGTGTTGAGCAACAAATCCGGCTTCTGTCACGGCGTGCGAACCGGCGGAGCAATCCACGTATGCTACTGCCTGGCTCCCACGCGGTACGTCTGGGATTTCGAGGCCTACGCCGCCCGCGAGGCGCTGCCTGCGGCCCTCAAGACCACACTGCGTCCAATCATCGCGCTCCTGCGCCGCTGGGACTATCGGGCCGCCCAGCGGGTGGATCACTTTGTCGCCATCTCTACCGAAATACAGGCCCGCATCCGCCGCTATTATGGCCGCGACTCGGTCGTCATCCACCCGCCGGTGGACACCGCCCGCTTCCGCCCCGCCGCCACCCACGACGACTATTACCTCATCGTCTCCCGCCTGATCCCCTACAAGCGGATTGACCTGGCCGTGCGCGCCTTCAACCAACTGGGGCTGCCGCTGGTCATCGCTGGCGACGGGCGAGACCGGGCCGCGCTGGAGGCCCTGGCGCATCCCAACGTCACTTTCCTGGGCCGCGTGCCCGACGATGACCTGCCCGACCTCTTTGCCAGATGCCGGGCCTACGTCCTGCCAGGCGAGGAGGATTTTGGCATCGCGCCGCTTCAGGCCCAGGCGGCCGGCCGGCCGGTCGTCGCCTACGGCGCCGGCGGCGCACTCGACACCGTCGTCGAGGGAGAGACCGGCGTGTTCTTCCACCAGCCGACCTCCGAGGCGCTGACCGCCGTCGTGCGCGCCTTCGACCCCGACATCGTGGATTCCCGCGCCTGCCGCGTCAATGCGGAGCGGTTCGCGGCGCAAGTTTTCAAAGAGAAACTGAGCCAGTTTATAGGAGACAAGGTGACAGGGAGACAAGGGGACAAGGAGACTGCCTGATCTGGAAAGCATATCCTTGTCTCCTTGTCTGATTAAAGGAGTGTGCCCCATGGAATTACAAACTTACTGGAAAATCCTCACCCGCCGCTGGTGGCTCGTCGTCGCGCCGGTGATTGTCGTGACCCTCTACGTTGCCGCCACCTACGCCCCACCGGGGCCACTTTACCAGGTGGTGATGCGCTTTGCAACCGGGACGAAGGCGGCCGGGCTCAGCGAGGACTATGACCGCTACCACACCTGGCTCGTCTCCGAGTACATCGCCAACGGCATGGCCGACGTAGCCAAGACCGGCGTCTTTGCCCAGGCGGTGGCCTCGCGGTTGGCCGAAGCGGGTCTAGAAATCGCACCTACCGCTATCCAGCCCGCCATCGTCACCGACAACGCCCAGTCCATCCTCGTCATCTATCTCACCTGGCCCGACGCTGAACAGAGCGTCGCCGTGGCCGAGGCCATCGCTGCCGAACTGGCGGAGAACGGCGGGGCTTACTTTCCACAACTGGAAGACGTCGAGCCGGTCGCCCGTCCACTGGACGCACCTGCTCCCGTGCCGCTCCCTCCCGGACTGCGTGCCCAGTTGATGGGGCCGGCGGTCAAGATCGGGCTGGCGCTCGTCGTCGGCATCGCGCTGGCGCTCCTGTGGCATTACCTGGACCCCACCGTCCGCGAGGCGGCGGAATTGGAGGATGTGGGATTGAACGTGTTAGCAGAAATACCTCGCAGATGACAGACCACCTGGTCAGTTCGCTGATTCGCTGATTCGCTCATTTGTCATTTGCCATTTAGAGTGGTACAATACCGCCCGCTTTCTGGAGGAGATACTATGGAATTAACAGACTACGTTCGAATCCTGCGCAAACGGTGGTGGATTTTCGTCGTCGCCGTCGCGCTGACCGCCGGCAGCGCCTACGCCTTTAGCGAACTCCAGCCCCCCCGCTACGAATCGACTGCCGAGATCATCATTGAGCCGGCGCGACCGGATTGGGGATTGGCCCAGTCAGCCAAAATGCTCCTGCGCACCTATATGACCGTGATAGACTCGAACCGCAAGGCACAGGAAGTAATTGACGAACTACAATTGCCGATGAAACCCGAGCAGTTGCGCAGCAAGGCTCACTTCGCCGCCGAGGGCGACCGCATGGTGATCAAGATTGAGATTGAGGACTATGACGGCGAGCAGGCCAACCGCATCGCCCGCACCTGGGCACAACTGCTCATCGAGTGGCGCGACAGCCAGAACCAGCGCCAGCGCAAGGAGGACCGCGTCTACGCCTCCCTGCGCGACGAGCCCCGCTACGCCCAGTCGTGGCCCAGGACCAAAGTCGTCACCGCCGCGGGAGGTGTTTTCGGACTGGTGATCGCTGGCGTGGTCATATTCTTCCTGGAATGGCTCGAGGCGGGCATCGTCCGCACTCCCCAGGACCTGGAGCGCCAACTGAACCTGACCGTGATGGGCGCTATTCCCTCCACCGACTAACCAACCAACTAACCAAGGGGCAACCTATGGCTGAACAACCTGATTTGATCACTTTGACCGATCCCCGCAGTCCGGCCGCCGAGGCCTACCGCACGCTGCGCACCAATCTGACTTTTGCCGCGCTCGATAAACCCATAGAGACATTGGTCGTCACCTCGGCTGCGCCGGGCGAGAGCAAGTCCACCGTCCTGGCCAACCTGGCGGTCACGATGGCGCAGGGGGAGCGGCGCACCATCCTGGTAGACGCCGACCTGCGCCGCCCCGGCCTGCACGAGGTCTTTGGTGTCGCGAACAACCGGGGGTTGACTACCATGATCGTCGAGGAGGCAGCGCTGCAAGATCCGCCGCTGCTAGACGTCGGCGTGGGCAATCTGTGGCTGGTACCCAGCGGCCCGTTGCCGCCCAATCCGGCCGACATCCTCGGTTCGCGCAAGATGGAAGCGGTCATCGCCGCGCTCAAGGCCCGCGCCGACGTCGTCCTCTTCGACGCGCCGCCCGTCATCGCCGTGACCGACGCGACTGTGTTGGGCACCAAGGTGGACGGCGTGCTGCTGGTCGTCTGCGCCGGGCGCACCCGGCGGGAGCACGCCCAACGGGCCAGGGAACTGCTGGAGAGAGTACACGTCCGCATCGTGGGAGCCGTGTTGAACGACGCCCCGCGCGACGTGACACTGGGAGGATACTAGCCCAAGAGTACAAGGAGATGTGAAATGACGAATGGTGAACGCCAGGAACTGGTCGCTGCTGTACGTGAGGCCCTCGTGCCGTTCAAGGACGAACTAAAGTCCGAACTGAAAACCGAGATACAGGCTGAACTTTTGGAGCCTATGGAGACCCGCCTGCGTGACGAGATGGGCGAGATGGAGACCCGCTTGCGTGACGACCTGCGCGGCGAGATGGGCAAGATGGAGACCCGCCTGCGCAGCGACTTTGGCAGCCGGCTGGACAACCTCGAAACCGAAGTCCGCAGCATCACCAATGACGTCGTTGGCCCATTCATTAATACGGTCGATGCCCAACATCGCGTTCTGGTCAAGCGATTCGACCGGCTGGACCGACGATTTGAACACATCCTCAGCCAGTTCAACTTGCAGGAACGGCGCCTGATGCGCATCTCTGACGACGTGGTCGCTACACGGCAGCGCCTCAACATCCTGGAACGGCAGTTGAGCGGTGAGATCATTTACGGCTACGACGTCTCCGAGGCCGAGTTGATGGTGGCCGAGGAACGCAGTGTCTATGAGACGATCCGCGATCTGGAGAAGCGCGTGGCACACTTGGAGGCCCATTCGGAGGAAGTGAAGGGAGAAATCGAATGAAAGGTCTGATACTCAGCGGGGGCAAAGGCACACGTCTCTACCCACTGACCTACACCAGCGCCAAGCAACTCATCCCCGTCGCCAACAAGCCGGTGATCTTTCGCGTCATCGAGGCCATCCGTGACGCCGGCATCACCGACATCGGCATCGTCGTCGGCGACACCGCCGGAAAGATCAAAACCGCCGTCGGACGGGGCGGGAGATGGGACGCCAAGATCACCTACATCCACCAGGAGCAGCCCCTGGGCCTGGCCCACGCCGTCAAGGTAAGCCAAGATTTCCTGGGCGACGAGCGGTTCGTGATGTTCCTCGGCGACAACGTCATCCAGGGAGGCATCTCGGGCCTCATCAAGCAGTTCGCCGAGAGCGACTGGAACAGCCAGATTGTCCTCACGCGGGTAGCGCATCCAGAGCGGTACGGCGTGGCTGAACTGGACGAGGGTGGACGCATCGTGCATCTGGTCGAAAAGCCAAAGCAGCCACCCTCTGACCTGGCGTTGGTCGGCATCTATATGTTCGATTCCCACGTCTTCGAAGCGGTAGATAACATCACTCCCTCCTGGCGGGGCGAACTGGAGATCACCGACGCCATCCAATGGCTGGTGGGGCACGGCTACCAGGTTTATCCCTACATCCATCGGGGCTGGTGGATTGACACAGGCGAGGCGGGGGAACTGTTGGAGGCCAACGGGCTGGTGCTCGAGGAACTAGTGCCGAAGATCAAGGGATACGTGAACCGGGACTCTAAAGTGGACAGCCGCGTCACCATCCAAAAGGGGGCGGAGGTCATCAACAGTGTCATCCGGGGCCCGACGATCATCGGCGAGCGCACCCGCATTGTCAACTCCTACGTCGGCCCGTTCACCTCGATCTACCACGACGTCGTGATTCAGGACAGCGAGATTGAGCGGGCCATCGTATTAGAGCACAGCCTGATCCGCGACATCCCGGCCCGCATTCAGGATAGCCTCATCGGCCGCCACGTCAGCCTGACCCGCTCCCCCATCAAGCCGAAGGCGTATAAACTGATGCTGGGCGATCACAGCCAGGTGGGGATATTGTAAAACCCCACAAGACCTGAACAGAGGAGAGATTACTGATGAGCGTGCGGATGTTGGAATTGACACCTCCGTTGTTCACAGCCCTGAGGAGCATCAAGGGGGAGAACCTGCGACAAAAACTTGCCCGCCTGCTCGCCAGTCAACTGCGTCGGAACCTCGAAGCATGCGAGCGAGAGGCTTTGGATCTGGAGATTAAATACGGATTGGAGTATAAAGAGTTTCAGGCTCGGCTCGGAGCCGGGGAACTAGGGGACGAGTTCGCCTACGAACTGGAGCGAGATGCTATGCGTTGGAGCGACCTGCGGGTTGAGAAGCGGCATTGGCTCGGACTGTTGCGCCCAGTCAAGAAACTGATCTGATGACCGCCGACGAGTTTGAGACCAAACTACGCTCGGCATTGCGGACATACTTCCCCGATGCCAAGGTGACCATCAAGGTGCAGCGCGGTGTGCTGGTCGATGCCAGGATACGCTTGAGTGACGATTTGTTCATTGACGTCTATTTTCACGCCCTGACGCAGAAACACGCCTATGCGTTGATCTACCGGCAACAGCGCCGGATGGGATATGACAACTACAAGTTCTGGCACCGGCACCCGCTGGAGAACCCCCAAAAGCACGAGCCCTGTGAGCCGCCAACGGTCGAGGCGGTGATGGCTGAGATGGTCAAAGCGATAGACATCTTGGTCACAGAGGTAGCGTAAAGGCGCGGGTACCGTGCTCCTACCGCAGCACTACCCGCGCCGGGGCGCCGGCCGCGTCGTCCCAGTGCAGCAACTCTGGCGGGCCCTCGTACCCCCAGGCCAGACGGAAGAAGGACAGTTCCTCCCGCCCCTCGATTGGCCCTTCCTCCTCGTAGACCGGCACCCAGGCTCCGGTGTTGACGTACCACGCCTGCTCCAGCCGCTCCGCGGCCGCCTGGTGATCGTGCCCCAGGACGACGTAGCGCACCGCGTGGGCGGGTTTCAAAATTTGCTCTAACTCGCGCGCCGCGCCCAGCAGGTAATCACTCTTGGAAAGATCGGCAAAACTGCGCTTCAGTCCGCGACGCAGGAAGTAAGCCAACACTGCCGCTCCCAGGTACACGATCGTCATCCACAACGAGCCGCCGATGAGGGCCAGGTACGCAAGGACGACGAAAACGATGGTGATCAGAATTGTCGGCAGGGAGAGCAACCCCTGTATCGCCGAGAGAACCCACCCCCGCCACGAAGCGTCCACCCGCTGTTGTGCCAATGCGGCGATTTTGTACGTCACACGCGCCGGCAGGGGAACAGGTTCGCGCGGACGCTGTGACTGCGCCCCTACGGACGGCCCTGGCCCGCGTGTGCCCTGGAACGCAGAGGCCACCGTCTTACGCGCCACGTTCCAAAAGGCCCGCAAGAATACCCAACCTCGAGTGACCAATACCTCGATAGTCTGAACCGGGTCCGTCTTGAAGGCCCACGCCAGATAGCGCGTGGCCGGCTTGACGTTGTCGGCGAAAGGATGCACGTCCTCCACCTTGTTGAACAGGTAACGCACAAAGAGGCTCCCCCACGGCAATTCGATGTGCCCTGGATCGTCAGCGAGCACCGGGTTGAGGAAATCACGGAAATGATTGGCCGCTTCGTACTGGCAGCCGTGCTCGACGTAGACCCGCCCCGGTTCGTGGTAGAACCAGGGGTAAAAGTGTATGCGCGCCTCGAGTTCCTCCGGCGTGACAGGCGGGCCATGGTCGAGTTTCAGCCGCTCCCGAGTGTAAGCCCGCCCCACTTCTTTTGTGAATCGATCCCGTACCTCGGGCCAGTGAAATTCAACGTCGTGATTGCCCCTGGTAACGGCGATGTGATTGCCGTGCGCCACGAACCAGCCCAGCGCGGCGAAAAAACGCTGATGCCCTTGGGCAATCTGCTTTAGTTTCCACTCCGATTCTTCGGCTGTCGTTCCCAATCCATAGTCTTGCTCGTTGGTGCGCAGTTTCTTCCGGTGTTCCACCCCCCTGACGGTCTGTAGCAACCGGCCCTCCCCTGGCAGCGAGACCACCTGCAGGAAATCAACCAAGTCGCCGTTGATGACCAACAGCCACGGGCGGCCACCGAAGCGGGGTTGCGTCTTGACCTCCTCGTGGTAGCGCAGGAAGCGCGCGAAAGCGTCATCGAACAAAAAATCCTCCAGGCGGGAGAACTTGCCGCTCTCCACGTCCAACCCCGCGCTCAGATGCAGGTCGCTCACGATCAGTAGATTGTGCTCCTCCATTGTACTCCTCCTCGATGGTAATGGAAGCGCCAACTCGTTGGCGTCCGGGGCTACCGAAACAAGACTTCGCCGAGCTCAGTCGAGGCGTTTCGGCTTCCATCCCACCCAAAAACAGGCTGAGTGGAAAACTCCACCTTGATAAGAGTATAGCATAAATGTGAGGCGTCGCCAAATCCCGTTTTAGAACTGGACAAGTTGGGCCAAAAGGGCTATAATCCTCTCCGCTTTCCCCCTCTGTCCGAGGAATATATGCACTGTCCTGAATGTGGAGTACAAGTCCCCGATAACCTGCGTCTCTGCCCACAATGCGGTACGATAGTGGAGCAGACGCAACCTATGCGCGCCCGGCGGTCCTCCGCCGCGGCAACATCCGCGCCAGCCACGCCCACGCGCTGGCGACGCCTGCGGCCGATCCTCTTCTGGGTGATAGGTTTCCTGTGCTTACTAGCGTTGAGCATCGGCGGAGGCACCTACTATGGTATAATCCAGGGGGAACAAGACCGGGAACAACGGCGCCTCGACCAGGCTGATCAGCACTACCATACTGGACTAGAACGACTGGAAGCAGGTGAGTACGAACTGGCCATCGCCGAGTTCGAATACGTGCTTAAACTTGCCCCCGGCCACTCTTTCGCCCCACAAGGCATCGCCGAAGCACAGGCGCGCATCGCCGCCCGCCCCACTCCCACTTCGGAGGTCTACGAAAATGTGGCGGACGATCTGTATCAGCAAGCCGTAGCCCACTACGAGGCCGAGCAGTGGGAAGAGGCCATCGCCGTACTCACTCAACTGCGCGTGTTGGACCCGACCTACGAGGCAGAGACTGTCGAGGAGATGCTTTTCACCAGCCTCTACAACGCGGGGATGGCGTTGCTGGATGAGGACCGCCTCGAAGAAGGCATCTTTTACCTCGATCAGGCAGTGGCGCTCTGCCCGCTAGATGAAAAAGCACTTGAACAGCGCAGCCTGGCTATACAGTACATGACCGCGCTGGGCTACTGGGGAGTGGATTGGGAGCGCTGCATCGAGCGCTTTGAGCGCCTCTACGCCACCGCGCCCAACTACAAAGACGTGTTCCGGCGACTGTACCGCGCCCACGTCACTTATGCCGACGCCTGGTACACCCAAGGAGAGATGTGCCCGGCCGAGGTGGAGTACGCGCTGGCAGCGCGACTGATGGCCGATCCCAAGATTGAGCAGAAGCGGGCCGAGGCGGCCGAAATCTGCCTGGTCGCCACCCCGACTCCTATCGCGCCCATCACCGGCACGCTGCCCGTCACGCTGACCGAACCCCCGCCGGGCTTTACCACGGGCCGCCTGGCCTATCCAGTCTACGATACACAGACCGGCGTGTACGACATCTACGCCCTTTTCGCCGGCGGACAGTTAGTAAGAATGGCCGGTGGGGCCGACCAGCCCTGCTGGCTGTGGGGCAGCGGCGCGCTGGGGTATCGCAGCCTGCTCACGCCGGGCATCTCGCTGCTGGGGCCCGGGGGGACTGCGTCACGGCAACTGGTATCGGGCGCCGGGCTATCGTGGCCCACCTTCTCGCCAGACGGCGGCCGCGTGGCCTACGCCGCGTTGGACGCGGGCGGCGCCTGGCAGATTTACATCGCCCCGACGGACGGCTCGGCCGAGCCGGAGGTGCACGCGGCGGGCAAGGGGCCGGTTTGGGGGTCGAACGGTTGGCTGGCCTGGACCGGCTGCGAGGCCGACGGTTCCTGTGGCATCTTTGTGGACCATCCCGACGACGACCAGCCGCCGATCCGTCTCAGTGCCAGTATCAACGACATCGGCCTGCACTGGTCTCCCGACGGCGGAAATCTGGCCTACATGGCCAACCACACCGGCGATTGGGAGATCTACCTGGTCAGCACCGCCGGCGGCTTTGCGCGGCTCACCGAAAATTCGGCTGCCGATGGCCTTCCCGCCTGGGCTCCCGACGGCTCCGGCCTGGCTTTTGTCTCCAACCGGGACGGAGCCTGGGGCCTGTACCTGATGGGGCCGCACGGGGAAGACCCGCACAAGATACTCGCCCTCGGTCCCAGCCTCCCCAACTGGACGAGCCAGCGGCTCTCGTGGGCTCCGTAGCCTTGACGGGAAGGGGCGATGGCGGTATACTTGTAGTGGGTGGCGGGTCAACACGCCAGTGAACCGGCAGCGCTAACTTGGGGCATTGTCATTGGTTTGTGTTGTTGACCGTTATGCGTCGCGGCGGATAAACCTTAAAGGAGGAGATTCTCATAATGCCTGTAGTAGCAAGGTTCTACGGTATACTCATCAAGATGTATTTCAAAGAACATGGAATACCTCATTTCCACGCCGTTTATGGGGAGTACAATGGAGTGTTCGATATTGAGACCATAGAGATGATGGAAGGAGATCTGCCACGCAGAGCTCAGAGGATGATTCGAGAATGGGCGCAGCAGTATCAGAGCGATTTGCTGAATATGTGGAAGAGTCAAAAATTCAAGAAATTACCGGGTTTGAAGTGAGGAGCGAGTATGAGTTCTTATCCACGAATAAAATCTGTTAAACCATTAAAAGGCACATGTTTGTTGGTTACTTTCCACAATGGAGTCAAAAGGGTCTACGATTGTGCACCACTGCTCGAGGATGAAATCTTTAGTCCCTTAAGTAGTGACGTACTGTTTAACTCCGTCAAGGTTGACGGAGGGGGGTATGGAATAAGCTGGAATGATGAGATAGACTTGAGTGAATCAGAACTGTGGATGCATGGCTTGCCAGTCGAATCGCCAGTTATGCGACTCGGTGAATTTAGTACTGCCCCACCCGACCGCTTAAGCACGGCGCGATAGCGATGTTCTGGTAGTTAAAGATGGCCTATAGTGATTTCAGTTTGAAGCAAGTGAAAGAACAGTTTGGTCTAGGTGAACAGATCGTTGATTTGTTTGGCGACGTACCATTATGAATACTATCCAGATACGGATATGCTCTACATCAAACTTGCCAATGGGGTGAGCACAGAGTCCGAGGAGGTCGCGTCCGGCATCGTGCTTGACTTTGATAAACACAACCAGGTTATCGGCATTGAGATTGAGGATGCCAGTATGTCCATCGATCTATCACGATTAAAAGTGTCGGCCCTGCCTATTGCTGACCTGATCCCTAGCGAGAGGGTGCCGGTGGAAATGCAACGCGGTCAGTATGAACGCCAGGCAGCCGCGTAACGTTCACTGCGCGTGTCCTCGTGGTCTGCCACTGCTACTTTATTTCGTCATTGGCCAAGTTGAAAAAAACGCCTAGTTGTGGTACACTATACATCACAGCACATTGAGCAGGATACATAATAACACTACATTCCAGACTCAATGAGGAGATTTTGCAACTATGGCCGTCATTGCAATGTTCTATGGCATCATCGTCTCAATGTACTACTTTGACCATCAAAAGCACCATTTGCCACATATCCATGTGAAATATCAGGAACAGGAAGTAGTGCTCTCCATTCCAGATGGGGAGGTTCTTGAAGGCAAACTAAAGCGAAACAAAATGAAATTGGTGCAAGCCTGGATTGAAATTCATCAAGACGAATTGCTGGCAAATTGGGAACTTGCCAGCCACGGTGAAGCGATTTTTAAGATTGACCCCCTGAAGTAGGGCAAATGATGATGAATCCCCGCGTCAAAGATGTAAAACCAAATCCCGATCATACGCTTACCCTGACTTTCACCGATGGGGAAGTCAAGATTTTCGATACAAGACCGTATTTGGACCAGGGCATATTTCGAGAATTACGGAATATGAGCATCTTTAATTCTGTAAAGCCGTTTTTGGGAAGTATTCAATGGCAAAATGGACAAGATTTTTGTCCTGACACTCTGTATTTGAAAGGAGTGAAAAAACAAGACTGCCGCATTAAAGTTGAAGCAGGAAGCAAAGTTTCAGTCGCTTGTTGAAAACCGTCGCTTTGATATTCGAACCAATGGTAGCACCCAAGAAGCGTGAACAGGTCCAGGCACGCGAGTTGCGCCGCCAGGGATTGGCAATTACCGAGATCGCGAAACGACTCAAGATTTCAAAGGGTTCCGTCTCCGTCTGGGTGCGGGACATTCCGTTGACAGAGCAGCAACGTCAAGCATTGAGAGAGAACGTCTGGGCCGGTGGGGCCGCTGGAAGAGAGAAAGCCCGCCTTATAAAGCAGCAGCGCCAGGCCGAGCACATGGCGGAACTGAAGCGCCAGGCATATGCGATGGTCGAGGCCCATTGGAACGAACCATTGTTTATGGCAGGGGTGATGCTCTACCAGGCCGAAGGGCGGCGCACTGCTTCTGTTGAAATCGTCAACTCTGATCCGCGTATCCTGGCGCTTTTCAAACGATGGCTAGGTTTCTACGCGCCGGGGCATCGGGTTACACTGCGCATTCGTTTGTTTGAGGATAACGACGAGCGCGCAAGCATCGCCTACTGGTCTTCGCAGGTATCTGCGGATCGGATCACCACAAAGCGTCGTGAGGGAGGTAAACGAAGCAGGGGCAAACTTCTTCACGGAGTTGCAGCTTTATATGTCCATGCGAGCACTGACTTGAATCGTACGTTGGGTCATGTATTTGCTGCACTAGTCGAACGTCTGAATTCAATCGGGGCGTAGCTCAGCCAGGCTAGAGCGCGCGGTTTGGGTCCGCGAGGTCGCCGGTTCAAGTCCGGCCGCCCCGACTGCGGGCGTTGCAAAATGGTATTGCCGCAGACTTCCAATCTGCCGTTACGGGTTCGATTCCCGTCGCCCGCTCCTAATTCGTTCCTTTCCAAACCCATTGTTGTGATCGGGCCCATAGCTCAGCGGTTAGAGCTGCCGCCTCATAAGCGGTCGGTCCCAGGTTCGAATCCTGGTGGGCCCACTTTCTCTCTCGCTGGGGCGTGGCCAAGTGGTAAGGCAACGGACTTTGAATCCGTGTATCGCAGGTTCGATCCCTGCCGCCCCAGCCTGGGCCATCGGACCCTCTCGCCAGATAACTGAACGTGGCTCGTAATTCGGTGGCCGTGGCACACCCCTCGCGGGTCCGTACCACGGCCACTTTTGCTCACAGGGGGCAATAAAACGTGAAATTGGCAATCGTGATTCTGGCAGCAGGCCAGGGAACCCGTATAAAGTCTGACCTGCCCAAGGTACTACACCCGCTGGCCGGGCGACCGCTGGTCACCTACGCGGTGGAGACGGCGCGGGTGCTGACAGACACCAGACCGGTGCTGGTGGTGGGGCGTGGAGCCGAGGCGGTGCGAGAAACAGTTGGCGACCGCGCCGTCTTTGTCGAGCAGGCCGAACAACTGGGCACAGGCCACGCCGTGCTTCAGGTGCGGGATGTACTTCTGGGTCAGAACGATCTGATATTGGTCACCTACGCCGATATACCGCTCTTGACGGTGGAGACGCTGCGCCACCTGGTGGAGCGGCAACAGGAGAACCCCGGGCCGATCACCCTCCTCACATTTGCAAGCGCCGACCCGCGCGGATTCGGGCGCGTGATGCGGGATGAAAGCGGCGCGGTGGTTCAGATAGTCGAGGACGCAGTGGCCACGCCAGAGCAGTTGGCGGTCCGGGAACTCAACGCCGGCGTGTATTGCTTCGACGCGGACTGGCTGTGGGCCCACGTGGGCCGCATCCCGCTCAGTCTTCCCAAGCGGGAGTATTACCTGACCAACCTGATCGGGATGGCAATCGTCGAGGGACAACGGGTCGAGGCGGTCGTCACCGAGGATGCGGCGGAGGCCTTGGGCATCAACACACGGGTGCATCTGGCGAAGGCGGAAAGTGTCCTCCGCCGTCGCATCAACGAGCGCTGGATGCTGGACGGTGTAACAATCGTAGACCCGGCGACGACGTACATTGAGCCCGGCGTGACCATCGGCCGGGATACGACCGTCTGGCCCAACACGCACCTGCGCGGGGAAACAACGATTGGCCAGGGCTGCCACGTCGGCCCCAACACCATCGTCGTGGACTGCCGGATCGGCGATGGCTGCCGGGCGCTGGCCTCGGTGCTGGAGCAGGCGGTGATGGAGAATGGCTCCGATATTGGGCCGTTCGGCCACTTGCGGAAAGGGGCGCATCTGTGCGCGGGCGCACACGTGGGGAACTTTGGCGAGATGAAAAATTCGACCCTCGGCCCTGGGGCAAAGATGGGCCACTTTAGTTACCTGGGCGACGCCGAGGTCGGAGCCGGGGCGAACATCGGCGCGGGAACCATCACCTGCAACTATGACGGTGTGCGCAAGCACAAGACGGTGATCGAGGAAGGCGCCTTCATCGGCTCCGACACAATGCTGGTCGCGCCGGTGCGGGTGGGCAAGGGTGCCAAGACGGGGGCCGGGTCGGTGGTGACACACGACGTGCCCGATGGCGCTGTGGCCTACGGGGTGCCGGCGCGGGTCAGGAGACAGGGAGAGGGGGAGACCGGGAGACACGGGGACACGGGGACAAGGAGACAGGGAGACAAGGAGACACGGAGCATCTTCTAAATTTGTCAAGTCGGCGGGAGACAAGCAAGGAGCAAGGCCTGAAGGTCGAGAGAGCTTCAGTTGACATAACGTGATGACGGTCACACCCGGCCCGGCGGCGGCACGATCCGGTGGATGCTACGACCAGACTGACGAGCCCCCGCTATGGCTGCCCCACCAACCACGGA
>JADHWW010000208.1 GCA_016783285.1 Anaerolineae bacterium
TGACCTGCCGCACCTCAGATCCCCGCACCACTAGGTTGTCCAAACACTCGGTGACAGTGATGTGGGGTGTTGCCGATGTCTCAGTCGTTTGCTCGAACATCTTTCTCTCCTTCTCTCCCTCTCCTTGGGTTTTACAATCCGATAAATCTCATACGGTCTTCCTCAGTTCATCAGTCTCGACGCAGCGCGAGCGAATATCACCGCTTCTCCGTCTTCAAAGTCAACTGTCCATGCGGGTTGGAGCCGGAGGATTTCTGCCAGGTCGCTGTCGCCATGCAGGTCCAGTATGACAAACTCAACACCATGCTCATCAAGCTGATCTAACCAGCCCTTATTCGCATCAGTTTCTTGTGCAGCAAGATAGTTCTGTAACGTCTGATCATCCTTTGACGCTCCTGTGACTAATGCTGCGCTCATCTTGCTTGTTATGTTTCTCATATTCCCTCCCAAATACTGCGCCGAACTACTCTTCTTGGAGAAGCCGGAACGCCTCCTCCGAGGAGATCTCCTGGCGGGCCAGTTGTTCCAGGATCTCCTGCCGGTGCTCGTCTCCGGCCTCCTGCTCCTTACCCACCTCGTAGCCCAAGGCGCGGATGACATCTTCCAGACGGCTGCGGACGGTGGGGTAGGAGAGGCCCAATTCCTCCTGCACGCGGTTGATCTTGCCCTCGCAGCGGATAAAGACCTCTACAAAGTGCAGTTGCTCGGTGGTGAGTTGGAGGAGCCGCCCCATGGCGAAGCGGCCCTCCAGGGCCGTGCCGCAGTTGCGGCAGACCAACCGGGTGACCAGCAGATCGTCGTGACAGACAGGACAGTCAGTCGGGACAGGATACATCACACCCTCCTAAAGAAAATTAAGTCATCTATGAAAAATTATAACATATAACTTAATTTTTGTCAAAGGGGAATCTGGGGAATGACCAATGACCAAATGGATAACCGCTGACTGCTAGCGACTGACGGCTACCTGCTAAACTGCACTGGACAAACTGGCCTCTTGGTGGCATAATCAGCTTTACGGAGGTGCACCGTGAGAGAGTTGGCCAGTCTGGCATTAGACACGGCCCGAACGCGCGGCGCGACCTACGCCGATGTGCGTTTCGTCGAGTATCGAGAGCAGACCATCGGCGTCAAGAACGGTGTGGTCGAGGCGCTGAGCGAGACAGAGGACCACGGCTTCGGCGTGCGTCTCATCGCCGAGGGGGCCTGGGGCTTCGCCTCCAGCGCCGTCCTCAGCAAGGAGGAGGTGGAACGGGTGGCGGGGTTAGCGGTGGAGATTGCCCGCGCCAGCGCCCTCACCCGGCGAGAACCGGTAGACATTGGCTCGCCCGTGACCAGCACCGGCACCTATCGCACGCCGGTCCAGATTGATCCCTTCAGCGTGCCGGTCGAGGAGAAGATCGCGCTGCTGCTGGAGGCCGACCGCGGCATGCGGCGTGTGGCAGGGGTGAGGGTCGCCCGGAGCACGCTCGTCTGCCTGCGAGAACGCAAGACGTTCGCCAGCACCGAGGGCGCGTTCGTCGAGCAGGAGATCGTCGAGACCGGCGGCGGCATCGTCGCGCTGGCCGTGGGCGATGTGGAGGTGCAGCAACGCTCCTACCCCAACTCATTCGGGCGCGACCAGCGCACGGCTGGCTGGGAATACATTCAGAAGATGGATTTCCCGGGCCACGCCGAACGGATTGGTAGCGAGGCGGTGGCGCTTTTGACCGCCGCTCCCTGCCCCAGCGCCGTGACTACCCTCATCCTCGGCCCCACCCAGTTGGCGCTACAGGTGCACGAATCGTGCGGTCATCCCACCGAACTGGACCGTGTGTTCGGCACCGAGGCGGCCTACGCCGGCACCAGTTTCCTCACGCCCGACAAACTCGGTATCCTCCGCTACGGTTCCCCAGCCGTCAATCTCACCGCCGACGGTACGCTGCCTGGCGGCCTGGGCACCTTCGGCTGGGACGACGAGGGTGTGCCAGCGCAGCGGGTGGAATTGGTGCGGGAGGGGCTGTTTGTGGGCTACCTCACATCGCGGGAAACGGCGGTGCAACTGGCGCGCCTTAAGGGCTGGGACGCGGCACTGGCCCGCTCTGGCGGCGCGATGCGTGCTTCGGGCTGGAACCGCATCCCTCTCATCCGTATGACCAACATCTCCATTGAGCCGGGTGAGTGGGCCTTCGACGACCTGATCGCCGACACCGACGATGGGCTCTACATGGAGACGAACCGCAGTTGGTCCATTGACGACAAACGGCTCAACTTTCAGTTCGGCACCGAGGTTGGCTACGAGATCAGGAGGGGAAAACTGGGCCGGTTGCTGAAGAACTGCACCTATACGGGGATGACGCCGCAGTTCTGGGGCTCGTGCGACGCGGTTTGCAACCGGGATCATTGGGAGGTGTGGGGCACGCCTAACTGCGGCAAGGGACAGCCTGGCCAGATCGCCCACACCGGCCACGGGGCAGCACCAGCGCGGTTCCGCAACGTGCGGGTAGGAGTGATGCGATGAGCAATGAACAATGAGCAATGACAAGTGAACAAATGACGAATCTCAGGGGCTAATCGCTAACGGCTAACTGCAGACTGCTTAAATGGGAGGAGGGGAAATGCCTGAAGATTTGCGAACTGTCCGCAAACGCAAGGGGATGAGCGTCAACCAACTGGCCTCAAGGTCCGGTATCTCCATCGCCACGCTAATCCAATATGAAAAGGGGGAACGTGAGATTCCCCCCAAAGACCTGCGCCGGCTGGCCAAGGTGCTCTACATTAACGAATGGGACGTCAACCCTCGCTCTTCTCCGCCGCCGCCACCGCCGTCTCGCAAGGAGCAACCCGCCAGGCCGCCACGACCACCACGCTCGAAGAAGGAGCCGCCGAAGGAAAAGAAGCCCCCGCCCAAGTCCCCGCCAGCGCGGGAGACGCAGATCGCGCACCTGCTGACACTGGCGGCCCGCTTCGACGTAGACCGGGCCGCGCTGGAGGCGGAGATCGGCAAGCCGCTGGAGGAACTGACGCAGAAAGAGGCCCGCTCCTGGAACGGTCGTTACATGCGCCGCATGGCCGAGGAACGGCCGCCCAAGAGTCCTATTGACCGCAAGCGGGCCTATCTGCCCGAAGGGGTGGATGGCTTCGAACTGGCCTACTTGCAGGAGCAGCAGGAGGCCGGTGTGTCACTTCACTTCATCCTCTTCGACGGCCAGACCTTCGAGGGAACGGTGGTTGGCTTCGGCCCCTACCAGATCACTATCCGCGAGAATGGCGGGGATGAGATCACGCTCAACAAACTCGCCATCGCCTACTACCGCAAGGCCGGAGGTGTAAGATGAGCCTGGGCGACGAACTGCGCTATCTGCGAGCATTCCACGGCGGCGGTAATCTGCGGGAGATCGAGGAGGGAATCGGCTTAGAGCCCGGCACGCTGCGTTGCATGGAACAGCGCTACCGCCGCGTGGGCGAGGACGACGAGGTGCTGGCTTCTATCGCTGCCTACTACGACGTCCCGCTTGGGACGCTACAATACCACCGGGAGCGGTATCGCAAGGCGCTCAGCGGCTACCTGCAACAAGGGCTGGAATCGGGGGCGACGGCTCGCTTCGAACTGCGCACCGGCGAGACGCTGACCGGCCGGGTACGCTGGTGGGACCTGGGGGCCTTCGGGCTGGAATCCGAGGCCGGCGTGCCCCTCACTGTCGTGCAGCGCCACGCCGTATCAGACTGGGCCGGCACGATAACCAATGACCAACTAGGTCAACAGTAGTCCAGCCAAACCTGAGAGGTCAAGATATGATTGGACGCGCACAGACCGAGGTTCTGCTCAAGCGGGCGCTTTCGCTCTCCTCAGCCAACCTAGCAGACGAGATCGAGGCGGTGCTGCTGGGGTTGGAGGAGCAACTGACCCGCTTCGCCAACAATACCATTCACCAGCACGTGGCGGAGACCAATTGCTACCTGGTGGTGCGCGCTGCGCTGGGACAGCGCGTGGGCGTGGCAGCGACCAACGACCTGACCGACACCGGGCTGGAGCGGGTGGTCGAGGTCGCCGTCGCCGCCGCCAGACTCCGGCCCGAGGATCCCGACTTCCCCGGCCTGCCGGACCCTGCCAGCGTACCGGAGGTCACCGGTTTCGACGAGGCCACCGCCGGGTGCAGCCCTGCCGAGCGGGCACGGGCTGTGTGCGTGGTCTGCCAGCGGGCGGAAGGGGCGGGCTGCGTCGCCGCCGGAGCCTTCCGCACCGCTATCCACGAGTGGGCCGTCGTCAACAGCCATGGCCTCTTCGCCTACCATCCTACCACGGAGGCTGACTTGACGACGGTGGTGATGACGACCGGCGACAGTTCGGGCTCGGGTTTTGCAGCCGGGGCATCGTGGAAGGCGGCGGAGGTGGACGTGGTCGCGCTGGGTGAGGAGGCCATCGCCAAAGCGCAACGCAGCCGCAACCCGCAGCCAGTGGAGCCGGGCGTCTACCCGGTCGTGCTGGAGCCCTACGCCACCCACGACCTGCTGGCGACACTGAGCACTGCCGCCGGCGCTAACCCTGTGCAGGAGGGGAGAAGTTGGATGAGCGGACGGCAGGGGGAGCGGTTGATGTCGCCGCTCATCTCCTTATGGGACGACGGCTGCGACCCTGCTGGCTGGCCTCTGCCCTTCGACTTCGAGGGCGTGCCCCGCCAGCGGGTGGATATCGTGCGCGATGGCATTGTCGGGGATGTGGTCTACGACCGGGCGCGGGCGGCCAAGGACGGGCAGGAGTCTACAGGACATGCGCTGCCCGCCGCCAACCCGTTCAATCCCTGGCTCAACGCCGCCCGGCTTGGCCCGATTCCGCTGCACGCCTTTATGG
Organism: Anaerolineae bacterium; assembly: GCA_016783285.1. The sequence continues at coordinate 4,832 of JADHWW010000208.1, forward strand.
GCACTGGGGAGAGCCGGGTTGAGGAAATGATAGCCGGGACCGAACGGGGCCTCTACGTCACCCGCTTTTGGTATACCCGCACCGTCCACCCCCGCGAGGCGGTGATGACCGGGATGACCCGCGACGGCACGTTCCTCATTGAGCATGGCGAACTGACGAGACCGGTGCGCAACCTGCGCTTCACCCAGAGTTACGTCGAGGCGCTGGCGGGGACGGAGGCGGTGGGGCGAAAGGCGCGCCGCGTGTGGTCCGACCCGGGTATCCTCAGCGCTCCGGCCCTCAAACTGGCTGCCTTCAACTTCACCGGTACGACGGAATTCTAATGAGCCTGGCTACAATCTGTGGAAGGTAGTAGCGACTTCAGTCGCTTGTAACGACTAAAGTCGTCACTACCACAAGTTTTGGCCACACCCAATTCTAATTGGCCCAGAGGGAGTCTCAGCACTGTACCTGGGTACAAGTTCAATTTCGGTCGCGGGCCCGATACCAGGCAGAACAAACGGTGATTCACTGCTCCCCCTGAAAACGGATTTGCGTGACAGTGATTTCTGTTTTATACTGTGCGCGATCAGGATGGAAGCCTATTACACAGATAACTCTGGAGATGTAAACGACGGAGATGGATAGAAGGACTCCGCCTGGAGCACCCGTTCTGGTGGTGGAGGGGGATTCCGCCTACTAATAGTCAGGCTGCACAGATCAAGTCCATTGCGACGGATGGGAACGGAGGATAGCATGTCATCAGGAATTGCAAATGACTACTTTGAATTCATAGCCAATCTTGGGATGACCAAGCACTATGGGAGTATGGAGGCCACACGAGAGCTGGTCGAATTGTGCCGCATCGGGAGCGGGCAGTATGTGTTGGATGTCGGTTGCGGTGTAGGAGCCACGCCTTGCTACCTGGCGAAAGCAGCGGACTGCCGGGTGGTCGGTGTAGACCTGGTGGAAAAGATGATTGAGCAGTCGCGAGAAAGGGCGAAGGCAGAGGGTGTAGAAGATCGCGTTGAATTCAGGGTGGCTGATGCGCGGAAACTGCCGTTTGAAGACAACCTTTTCGACGCCGTCATCATGGAGTCGGTGAACATCTTCTTTGACGATAAGAGTCAGGCGATGCGCGAGTATATCCGTGTGGCCAAGCCTGGGGGTTATGTGGGCATGACAGAGATGACATGGCTCAAGCCCCCTTCACCCGAGTTGGAAGACACATTCAAAAGCATGGTTTATGCCCAGGCCTTGGACGCTAGTGGTTGGAAAGACTTGATGGAGGAGGCGGGTTTGATGGACGTAGTTGGGAGCGCTCATCGGATCGATATCCCTTTGGAGAGCAAGGGCCGGTTTGAGCGCTATGGTCGTTGGGGGATTATGAAAGTAATGCTGAAGATGTTGGTCATGGTTTTCAGCGATCGAAGATCACGCCAATTCATGAAAGACGGGGTAGGTGCAGTGTCCAAGGATTTGTTGGACGTAATGGGATATGGGGTGTATGCCGGTCGGAAGGGGTAGCTCCTATCGTGCGCAGCCTACCAAGAAACAGCCCATCTCTGAGGGAGATTTGAGAGAAACTAACCGCTCAGGGTAAGACGCTCTCGCTGGCACCGCCCTCGGGGACTTACACGCAGTCCGGCGCCTGGGTGGCTACGGATACAGGTTCACGGGTATGAGAGAAGAGTTCTTCCACCAACAGCATGGACTCTGTCTGAGCGGCAGCAGGTCGTTGTTCGCGACCGGCTTCGAG
>JADHWW010000019.1 GCA_016783285.1 Anaerolineae bacterium
AAACTGAGCGTCGCCAGGTCGCCGAAGGAGCCGACCATCCGCCCGTCGTAGGTCGAGCCGAGCGCGTCGCAGGCATCCTCAATGACGTAGAGAGCGTGGGTGCGGGCGAACTCTATCACCGGTTCCATCTCGACCGGGTTGCCTAGCGTGTGGGCGAAGAAGAGGGCGCGAGTGCGGTCAGATAGGGCCAGTTCCAGTTGCGCCGGGTCCAGGTTATATGTGCCCAGTTCGCAGTCCACGAACACCGGCACCAGGCCATTCTGCACGATGGGAGCGACGGTGGTGGGGAAACCGACCGCCGGGGTGATGACCTCGTCGCCCATCTGCAGCGGTCGCTCCAGGCGGCGTGAGCGGAGGGCGGCGACGGCGACCAGGTTGGCCGAGGAGCCAGAGTTGACCGCCAGGGAGTGGCGCACGCCGACGTACTCTGCCAACCGCTGTTCGAACGCTGCGGTGCGGGGACCGGCGGTGAGCCAAAAGTCGAGGCAGGCATCCACGGCGGCGATCAGTTCCCGTTCGTCGTAGACGCGGCTGGCGTAGTTGACCCGCGTCTCGCCGGGGACAAAGGGGGAAGATAGGTGTACCGCACGGTAGTATTCGGCCACCAGAGCCACAATCTGTTGATGAATGGTGTTAGCGTCAAAATTACTCATGGGAAGCGACGATAAATTTGACTTCGGTGGAGAACACGGCGAAACTCGATCAGGCGGAGATTAAAGTCCAATTGCAGACCGATGCGATAGTCACCTACACGGATGCGGTAGTAATCTTGATACCCTCTGATCTTGACTGTCCTTCCTCCAAGAAATGGATCCTGCCGGATTTCATCTCCAAAGGCAATACGTTTCACACGCTCCCGAACCGACCTGGGGAGACGCTCATAGTCCTTCAAAAATGTACTGGCGTAGATTGCCTCCCACGTCATGTGATAGCCTCTACTCGCTTCACGTAAGCCATTGCTGCCTCTCTGGAGAACATTTCATCATTCTCTGTTTCGGCGATTAACAGGCCAAAAAATAGGTCTTCCAGTGCATACGATACTTCTCGCTGCTGGGTAACAGGCAACCGCTGTATAGCGTGGACGAGTTGTTCCACATCAAGTTCTACAGGAATTGTGATCATTTCAGCCATCTCTCAATACCTCCTATGCCTGATCTATCGTGCGTCGCAATCCTTCCCCCAACCCCACCCGCGCCCGCCAGCCGGTCAGACGGGCTGTGCGGTCGGCGTCGGCGGCCAGGTGCATGACCTCGGCGGGGCGATAGGGCAGGGCTCCTGCCAGGATGTGGCCCTGCGCTGCGGTGATCGCCCATACGCGCTCCACCACCTGGCGGACCGTGTGGGCCTGCCCCGTCCCCAGGTCGAGGCTTTGTCCCTCAATTCCCGGCGCCTGGGCGGCGGCCAACATCCCTTCCACCACGTCCTCCACATAGATGAAATCCCGCTCCTGCTTGCCCGGCGTCATCGGGAAATTCTCCCCGGCCAGCGCCGCGCGGATGGCGGCCGGGATGAGTGTGTGCGGTATCTGCCCCGGCCCGTAGACCTGGAAAGGCCGCACGGTGACGACGGGTAGGCCGTGCGCCCGCCAGTACATCCGCCCAAAGGCCCAGGCGGCCACCTTCGAGGCGGCGTAAACATTGAAAGGGTCCAATCCCTCGACCGTCGGCCGCCGACTCGCCGACTCGCCGACTCGCTGACTCGCTCCGTACTCGTAGCAGGTGCCGGTGAGCACCACCCGCCGCACATCCCGCCCCCGCAGCGCCTCCAGCAGATGTATCGTGCCGCCTGCGTTTACCGCCAGCGCCAGTGCCGGGCCCACGCCGGGGTCGGTGACGCCGACGGCGGCCAGGTGGAAGACGACCTGCGGTGCGGCCTCGGCGACGACGGCGCGGACTGCATTATCGTCGCGCACGTCCAGCGACAGGTGGCGCGTCGTGCCAGGCGGGGGTTGTTCGTTGGGCAACCCTGTTGTCCAGACCTCCGCCCCGGCCAACGCTAGATGCTGCACCAAATGCTGCCCAATAAAGCCAGTCGCGCCGGTTATCAGAATGTGTTTGCCCGCTAGCGATTCCCTCATCCAATTTAGTCCAACAGGTCGCGCTTGATTTCAGCAATTAGCACAAGCAGATTGGGCTCCGTGAAACTCAGCCCAGGTGCAGGGACACGATGATGCTTGATGTCGGGAGGTATATGCTTGTGATGGGGATAGGTGCTGGCTAAATGAGGGTCGTTGGGGTGAGGCCAGGGGTCATACCAATACAACTTTTCATCACCGCAATATATCTCGTAACTGTACTCGACAATCCGGCCCCGGCGTAGGTTCAATGCCTCCATAACACGGAGGCGAACATTGCTGCTGAGGAAAACCTGTCCTTTGAGCAGCGCACGCTGACTATCAATCGTCCACAGGCGCAACGTGGAGTAATTGATCTCTGGAAACCTGGCGGGCAGATCGGCAATCCACCGGCTGTATTCTTCGAGCGATGAAAGCACTGTCATGCCCTGGCCCATTCGACTGCTGGTACACTGATCAATATCTGTGCGGGACGAGGAGTTGTCTGTACTAACCTGTCGTATTCGGATTTGCAATCCAGCCACAACTCGTACAGGCCAAGCCATTCCAACAGATCCGGTGTATCCTCGCGCCCGTCCAAATCTTCCAGTCGTCCGCTCTTGACCAGATGGTGAAATTCCGCCGATTTCAGGCCGTATCGTTTCTCAAAAGGCCACAATCGCTCCTCAATGGTTAGCATACTGTTCACCAGTTCGCGGATATTCATCTCATTGCCTCCCGTCACCCATTATACAACACTGAAGCGGGTATGCAAGGTCAGGCATACGTCAAGAACTCGCAATACCATTCCACCGTCTCCCGCAGCCCCTCCTCGAGCGAATAGCGGGGCGACCAGCCCAACATGCGGTGGGCCTTGCTACTGTCGAGATACTGAGCCTGGATCTCGTGCGGCGCGTCGGACAGCACCATTGGTTCCAAATCCGGGTGGTCAGAGACCGCGATGATGGCCTGCACTATTTCCAGGACGGATTTAGGGGCGTCCATCCCAAAGTTAAACGCTGCGTCCCTCGCAGGCTCGTCCAGGTGCTCGGCCAACGTCATATAGGCGTGGACGGCGTCCTTCACGTAGAGGTAGTCACGCAGGAGGGTGCCGTCGGAGCGCACGATGGGACGCTCGCCTCGGATGACGCTGCGGATTGTGCCTGGAACGATGCGGCTCCAATTCAGGTCTCCGCCGCCGTAGAGATTGGCGCAGCGGGTGACGGCCACCGGCAGGTCATACGTGGCGGTGTAGGCGCGGGCGATGATGTCGGCGCAGACCTTGGACACGTCGTAGGGGTAGCAGCCCAGCAGGGGGGCGTCTTCGGTGTAGGGCAACTTTTCGTGCACGCCGTAGGCCTTGTCGGATGAGGCGACCGCCACACGGGTCACTTGTGGTGAGCGCCGGGCCGCCTCCAGCACCGTCCACGTGCCCTTGACGTTGGTATCAAAGGTCGAGAGGGGCGCCCGGTTGGCGATGGGCACGATGGTCTGGGCGGCCAGGTGAAAGATGGTGTCAATCTCGTATTCGTTCAGCGCCCGCTCGATCAATTCGTAGTCGGTCACGTCACCATGCACGACGGCGATACGATCTTGATAGCCGGATCTGCGCAGGTGGGAAAAGGGCACCGCGTCGCGGACGAGGCCGACGACGGAGGCCCTCGCCTCGACCAGGGCGATGGTCAGCCAGGAGCCGAGAAATCCGGCACAGCCGGTGACGAATACAGGTCGGTCGAGCCAGAAAGATTGCGGACTTGTCCTGAGCGTGGTCGAAGGGTTGCGGATTGCTTGTTCATTGTTCATTGTTCATTGTCCCAGGTTTTCCAGGGTGCGCTTTCACGCCAAAATTTGTCCAACGCCAGCGCCTCCTTGAGAGTGTCCATCTTGCGCCAGAAGCCAGTGTGACGATACATCATCAATTGCCCCTCGGCGGCCAGACGGGGCAGAACCGCTCTCTCCAGGTGAACATCGTCGCCACCGGCCAGGTAATCCAGGACCCCGCGCTCAAAGACCATGAAACCCCCGTTGATCCAGTGCTCCATTTGCGGCTTTTGCGCGAATCCGTTTATCTGTCCTGTCTCGTCTACTTGGAGGATGCCATAAGGTGATGGCGGACGCACGCCGGTCACGGTCGCCAGCCGGCCGTGCTGCCGGTGAAAGGCCAGTAGCGCGTCTATGTCCACATCGCCCACTCCGTCGCCGTAAGTGACGAAGAAGGCGCCGGTGTTTATGTACCGTGCGACGCGATAGATGCGCGAGCCTTTCTCCGTGTCGAGCCCCGTATCCGCCAGCGTGACCTCCCAGTTTTCCTCTGCACTTGTACTGAGCTTTGTCGAAGTATTGGACTGGTGATAGGTGATAGCACCAGACTGGCCCAGGCGGACGGTAAAGTCACAACTGGTAGATTCGTATTCGAGGAAATACCGTTTGAGATCTTGTGCGCGGTGGCCCAGGGTGAGGATAAAGTGAGTATGGCCATAAGTAGCATAGATCTTCATCACGTGCCAGATGATAGGGCGTCCGCCGACTTTGACCAGTTCCTTCTTGGTGGGCGTAGAGCCTCGCATACGAGTGCCCTCTCCGCCACAGAGAACGACGACGGGAAGGGATTCTTGTTTCGCGGTTTCAGGTTTCATATTTGCAGCATCTCCCGCGCAATCTTCCATTCCAGCGTGTCCTCTTCCTCCAACATGATCGCCTGTCCCAGAGAACGGGCCTGTTCCGGCGACAGCGTATCCGATTCGAGAAGCGTCGTGCGATGCTGGAGATAGTGATTGAACTGGTGGTAGGTCATTCCGTACTTGTTCTCGAGGCCGGTGACGATCCCCCGATAATTTTGGACCTGTCGCAGCGCGTAGTCTTCTGCCAGTTCCATGACCGCGCTCTCTGGCGTGTCGAACAGCCCTCGCATCACCAAAGGCTCGACCAATTCTGTCACACAAGTTTCACCTATCCGCCTCGTCGTATGAACTTTGCCAAGCGCTCTTGACATTGTTGTTGCCTCCTATCCTGTTTTTCGCGTCTTCTCAACCAGCAAGACCCAGGGCAATCTCGCGCATGGGAATCCAGGGCGCTGCTTTCTCACGTCGAGCACGCTCAAAGGCCAGAGCCTCATCCACCAGGTCACTGATGTACTCAGCGACCGAACTCTTGAACACAGCCTCTCCACACTCGCAAACCAGGGCTGGAATCCCGGTGATAGTAACTGTGAGGCCGTTTTCGTGAAACTCGAGACTCGTAAAACCCTCGTGCAGTTCCTCTTGTACTGAGCTTTGCCGAAGTATCCGACAGACGTGACACGTCGCCACAGTTTTATTTCCCTGACACCGTTTTTCTCAGACTCACCTCAAACGGTGGGTACGCAATGCCGTTCTCGGTCACGATGCCGGTGACAAAAGCGTGGGGCGTCACGTCAAAGGCCGGGTTGGCCACGCGCACTCCCTCCGGCGCGATAGGCCGGCCCTGGTAGGTGACCCCGGTGATCTCCTCGGCTGGCCGTTCCTCGATCGAGATGTCGTCACCGGTGGGCAGTGAGAGGTCAATGGTGGAAGTGGGCACACACGAGTAAAAGGGGATACCATTGGCCTGCGCGACGACCGCCAGTTTGTAGGTGCCGATCTTGTTGGCCACGTCCCCATTGGCTGCCACCCGGTCGGCTCCCACCAGCACGAGGTCTACCTGACCGGTACGCATAAAGTGACCGGCGGCATTGTCGGCGATGAGCGTGAAAGGAATGTCCAGTTGTTGCAGTTCCCAGGCAGTGAGCCGGGCCCCCTGGAAGCGGGGCCGCGTCTCGTCCACCAGCACGTGCACACGTTTGCCCATCTCGTGCGCAGCGCGGATCACGCCCAGGGCCGTGCCGTAGTCCACCGTCGCCAACGCACCCGTGTTGCAGTGGTGCAGGATCGTATCGCCGTCTCGGATGAGCGATGCACCGTGCTGGCCCAGCCGTTTGTTGACCTCGACGTCCTCGTCGGCCAGCGCCTGGGCCTCGGCCAGCAGCGCGCCGGGGATGGCGGCGGGCTCGGACTCGGCCTCGGCCCGTCGTAGGAGGCGCGCCACAGCCCAGTCCAGGTTGACCGCCGTGGGACGGGCGGCGCGGAGAACTTGGGCCGCCGCCTGCAGGTCGGCCAGGAGCCCGTTCCGGTCCTGGGCGCGGGCGCCGCGCGCGGCCAGCGCCATCCCGAAGGCAGCCGCCGCGCCGATGGCCGGTGCGCCCCGGATAACCATCGTGCGGATGGCCCGGGCTATCTCGCGGTAGTTCTCGTACTCAATCAGGCAGAACTCGGCCGGCAAGAGCCGCTGGTCAATCATTCGTATTTTGTCATTATGCCATTCGACACTGCGCATGACTCTCGATTTCTCCATCATCTCAGCATGCAATGTTTTATGGTAACATGGGCGCACCGCTTTGTCAAATGTACTTTACAGGCTGCGATCCTCAGCGCCAACGATAATGCGGCAGCGCCTCCAATTAGCGCTGCCGCAAGGGCGCCGCCATAAACAGACGGCGCTGGGTTATCCATCATCGGCTCTTCAAGCCGGTGCGCCTGTCACCGGCGTGACGAGCCCCAGTATCTCGGAGGTCTCGGCGCTTGTACTGAGCTTTGTCGAAGTAGCAGGTTTCGTCTCTATCTCCGCTTCGCCCTTTTCCGTTTCCACTTGGGCACTCACAGGGGATCTCAACGGTACACCCTCGTAACTCTCGATGGGGCCATCGGAGAAGGCATTATCTCCCCGATAGCCGGTGCCGGCCGGTACCAGTTTGCCGATGATGACGTTCTCTTTCAGTCCCAGGAGTGGATCCTCCTTGCCTTCAACCGCTGCGCCGGACAGTACCCGAATTGTGTGCTGGAAGGACGCAGCGGAGAGGAAACTGTCGGTGTTCAGAGCTGCTTTGGTGATGCCCAATAACACAGGCCAGCCTTTGGCAGGTTGTCCACCTGCTTCGATCGCCTCGCGATTGACGCTCTCCAGCGCCAGGCGGTCCACCAGTTCGCCCGGCAGGAGATCCGTATCACCCGACTCGGTGACCTGTACTTTACTCAGCATCTTGCGGAAGATGACCTCAAAGTGCTTATCGTTGATGTTCACACCCTGTGAGCGGTAAACCTTCTGCACCTCCGCAAGCAGATATTGCTCCGTGGCCTCGCGGCCCAGGACGCGCAGGACGTCGTGGGTGTTCAGGACGCCATCAATCAGTGGCGTGCCAGGCTCTACGCGCTGCCCCTCTTCGACCAGCAGCCGACCGGTCGTGGGAATCTTGTACTCCTGTTCATCGCGCCGCTCGTGCACAATGATGACGTTGTGATCCTCGCGGACTACTCGGCCGCCCTTTTCCGCCACGATGTGCTTTTGGTCGCGCCAGGAGGCAATCGCGTCGCCTGCTTTGACACACGTCTCATCCTCGACCAGGATTTTCCAGCCCCGCTTGATCTCGTATTCGAACCACTCGATCTCGCTATCCACGACGATGACGCTCCGCTGGCCGTCAGACCTGACGATATGCACGACGCCACCAATTTCGGACACGGGAGCCTCGCCCTTTGGTTTTTTGCGGGCCTCGAACAATTCCTCTACACGCGGGAGGCCAACGGTGATGTCGGTGACTGACGCCACGCCGCCGGTGTGGAATGTCCGCAGCGTCAACTGGGTGCCCGGCTCACCGATGGATTGCGCGGCCACGATGCCGACCGCAGCCCCGATGACCACCGGCTTGCCCCTACCCAGGTCACGCCCGTAGCATAGCGCGCAGATGCCCTGGCGGAGTTGACAGGTCATCGGGGAGCGCACCATCACCGCTTCGATCTCGGCCTCCTCAATGGCGGCTGCGATCTCCTCGTCAATCTCCTCGTTGCGCTCGACGAGCACCTCGCCAGTCTGGGGGTGAACCGCTGGTGCGGCTGCTATCCGTCCAATCAGTCGCTCGGACATACTTTGCCCCCCGACGTTTTCTGCGGCGCGAATCCAAATACCAGCGGCAGTGCCGCAGTCGTGGGCATTGATGATCACGTCCTGTGCCACGTCCACCAGGCGGCGCGTCAGGTATCCCGCGTCGGCGGTGCGCAGCGCGGTGTCAGCCAGACCCTTGCGCGAGCCGTGAGTGCTGATAAAGTACTCTAGTGCCGAAAGACCCTCGCGCAGGTTGCTGCGGATGGGCATCGGGATGATACGTCCAGACGGGTCGGCCATGAGGCCACGCATACCGGCCAACTGAGCGATGGGGCCAAATCCACCCTTGGAGGCCCCTGATTGGGCCATGATCGCCACTGGCCCGGCCGGATCGAGTGCCTCTGACACTGCTTTTGAGACCTGCTCCCGTGCCCGTGACCACAATTCAATGGTGCGAGTATACTGCTCCTCCTCGGTCAGCAGACCACGCCGGTACTGCCGATCTACTTCGGTTACAGTCTTTTGCGTCTCATCAAGGATGGTCGTTTTGTCGGGCGGGATGACCAGGTCGGAGATGGCGATAGTGGCGCCGGAATAGGTGGCATACTTGAATCCGATGGTCTTGATCCGGTCTGCCAGTTCCGTCGTCACCTCGCGGCCCAGCCGGCGGTAGCACGTCCCGACCAGTTCCTGAAGCGTGCCCTTGTCCATCGCCTGGTCTATAAAGCGTAGTTCATCGGGCAAGACATGGTTGAAAATGCAGCGCCCCACGGTAGTCTCAATGGGTTGGGGAGAAGCAGGCTCGTGGTCGTATATTTGTGCCACGATGACGGGCGTGTGCAGGTCAACGTATCCCAGCGAATAGGCCAACTCGACCTCGTCCAGGTCAACAAACAGCCTGCGTTCGTCCCCGGCGTGGGATGGGTCTTCCATTGTCAAATAGTAGACGCCCAGGCACATATCTTTGGACGGCCCGATGACAGGGTCGCCGGAAGAGGGCTTGAGCAGGTTATGAGTGGCCAGCATCAGTGTGCGAGCCTCTTCGACAGCCTGACTCGAGAGCGGCACGTGGACAGCCATCTGGTCGCCGTCAAAGTCCGCGTTGAAGGCAGCGCAGGCCAGGGGGTGGAGGTGGATCGCTTTGCCCTCGACCAGCACCGGCTCAAAGGCCTGGATACCCAGGCGGTGCAGGGTGGGAGCGCGGTTGAGCAACACCGGCCGGTCTTTGATCACCTCCTCTAGCACCTCCCACACCTCGGGTCGCTCACGCTCGATGACACGCCTGGCGGCCTTGACGTTGCTGGCATAGTTGTAGACGACCAGTTTGTTAATGACAAAGGGCTTGTAAAGTTCCAACGCCATCGTCTTGGGCAAGCCACACTGATGCAGTCTCAGTTTGGGGCCGATGACGATGACGGAGCGGCCAGAATAGTCCACGCGCTTACCGAGGAGGTTGCGGCGGAAGCGGCCTTTCTTGCCCTTTAGCATGTCGCTCAGCGACTTTAGTTCGCGCCGACCACGACGGGAGAGCGCCTTGCCACGCTGGCTGTTGTCAACCAGGCTATCCACCGCCTCCTGGAGCATGCGCTTCTCGTTGCGCACGATCACGTCGGGAGCGCCCAGTTCCAGCAGTCGCTTGAGGCGGTTGTTGCGATTGATGACCCGGCGATAGAGGTCGTTCAGGTCGGAGGTGGCGAAGCGCCCGCCATCGAGTTGCACCATCGGACGCAGGTCGGGCGGGATGATCGGCAGGACAGTCAAGATTATCCACTCGGGCCGGTTGTTGCCCCTGCGCAGCGCCTCGATGACGCGCAACCGTTTGGTCGCCCTCTTGCGCCGTTGCTTCGATGTGCCGTGGCGCACTTCACGCCACAGTTCCTCGGCCAACTTGCTCAGGTTAAGCCCGCACAGGATCTCGTAGAACGCTTCGGCGCCCATCCCCGCCTTGAATACCTGACCCCACTTGCTTTTCAATTCTCGCAAGCGGGGCTCGCCGAGGAACTGGAGTTCCGCCAGTCCCAGCAACTCTTCCTGGTCGGCCTTGAACCTGGCGCGCAACTCGGCGACGTCGCTTTCCAACTGCTCTTTGATGCGCAGGACCGCTTCGGCCGTCGCCTCACGCCAGTATTCGAGGTCTGCTTCCAGGGGGGCTGCCGCCTGTTTTTGCCGCGCCTCCACCTCTGTCTCCAGTTGACTGAGGTGATCTTGTACGACTTGATTGAGCAGCGTCAGATGCTCGCGTCCCACTGTGGCGCCTTTCTCGACCACGATGGCGCCGGTAGGTTTGAAAACGATAGGAGCCCGGAGGGCTTTGCCCTGGCGTCCTTCGATCTTCTTTTGCAGCGCCTGGGCTTCCTTTATCACCCGTTCGGTGGCCTCGGCGAGTTCCTCGTCGAGCCGGGCGTGGGTCACCTCCAACTGCTCCTGGATGTGGGCTTCTTCCTGGACAAAGCGCTGCTCCAGTGCCGCGATCCCCTCCTGGGCCACGGCCTCCAGTTGTCCCTGCTGCTCTTTACATTCATCGTCCAGTCGCTTGAGGGCCTTCTGGCGTGCCTCCTCGTCCACGTTGGTGATGACGTACTGGGCAAAGTAGAGCACGCGATCCATACTGCGCTTGGAGATGTCGAGCAGGATGCCGAGGTAACTGGGGACGCGGCGGGTGTACCAGATGTGAGCGACCGGAGCGGCGAGTTCGATGTGGCCCATACGTTCGCGTCGCACTGAGGAGCGAGTCACCTCGACACCGCATTTGTCACATACGATGCCCTTGTAGCGGACGTTCTTGTACTTGCCGCAGTAACATTGCCAGTCCCGGCTGGGCCCAAAGATGGCCTCGCAGAAGAGCCCATCTTTTTCGGGGCGCAGACGACGGTAGTTGATAGTCTCGGGCTTGGTGACCTCGCCGTAGGACCAGGAGCGGATCTTTTCAGGTGACGCCAGACTGATGCGCAGAGCGCGGAAATCTCGTGCCTCTAGTATTTTTTCTTCCCAATCGTTCATCGTTCTCCCTGGGGCACTCCCACAACAACATGCATAAAGAAAGCGCCTGAGACTCTTCGCTCAGCGCTTCACGGATAAAGGCTTCGTTGCTTCACGGATAGGGTTTCATCCATCCTATGATGGCCGTATTATAATGCCTTTCACCACTTTGTCAAGCAAATCCAGGTGTTACTATACTCAAGCCAGTGGTTCCTGAAGGCTCCAGAATAGCTTTGCCAAAGCCGCACCGGCCTGGAAGAGCCGGTGCTAGGTGGAGTTGGATACCCAGCACCGCCTGTTTACGGCGGTGCGGCTCAAAGTGACAAATTGCCTCGAGTCTGCTATACTGGGTCGGAGCGATTTTGGATCTACTGCTGGGTCAATGTCATTAAGTTAAGGATGAGCCAGACTTCGGAAGTCTCAAAAGTGCTCTACCCAACGGCTTTTGGCGCAGTTCCAGGCTGATTTTTCCTTCAAAATCTCCGACGGCAGACTTCCGAAGTCTTAACTTAATGACATTGACTGCTGGGTTGTTCAGTTCTAGCCCCGTGGAGGGCGCACCGGCCTGAAGAGCCGGTGCTGGCTTGCCTCCTGACCCATCACCGCCTGTTTGCGGCGGTGCGGCTTGCACGCAGAAAGCGGATTGGTTCGACTATGTCCACCTGGTTTGCACGACGCGTCCTTGACTTGGTCAGCGCACTGACCAACGTCTACTATACGCGCAAGTACGGTGCGATGGCCCGGCGCCTGGGCCGGCCCAGCGTGAGACCCGATCAGCGGCGCGGGTTCATCATCATCCAGATTGATGGGCTTTCCCACGATCATCTTACGCAGGCGATTGTGGCTGGCTATGTGCCCTATCTGAGCCAGCTGTTGGCCGAGCGCCGCCTGGCTGTAGCCCCCTGGCATTGCGGGTTGCCCAGTACCACCCCTGCCGTCCAGGCCGGCATCATGTTCGGCAATCGCTTCGACATCCCCGGTTTTCGCTGGTACGAGAAAGAGCGAGAACAGGCAGTGCTGGTCAAGCGGCCAGACCAGATCCAGGCCGTGCGCGAGCGTATCAGTCGTGGTCGCCCAGGCATCCTGCAAGGGGGTTCCTGCTACGTGAATATGTTCGACGGCGACGCGGACCTGGCGCTTTTCACGCTCAGCGCGCTTCACCGGCAACGCTTCTTTGAGAGTATGCGCGGGATGGGATTGCTTCTTCTCTTCCTGCTCAGCCCATTCCGCGTGTTGCGCCTGATGGGACTGATGACGATGAGTTATCTGGCCGGATTGGGCCGTCGCCTGGTCGCCCTGGTGCGGCCCTTCCCTTCGACTATGCTCAGGACAGGCGACGAGCTCAGGACACAGCCTAGCGTTCTCAATCCCTTCGACATTCTTTCTCCCCTTCTACATGCTGTCAGCGATGTGCTGTTCACCGAGGTACAGACCTTTGGCGTGATGTTGGACATCTACCGCTGCGTGCCAGCCATCTATGCCAATTACAACAGTTACGACGAGGTATCTCACAAATTGGGGCCGGACCACCGATCTGCTTTCCGCGCCCTGCGCAACGTGGACAAGCGTATCCACCAGATTGACCGTATGCGTGCCCGTTATCGCCGGCGGGAGTATGACCTCTACATTCTCTCCGACCACGGAAACGCGCCTTCGGTGCCCTTCAGTTGGCTCAATGGGATGAGCCTGGGACAGTACATTCTCACCCAAATCGGGGATGGACTTTCGGTGGAAGAGCAGGCGGCCGCGTACGCTCATTCAACAGACAAGACGCGCTACCTCTTGGAGGAGTGGCGTGGCCTGGAAGAACACTTGTCGCCCCGCTTGCGCCGGATACTTGCCTCGGCCCGGCGTTACGTGGGCCAGCGCGTGCTGACCGGTCAGGAGTTGGACTATAACCTGGAACGACAACAGGACGTCGTCGTGTGTGCCTCTGGCCCGCTGGCTCACATTTATTCCAACGTCAGCCCACGCCCGCTTGATCTGATCGAGGTGATACGCCTGTACCCTCGGCTGCTGGACAGTCTGCTTGCCACCTCTGGCATTGGGACTATCGTCGGGCGGGCGGGGGAGCGGACGATTGTGCTAGGACGCGCAGGCGGCACGTTGGTCATCGGAGGTGAGCACGAGATGGTGGAGCAGCCGCATCCGCTGGCGCCTTATGGCGACACGGCCCACGCCGCCGTCCAGATTCACCGCCTGGCCCACTTTCCCCACGCCGGTGATTTGATCGTGATGGGGGCGGTCGAACCGGACGGTCAGGTCGTGGCCTTCGAGAAGCAGGCATCGGCGCACGGGGGGTTGGGCGGGGCACAGGAGCGCCCCTTCATTGCCTGGCCGCCCGAGTGCCCGCTAGAGCCGGAGAAGTTGAACGACGCCCAGGACTTGTACCCCTACTTCATGCGGCACTACCTGGAGCAGCCCCAGGCGGGTGAGTAAGTCGGGCATTCCGACCTACGACGGATAGTGCGTTTGACATCCTTCCCGCTTGGAGGTAAAATAGACCTGGACAAGAGGCTACGCGAAAGAGAGGTGTGCAATGACCGAGCAAATACCCCTGCCCGATCTGGATACTCCCGTCTCTACAAAAGAGCCCCCGAGAGTCGTGCCCTCACCGGGCCTGGACGCCCGCTCCTCGCTGCGCGCCGCTGCGGGTGCTTTCGAGGTTCGTATGCAGCAACAGGGCTTTACCGAGAACACCAGCAAGGCTTTCCTCTCCGACCTCAACATCCTGACCCAGTTCATCGGGGTGGGGACGGCCATCGGCGACATCTCCACTCGCGACCTCAATCGCTTCACCCACTGGCTGGTGCACGAGCGCGGCGTGCCCTGCAATCTAAAGTCGCTGGCCCGGCGCGTGACCACGCTCAAGGTCTTCTTCGACTGGCTGGCCGAGGCCGAGGTGTTGCCTTTCGACCCGGCCGCCCCCGTGGTTCACAAGCCGGTGATGACACCGCTGCCCGAGATCCTCTCCGATACCGAGGTCGAGCGAGTGTTGGGGGTGACTCAGGCGCTGCGCCACGGCGAAAAGCCCGATGCCCGTCCCCACTTGCTGGTGACGTTGCTGCTCCACACCGGCATAAAGAAGGGAGAGTGCATCAAGATCGTGATGAACCACCTGGACCTCAGCGATCCCACCGAGCCAGTGCTGTGGATCCGCTACACCAACCCCCGCCGGCAGCACAAGGAGCGTAGACTGCGCCTGCCGGTATGGTGGCCGGCGGTATTAGCCGAGTATCGTGCCCAGCGCCAGCCGCAGGAATCGCTCTTTCCTTGCACCGCCCGCAACCTGGAGTACGTCCTGGCGAACGTGGCCCGGCAGGCCGAACTGGGCCACAGCCTTTCCTTCGAGATGTTGCGCTGGACTTGCGCGGTGCGCGACCACCGGGCCAAGATGCCAGCCGACAAACTGCGCCAGAAACTGGGGATTTCAAAGATCACCTGGCGCGAGGTGGGGGTCAAGATCGCCCGGCTGGCCGGCCCGGCACAGAACGCGGATTGGCAGGATTAACGGATTTTCCTTTTGCGCTGAGCTTTATTCTGCTGTCGCGCATATGGCTCCCTGGTCAACTTTCGCCGTCGTCTTCGACGCTCAGTATACTCCGAGAGGGGCGGGATGTCAAAACAATCCGGCGGCGTGGGGGCCGCTTCACGGGCTGGTGACGGTGACTGTCTGGAGGAGGATGGCGTCGGTGGCGCCGCCGACCGGGAGGCGCGTGCCTGTCTCGGCGACGTACATCCCTACCTCCAGACGGTGTTCACCTGGCGCGGCGTCGGCGCGGATGGGGATCTCGTAGACGTCGATGATGACCTCGCCGGCCAGCCACAGGCCGGTCGGGTAGGCGCCGCCGGCCGGCTGGTTATCCCGCTGGCCGGTCATTGAGCCGTCGGGAGCCAGGAGATGGGTGAAGACGGTATAGTCCTCGTCCATCTCGGTCAGTGCTCGCCAGTACAGGGTGAGGGTGAGCGTATCCCCCGGCGCGACGGTCTCGGCCGAGAGATCGTAGCCCAGGAGTTGGACCTGGTCGCCCAGGGTGGCGGTGAGTGGGTGGGAGATGGACGGGACGTCGAAGACGCGGTCCGCGGCCAACACTGTGACGGTGCCCAGGTCGAGCGATAGACGGTGCCCTGATGGTTCGGCAGGCTCACCACGGCGGCCTGTCGAAGGGTCGGCCAGGTGGAGGCGCAGGGGATGATCGCCCGGAGGCGTGTCACGCGGCAGGCGCGGGTTGTGACGGTCCGCGACGATCTCGCCGGCGGGCCAGATAGAGGTGGGGTAGGTGTCGTGGACGGGGGCGCCGGCGTAGAGTCTCGTTTCGCCCAGGGTGAGGGTGACGTGGTAGTTGGGCCGGGGGGCCTCGTCGGCTCGCCAGAAGAGGGTCAGGTACAGCCGCTCGCCGGGCCGGGCGTTGGCCGTGTCAAGGTTGACCCCCAGCAGCGTCAGGCCGCCGGTGTGGGCGTCCAGGCGGGTGCGGATGGACAGATCGTCGGGGTGGGGTGGGGGGGCAGCGCAGGCCAGGTGGATGGGCAGTTCGACGGCGGGGCCGGCGTAGCGGCCGGTATCGTCGAGCACGGGCAGAAGGGCGTCGGCGCTGGCGGAGTAGAGGCCGAAGCGGACCAGGTAGTCACCGGGGGGCGCGCCAGGGGCGACCGGGATCGAGAGATGATCCACGATCAGTTCGCCGGGCGTCCACTGTTCGGAGGGGTAGTGGAAGGGCTGGGTCTCACCCCAGACGAAACCCCAGGGGTCGGTGAGGCGGGCGATGGGGCCGTAGTCTCCTTGCTCAGGCACGCCCTGCACGCGCCACCACACGACCACCTCGACGCTCTCGCCGGAGCGGGGCTCGCCCTTGTCAACGACGTCGTAGCCGAGCAGGAGGGCGATGTGGGCCAGGTCAGCGGTCAACGGGTGGGTGGGAGCCAGGTCGGGGGCGGGCCCTTCGGCTTCGCTCAGGGCGGGGCCGGCGCGGTAGGCGTGAAAGGCGGGCGTGCCGTCGGGGCCGGGGGGCGCGGTGATGAGCGCGTCGTCTGGCAGCAGCGACTCCACCCAGGCCAGGTGCTCCGACGCTGAGTGGGGGAATATCAGGAGCGCGTCTCCCTCTGGCGGAAAGACGATGGTTCGCCCGCCGGTGAGCCAGCGGATCGCCCCATAGTCCTCGGCCAGGAAGGCCAGTGTGGGGTGGCGGTAGTGAATGCTGGCGACGTAGGGGGTGGTCCTTCGGCTTCGCTCAGGACTGGTGGTGGACAGATCGGCCTGGTTGAGGTAGGCGGCGACGGCGGCCAGGTCGCCGTCGGCGGCGTAGTAGAGTTCTGCCGAGACGGCCCATTGGTCAAAGTAAACCGAAGTGGTGACGAAGCCTGAAAGGGCAATGAGGAAAATGAACAATGAACAATGAACAATGGCGAATTGCGAATTGCGAATGGCAGATGGCAAACGGCGGCGAATTGCGTCGAGGATTGCCCACAGGCCAAGCGCGGGGAAGACGTAGATGAAGGGCAGGAGGCCGACGGCGCGCAGGTTGCTGGGGGTGATGGCGCCGACGGCGAGGGCGCTGGGGAGGAGCATGGTGGGGAGGTAGGTGAGGAGGAAGACGCGGGAGGCGAGGTGACGGGGAGAGGGGGAGAGGGGGGGACGGGGAGAGGGGGGAACAGGGGGACAGGGAGCGGGGGAGCGGGGAGCGGGGGGCGGTGCGGGACGGAGCAGGCGGATGAATTGCCAGGCGACGATGGTGAGGCCCAGGAGGAACAGGATGGCGACGATGGGATCGAAAAGGGGGCGGCGGGGGAGGTTGAAGCGGACGTAGGGGTCACCCCGGAGGAAGAACATCCCCAGGCAGGCGCGGATGCCGGCCCAGGCCTCGGGCCAACCAGTGGCGGCGACCTGCTGTGTGCGGGTCAGGAAACTGCCGGGGTGGGTTAGCCAGTAGTGGGCCAGCGGGTTTAGCGTCAGGGCGGCGACGGTGACGAAGAGGGCCAGTTGGCCCAGGCGAGCGCGGCGATGGCCCCGGTCGGCGAGGAGCAGGGTGAGCAGCACCGCTGCCAGCGGGATGGGGAAGGCGCGGGCGGCCAGGTAGGTGTAGGCGGTCAGGCCGCAGAAGAGGCCGGCCAGGAGTAGCCAGGGAATCCCCTTCTGGACTCCCCTTTCCTCTGATAGACGCAATCCCCGCCACAGCGCCGCGACTGTCAGCGCCTGCAACAGCGGTTGGGTCACGGCGCGGAACCCGTAGCGGCTGAGGATGAGGTGCCAGAAGGAGGTGGCGAGGAAGGCTGCGGTGAGGAGCGCCACCCAGTCGGCGTCGCGCTGCCCGGGCAGCAACTCGCGCACGGCCCAGACGGTCGCCACGACGGTCACCACTCCTACCAGGGCCGCGCTCAGTCGCAGCGCCAGGGGCGTCACGCCGAGCAGTTTCATCCACAACGCGGCCCAGTAGAAGAACAGTACCTCCTTGCCGGTGTAGGAGGGGATGAAGACGGGGGTCTCGATGCCACGGGCGATCTCGCCGGCCAGGATGCCGTTGGCCGCCTCGTCGTAGTGGAGGCCGAGGGGCAGTTCGGGCAGCCGGTACAGGCGCAGGCCCGCCGCGACGAGTAGGAGCAAAAGCAGCGCCACGACGAAGGGCCAGCGGGGGGTGATGTCATTCATTGAGGGACATTGGGGTCGCCTGTTCGCTCAATTCTTCACGGTAGACCAGTTCCCACCCGTTGTAGACCACGACCAGGTGCTTTAGCGTCACGCTCTGGCGCACGTCCCGCAACCGTTCGTCGCCGGCGTACTTGCGCAACTGGACCTCGGCCTGCTGAACTTTTTCCTGCAACTTGGCCGGGCTGAACTCGTTGCGGGGGATGTACTTTAGTTCGATCAGGTAGCCAAAGCGCATATCGGGATAGCGGGCCAGGAACGGCTCCAGGTACAGGTCGGTGAAACCTTTGCCCAGTTCCCGTTCCGACCAGGTGAGAAAAAAGTTGGTCACGTTGAGGTAGGCCAGTAAAAAGCCCTGGATCATTTTTTCGCCGGAGAGATAGTCCCGCACCGAGGTTTGGTTTTGAATCTCCTCTGCCATAAAGTCCAAGACCGCCTGCCACTCGCCCCGGTAGGCCATCTTGCTGACCAGGCTGGAAAAGTGGAACAAGTCCACGCGAAAGGCGTCCACGTCACGGAACCCGTCCCGCAGGTAGCCGTACATCAGTTTCCTGACGGTCAGGTTGGGAATGTGGAGAACGGGCACGCCCTCTTCGACGCCGTCGAAACTGAGCAGGCCAAAGTAGAACAGGAGCGAGATAAAGTTCTCGCGGTCCAGTAGCCGTTCCAACGGGAAACTTGGCACAACGTTGCTCACCGTCTCGCCGGTCTCCATGATCTGCTTCAACTGGCTGAAATTCCCGTTCAGCCGTTGGTCCACCATCACCAGGTGGCGCAGTTTGCCATAGTCAACCCGCACGTTCTGGTCAATCAGGTTATCAGGTTGGGTGCGTTCTCGCGTCACGTGTTCGATAAAGTAGAGTATCATATCGGAATTGAACATACGAGTATCGGCTGTCCTGGAAAAACGGTAGGCGTTGTACCACATTTGCATGGTGTTCATACAAGCGTCCACGTCCAGGGGCAGCGTTCCTGCATCCCGATAATAGACTAACATCTCTCGCACTTGATCCTGGCGGAATCCCAGCAGTTCATTGAACTGTGCATCGAGACTAATGTTCCTGCCAATGTTGAAGCCGCTGGTCACGTCGTCCATCGTGATGGGGGAGACGCCGGTGATGAACAGGCGGGCCAGGCCACCCATCCGCCCGGCAGTGGCGCCCTTGAGCAGGTTGAAAAAGTAACGAAAGAACCCCGCGCCGTGGGTCAGGTCACGGTAGGCCTGCTCACCCACCGTCGTCAGGATGGTGTTGGCAAAGTTGTCGTACTCGTCTATCAACAAATAGATCTGCAAGCCGTGCCCGGCAGCGTAGGAAAAGATACCCCGCAGTTGACTCTCTGCTTTGGAGGACGTGAGGATTTCCTGGCGTTCGCGCTCGTCGAAAAACCGTTCGTATCGTCTCATAAAGTTCCTGACGACTGCTTTCCCATACTCATCGAACGATTCATTGACGAAGCGTATGTCGGGGTTGACCACGGAAAAGTTGAAACTCATCACCAGGTACGAGTTGCGCCCCTCGGTGGGGTGCTCCCCGATGTATGTTCCCCCAAAGAGTTCCTCGAACTGTTCCTTTTCATTGACGTCGTAGTAGTGTTCCAGCACGGACAGCCACAGGGATTTGCCGAATCGCCTGGGACGGATAAAGAGGATGTAGTAGGGCGCGGCTTCCAGCAAGGGAATGAACTCGGTTTTGTCCACATAGTACATGTTGTCCCGGCGCATCCGGCCAAAGTCGGCGATGCCATAGGGGATTCGTTTTATCTTGTTAGTAGCCATAGCGCCTCCTCATCTTGCGGTCAAAGAACGCGGATTCCAGGACGGTAACGGATAACTGACAGGGCTTATTATAATCCCATCGGCGGGGTAAGGCAAAAGCAGAACAGCGTCGTGTTCTGCACCGCAAATTGGGCTACGCGAGTGTGTCGGAGACAGGAATGTCGAGCGGGCCGACTTCCCGGACGACGACGGCGATGACGAGTTCGTGTGAGCCGGGCTCAAGCGTCTTGCCGGCGACACGTAACGTGACGGTCGCGCCGACGGGGAAGAGCAGCGGCGACTGGGCGGAGACATCGCTCATCGGACGTGGGTCGCCGCCTGGCGGGACGACGGTGACCTGTGCAGAGTCCATCGCCTGACCGTCCACGTCGAGGCCGGTGAAGGCGGTGATGGTGGCGGGGGCGATGGTGTTTTTGATGTCGAGGGCGAAACTACCGCCTTCAACACGCAGGGAGCCCTTGACGTAGAGTTTTTTGAGTATGAACGGCGGGATAGCGGGCATGACCATCTCCTTTCTCGTGATGCGGTTACAAGTTGGCAAGTGGGCGGGTTACATCAGCAGCAATATCCCCGCGGCCGTCGCCGCCACCAGAAGCGCGGCTGGCACGATGCGGCGGTAGATCGGCCCCCAGTCGGCCTCGAAGTAGACGCGGGTCAGCGACAGGCACAGGTGCACGGGGGAGAACATCACTCCCAGGAAACCCCCTGCCATCAGCCAGGCCACCCACGCCGGCGCGATGGCGCCTCCGTCCGCGACCACCAGTGGCAGTACCACTGGGAAGCCGATGCTGAAGGCCGCCGCCGATACGCCGGTTAGTAGCCCGGCGATGAAAGGTACTGTGAAAGCCACCAGCGCCGGCGGGATGTGCAGTGCCGTCAGAGCGTCCGAAGTGGACAGGATGGCGCCGCTATTTCCCAGCACACACCGAAAGGTCAGGGCGCCAAAGATGACCACCACTGTTTGCCAGGGGATGCGTTCGCAGAGTATCGTCCACAGGTCGCGCAGTGGGAAACGTTTGATTATCACCATCAACACGATAGTCACCAGCCCACTGACGATCAATGTAAAGCGATTGTCAATGGGCAGGATCAGTGAGAGGATGATGACGAGCACTACGGGCCAGACGCTCGCCGCCAATGTGCGCAGGCTTTGCCAGCGAGAGGTCGGAGGTGGATCGTCGGCGCCACGCCGAGGCAGCCCCAGCAGTCCAAAGATCAGGCCGCCCACCACTGCTGCCACCGTCAGCGGCCACGTCGCCCCCGCCAGTTGGATCGTCGTCAGGCCCAGGAGCGCCGCCGCCAGCATCATGGAGGGGTAGAGTGGGAAGATGTACTCCCAGATGTGGCGGAACCAGTAATTGATAAAGGTCTTGCGTTCCCGGTCTACACCCAGGCAGTTGCCCACCTCGTTCACCATCGGCGCTGAGAACATGGCCCCGCCGATCATCGGCAGGAGTCCCACCATCGCCGGGAGCGTCGCGATGACGATGCGCCCGTCGGGGATCAACGCCTGGAGCGATTCGACCATCCCTTTCAGTCCGGCAGTTTGGTGTAAAAGTTCCCCCAGGATCATGATCAGCACGACGGCCAGCGCCAGCCGCAGCGTCAGCGGATCTACGGTGGTCAGGAGCACGTCGCGCCCGACTTCCAGGAGGGGATAGCCGAAGAGGAGCCCGATGGCCACGGAGGCCAGGAGGAGCACCAGCCCCAGGTTCCACTTGCGGCTCAATAGCAGCACGATGCCGGCGAATACGACGGTTAGTCTGAGTAAAGCAACCACGATAACGAATAACGAATGGCGAATTGCGAATGGCGAATTGCGAATGAAGTATACCCG
Source organism: Anaerolineae bacterium (assembly GCA_016783285.1). The sequence continues at coordinate 21,179 of JADHWW010000019.1, forward strand.
AAAACTGTGACAAGTCCAGCCGTGATTTCTTTCCACGCGGGGAGGGAGTGGAAACGTGGAATTGACGGCCAACGAGTACTGGGGTACAATGGCGGTATCAACTTTGAAGGGAGATATTGATGGCACGCAGAAAGTCCCGTCGCAAGAAAACCAGGTCGCGCTCTCCGACGCGCGCCGTGGCTCATCCGAGCCAGCCGGAGCACCTCAAGTTCATCTATGCCACCTGGGCCTCGGAGCGCAAGCCCGGCCGCCAAAAGTTGGCCCGCCTGGAGCGGGCTTTCAAGCGTGGGCCGTTGGGCGAGATACCCGAGATTGATCACTGGGCGATGGAAGAGTTCTTCTGGCACGGTGTCCCCGGCGACGACTGGCACCCCATCGAGGCGTATCTGGAATATATCGGGAACTGTTGGTCAGGGGAAGCGCGAGAGCAGTTCCGTCGTTGGAAGGAAGCGCGTTTCGGCTTCTTCGAGATAGGCCGGGTGCGCGGGGAGACCGTCACTTTGCGGGAGTGGGACGCGGTTGGCGACGCGCCCGTGGGCGACCCGTTCCCCGCCATCACGCTGGGTATGGGTGGGGTGGACTCTTTCCGCTCGCACCGGGGCAAACTGCTGATTACCTATGTGGCTCCCTGGCTGCCGGACGAGAACCTGCACTGCTCGATGGGCTACGGTTTGATGGTAAAGCGGAAAAATGTGAGCCTGACCGAGTTATTGTTGGGATTGCGTCACCCCGACCTGGTGGCCCAACCGCTGCCCTGGAAAACGAGCCCCAAGGCGCGGCGGGAGCACGAGCGGTGTTGGAAGGAGCGGGACTGGCAATCGTGGCTGGAAGAACGGCTCGAGTTCCCTTTCCGGGCGCTGATACCGGAATCCCCCGGCGGCGACGTGTTTGAGGTAGCCGATCTGGTGCCTCAGAGCGCCGAGAGTGCCCGCAAGATGGGGATTTACTTGCAGGTGCCGGTTCGGGGTGGGGTCAATGTGGTTGGAGTGACCAAAGTGCTCGTGCCAGACATCGCCTCTCCCAACTGGATGCCGATCCGGGAGTACATCGCCTACCGTGAACGCTTCGGGCCGCCGCCGGGTGTGCGCGACGCGCCGGATGTCATACGGTTCAAGTAGGGGCAGACCCACGTGTCTGCCCTCCAGGGCGCACACGCTGGTGCGCCCCTACCGGCTCTGGTGCGCCCCTACCGGCTCTGGTGCGCCCCTACCGGCTCTGGTACGCCCCTACCGGCTCTGGTACGCCCCTACCGGCTATGGTGCGCCCCTACCGGCCTATGGCTACGATGAACGAGGTAAACCACTTTGTCTCCCTGGCCCGCGGACTGGTCTACGCCGCCGCGTTGCTGCTCTGCGCTGTCCGGGGCGGGCCTGACGGCGCCGCACGGGCCGTATTGTTCGCGCCCGTCGTGCTGCTCACGCTCGTCGCGTTGGAGGTGGTGCAGCGTTGGCAGCGGACGGCGCGACATGGGGCTGCCTGGGTCGCGCTCGCCGACTTGGCGCTGGCAGCGGCCTTGACTCTGTGGCTCGATCCGGCGTTGAGTTTACTCTTCGGCCTGGTGATCGTGGCTGACGGTATCCTGGCGGGCTGGAGAATCGCGCTGCTGCTCGGCCTGGGAGCCGGCACCGTTGACGCACTCGTCGCGCTCACCGGCCGGGGTTGGCTCGACGAGACCGGCATGTCTCTCCTGTTCTGGTTCGGACTGGCGGGCGTCACCGCCGCGTTGGCCTGGCAGCGCGAGCGCGAGCGCCGGACGCGGGCCGAGTTGGAGAAAACTGTCCAGGTCAGGTCGGATCGCCTCTCTATGCTGTCGCACGAGATACGCACTCCCCTGACGCTGATGCGCGCCTCGCTGGAGTTGCTGTTCGACGAGTCGGCCGGGCCGCTGACGGAGCAACAGCGCACTTTTCTACAGACCATCTACCAGAACGAGGAGCGCACCGCCACGCTGGCGCAAAACTTGCTCACCCAGGCGCGGCTGGAGTCGGGTGTCTTTTCCCCCAGGCCTCAGCCCGTGGACCTGCGGCGCATCGTGCGTTTGGTGGTCAACGACCTGCGCATCCTGATCGAGCAGCGCAAGCAGCAGATTCGCACCTACTACCCGCAAGTCTTGCCGCCGGCGCAAGCCGACCCCGGCCTCATCCGCCAGGTGCTGATCAACCTGATCCAGAACGCCAGCCGCCACACCTCGGAAGGCGGGCTCATCGTCGTCTCCATCGCCCAGAACGACTACGCGCTGCTCGTCTCCGTGACCGACGACGGCGCCGGGATGGGGCTCGAGCATCGCCGCCAACTGTTCAAACGCTTCTCGACCTCGGGGGCCAATTCGGGAGAAGGCACCGGGTTGGGGCTGGTGATCGTCAAACAGATCGTCGAGTGGCACGGCGGCCAGGTCTATGTGGACACGTCGCTGGGACGGGGCACCAGTTTCTACTTTACCTTGCCGTTCGACTAATTACCCAGCCGCTCGGCCTGGATTGCCAAATCCAGGCCGCCGGATTTGACAATCGTTCGACTGAGGCTCATGAACGTCCGGCGGGAGCGGACAAGTTTCGATAAAACGAGGAGTGCAGCGTGAAAGAGCAACCTACGATACTGATCGCGGACGACGAGCCGCAGATGGTGGGCATCATCGCCTACGCGCTCCAGATGGCCGGATTCCAGGTTGTCATGGCCTACGACGGTCTCCAGGCGCTGCAACAGGTCGAGAAGCATCATCCCGATCTGGTGATCCTCGATGTGATGATGCCCGGCATTGACGGCTTTGAGGTGTGCCGGCGCGTGCGCAATGAGACGACAATCCCGGTGCTACTACTGACGGTGAAAGACGAGCAGGCGGACGTGATTGAGGGGCTGGAACTGGGCGCGGACGACTATATGACCAAGCCGTTCAGCACGCGCGAGTTGGTGCTGCGCGTCCAGGCGGTCCTACGGCGCACGCGCGTCCGGCAGGTAACGGTGGTCGAAAGCGGCCCGTTGCGGATAGACTTTGAGCGGCGGAGCGTCACGCTTCACGGCTTGCCCGTCGAACTGACGCCGCTGGAGTACCGCTTGCTGGCCTGCCTGGCCGCCAACGGTGGTCGTGTGCTAACCTGGCAGGCGCTGCTGAAAGAGGTCTGGCAACTCGACCTGTGGCAGGGTAGTAAAGAGATGGTCAAAGTGCAGATACACCGGTTGCGCCAAAAGTTGGAGCCAAACCCGGCCCAACCTACGTTCATCCACACCGTGCGGGGCGCGGGGTATCGCTTTGACGCCGGGAAAGCGAATGATGCCCTGGCCGCTCTGTAACCAAACTGTGACCGGTCTGTGACCGGTGGGAAACCACAGGAGGCGGCATTTGTGTTATACTGGCGTCGTGTTCAGATACCGCTTTCTCGGAAGGTCTGGTTTGCGCTTACAGACACTAGAGCGAATTAAGAATATAGACGTTTTTTTCACTCGGCTATTCGTTTTATTCTAAATTCGTTGTTGTGTCCCCAAGCCACCGCTTTCTCACGAAAGCCCCAAAACCAAAGGAGGTGGATCATGCGACGTTTTATTGTTTTACTGGCCGGGATGGTGATCCTGGCCCTGTTGATGGGCGCTTGTGGCCCAAAGGCGACGCCGGAGCCGACAGAGGCCCCGCCAGAGCCGACTGAGGCGCCACCGCAGGTCACCGGCCCGTTGACGGTCCTGGCCGGTCCCCAGGAGGATTGGGCACAAGCCATGGTGGCGGCCTTCGAGCAGGAGACCGGCATCGAGACCTCTTACGTGCGGCTCTCCTCGGGCGAAGCGTTCTCCCGCCTGCAGGCGGAGGCCGGCGCCCCCTCATTCGATGTGTGGTGGGGCGGCCCCAACGAGGGCCAGAGTGCCGCCTACGCCGAGGGGCTGATCGAGCCTTACGCCCCGCCCAACGCGGCCCAGATTCCCGACGCTCTGAAGGACGCCAACGGCGTCTGGACCGGCATCTACGTCGGCGCATTGGGCTTTTGCTCCAACCAGGACTTGCTCGACGAGTTGGGCGTAGACGCGCCGACCTCGTGGGAAGACCTGCTGGACCCTGCGCTCGAAGGCAACATCGCCGTGGCCGACGCGCGGACATCGGGTACCGCCTACACCTTCCTCTACACTCAGGTCGCGCTGCGGGGTGAGGACGAGGCGTTCGAGTACTTGAAGCAGTTGAACCCCAGCATCTTTCAGTACACCAAGAGCGGCTCCGCGCCCGGGCGCATGGCGGCGGCCGGCGAGGTGGCCATCTCGATCATCTTTTCCCACGACTGTATCAAGTTCCGCGAAGAGACCGGCGCCAACCTGGTAGTCTCCTTCCCCGAGGAGGGAACCGGGTTCGAGATCGGCAGCGTAGCATTGATCAAGAACGCGCCGAACCCCGAGGCAGCCAAGTTGTGGATGGACTGGGCGCTGAGTCCCAAAGCGCAGGCGATTGCTCCCACCGTAAAGTCCTACCAGGTGCCCACCAACCCCGATACGCCCGTGCCTCCAGAGGCCATCGCCCTGGACCAGGTGAGCCTGCTCGAGTATGACCACGGTCTGTCCGGTGAGTTGCGCAGCGAACTATCGGAGCGCTTTGGCGAAGAGGTGCGCGAAGGCGCCGCCCCGCCCGAGGGGTAAAAACCTTGCGAGCGTCAGACCTCCGAGGTTTCCCAAAAGCCTCGGAGGTTTTTATGATGGAGTGACCAATGTCCGAATTCATCGCCCTCCGTATGCATGAATACCGTCGCCTGGTTCAGGACGGCGTATTGGCCGTCGGGCTGCTGATCTCGCTGGGTTTTCTCGGCCTCTTCGTCGTCTACCCGCTGGTCAGGATACTCTCGGTGAGCCTGAGCAGTGAGGCGGTAGCCGTCTACCAGCGGCTCCTGGCCGCGCGCGGCACCTGGCGGGTCATCCTCAACACGCTGTGGATGGGA
>JADHWW010000209.1 GCA_016783285.1 Anaerolineae bacterium
GAGGGCCATCGCACAGGTGGGCGTGCCCAGCAGCGCAGCCCCCAGTGCCTCCACCGCGTAGGTCATCGGCAGGGTCCGGGCCAGCACCTGCAGGACAGCGGGCAGGTGATCCAGGGGCACGAAAACGCCGCAGAGGAAGATCATCGGGAAGCGGATCAGGTTAGCCAGTGTCTGGGCCTCGAAGACCTCCTGAACGGCCACGGAGATGAAGGCCCCCAGGGCGGAGAAGGCCATCGTGGAGAGGAGAAGCGTCAGGATGGCCGGGGCCAGTCGCCAGGCCGCCAGATCGAAGCCGATGGTCACACCGACCAGCGCCACCATACCGATGGCCAGGCCGAACATCACCCCGCCCAGCACCTTCCCCGCCAGCATCGCCGGCAGGGTGAGGGGGGCCAGGAGCAATCGCTCCAGCGCCCCAGTGCGCCGCTCGAAGGTGATGACGATGGCTTCCATAGAAGTGGCGCTGAACAGGGCAGTCATCGCCACCAACCCGGGGGCCAGTGCCCGCAGGTCGCCAGGGGTGCGGACGGCAAAGGCCAGGATGAGCGCGCCCGGGAAGAGGATACCCCAACTGATGTTGGGCGGCTTCAGATAATAGGCCCGCATGTCCTTGAGGGCGATGTAGAAGATACCTCGTAAGTCGTCACGCCACATCACCGCCCCCCCTTTTCGGCCAGCATCACCTCCGCGCTGAGCTCGGTCAGTTGGATGAAAGCATCTTCCAACGTGGGCTGCAGCGTGTTCATAGACACCATCCGCTTCCCCTCCGCCTTGGCGTGAGCCAGGGCGATGTGCAGGGCAGCCTCCACGCTCTCGCCGTGGAACCGTAACCGCTCCTCGCCCATCACCGCACCGGCCAAGTGCGCCTCCACCGTGGCCCCTCGCTGCACACAGGCCTTGAGGTTTTCCACCGTATCCAGCGCCACGACGCCCCCTTGCACCAGCAAGGCCACCCGGTCGGCCAGCCGTTCCGCCTCCTCCATGTAGTGAGTGGTCAGAAAGATGGTCACTCCCTCCTCCCGTAGTCGTTCGATGAGGGCTCGCAGACCACGGGCACTGACCACGTCCAGTCCCACCGTCGGCTCGTCCAGGAAGATGAGACGGGGGCGATGGATCAGGGCGGCAGCCACCGTCAGCGCCCGCTTCATCCCCCGCGAGAGTCTCGCAAAGGGCGCATCCCGCTTCTCCTCCAGGCGAAAGCGGCGCAGGAGTCCGTCGGCCCGCGCCTCGCGCTCCCGCCGGGGCACGCCGTAGAGGGCAGCTATGAAGAGCAGGTTGTCACGGGCGGTGAGTTCGTCGTAGAGGTTTGATCTCTCCGGCACTACCCCTACCTGCTTCTTGATGCGGGGCAGGTCTCGAGACAGATCCAGCCCCAGCACTCGCGCTTGGCCCGAGGTCGGGCGGGTCAGACCGGTTAGCATACGGATAGTAGTCGTCTTCCCGGCCCCGTTAGGCCCTAGCAGAGCGAAGACCTCCCCTGCCCGCACATCGAAGGAGATGTGGTCTACGGCGGTCAGCAGGCCATAGACTTTGGCCAGCCCTTCAGTCTCAACAGCCAAGGTCGTCATCGGTGCAATCCTCCAATCACAGTTGCAGGCCGATCTATCACAGGGGGCTCATTGCCAGGTTGTGCTCCCCCACGGTTCTGCGAAGACCAGCCAGAACCCTCCGTAGCCGTCAACGTAGAAAGGTGTCTGCATCCTCGATCACCAGGAAATTGATGGATAGATGTTTTCCTCAGACCTTTAACTTATATCCAGCGAGGTCGCTGGGTGATAATGGACGTGAACTCGGCGCATGAACTCGATGCGCTTGATCAGAGTGCTTTCGACCTGAGTGGCAATCTCATCGCCTTCGGTCACGCTCAACGAACCGTCGACGCCGATAGTCACGTTGGCTACCAGGTATGGTCCGAACCGGTGGGCGCGGATTTCTTCAACCTGCTGTACGCCCGGAATAGTGTCCAACAATCTGGTAATTTGTTGAGCCAGTGCCTGGCCAGGTATGGTATCCATCAAATCTGCGGTTGCCTCACGCAGAATCTCGATGCCCGTGCGCAGGATGATCAGTGCAACCAGCGCCCCGGCCAGCGGGTCAACCCAGGAGTAGCCCATTCGGCCGAAGAAGATGCCAACCGTCGCTGCCAGGGCGGAGAATATGTCGTTGCGGTGATCGTAGGCCAGTGCCAGCACGGCGGCGTTCTGGATCTGTCGGCCTATTCGTTGCGTCCAAATCGTCAACCCCAGTTTGAGTGCCACCGTGAGCAACCCCACCCACAAAGTGCCAATCGCGGCCCCGCCGAAGTCACTCTGTCCAATCAACAAATCGTACACGTTGTTGACCGCATCCCAGAAAATGGCGATGGCGGTGGTCATCACAAACGAGCCCACGACCACTGCCGCGATGTTTTCCATCTGGCTGTGGCCGTATGGATGCTCTTCATCGGGTGGCTTCCCGGCCAGCCGCATAAACACGCTGACCACAATCCCGTAAGCCACGTCGGAGGTGGAGTTGACGCCATCTGCAAGCAAGGCCGGGCTGTGGCCCAAAACGCCGATGCTCGTTTTCAAGGCGGCCAGAAAGATGTTGGCGGCCAGTCCAAGGTTGATAGTCAAGATGCCTTTACGTTTTCGCTGTTCATGGATCATTGTGACCTCGAAGCCTCTCTCGTTTCAGACTGCAACAGGAACAGCCCGATTGAGCCATCCCACAGAACTGCCTCCGTCTACTCTGTGCGGCGCATTCTACTACATGGAGACAATGCTGTCCAGTCCGATACGGCCCTTTTCCTGCTTTAGCCCAGGTCACGGTCTGCGAAGACTGATCGGAACTGCGTCGGGCGTGATTTCATCTGTCTGGCCGAAAGGTATCCAGGACACTGTGGGGGGGAAAGGTAATCGCCCTGGGTCTACAGATGTCAGCACACAAACTGCACCCCACCACGCACTTGAACGGTTCCACTACCTCGACCTTACCATCGGAGGTAGGGGCCAGGACATCGTACGTGCACAGTTTGAGACACAAGCCGCACCCATTGCACAGATCCGCCGCTATCATAGGGTACCAGGAAATGTGCTCGCGCGGGTGGCCGCGCCACATGCCGTAGTTGACCGGCGGCGGCTTGTCGCCACCTGCCCGCTGGTCAGCGTATTGGCAGTATTCGCGCCGCAATGCCTTGGCAAAGTCGTCCACTGCTGCCTTGGGGATGTAGTTATGCGCCCGGACGCGCTCGACCAACTCCGGCCCCAGGTCCGCTTCGTCCGGCCGACGTCCCTGCTCGTACAACTCTTCGAACAACTCGTCCAGCCCCTGCATCCCGGCCGGCGCCCGCCCCACCAGGATCTGACGGTAACTCAATTTCGCCATACTCATCTCATCCGCGTGATCTTCCCACCGGGAAGATGCAATCCTCCGCTCATCAGTCGCCTTCAAAGTAGTAAAGCGACGGGATTTGTTCAAACGCGGATCGCAACGCCGGCTTGAGGCGCTCGTAGGCCCAGGTGACCTCCACGTCCCTCAATGGAGGGTTACCCAACAGGTATTTGACCAGCCGGAAGGCGTTCACGCCGCCGCCCACATCCTCGCCCTGGCGCAACAGCGCGTGGACGGCGTCCTCGGCGAAGGCCGGCATCAACTGATGGTTAAGCGCCTCAACTTGCTGTCTCAACTCTTTGTATGCTATAGCGCTCACCTCCTTGCACCGTCACTCCCGCCGGCCGATGGCTGGCATATTCACCGCCAGCATCATTTCCTCCGTTACATATCAAGCGATCCACAGGAAATACAACCCCACGCCCAGGATAATTGTCGCGCTCACCTTTTCGATCACCGGCGACCACCGGCCAAACGACCGCAGCCGCTTGATCACGCCGGTAAAAGTTCCTGCCAGCACGATCGGCACCCCTCGCCCCAGCGCATAGACGAACAACAGCGCCGCGCCGTAGGCCAAAGCGCCCTGTTGGGTCATCACGTAGGTGAGGATCGCCGCCAGTACCGGAGTGGCACATTGGGAAGCCACCAGCCCGGAGACCAGCCCCAGGGCCAGCGCGCCGGGAATCCCCTTGAGGCCAATTCGCTCCCGCAAGCGCCCCATCCAGGGGATTTCCGGCAGACGGAACGCCCCCAGCATATGCAGCGCGATCAGGAAACAGACACCGGCGACCACGTAGTACCAGAGTCGAGAGGCGCCTCCAATCATACCCCCGACCAGCGTCGCCACCACGCCCAACGCCATGAAGGTGATAGCCAATCCGGTGGCAAAGGTCAGCGACAGCGCGAAGGAGCGTCCCCGCGTATCTTCTCAATAAGTTGGGGTAACAGCCGGTGAATCACTGACAGGCGACAGAACGTTAACAACAGACTGACCTATGGGGGGAGCCATGAGACTCCCAACCTAAGATGCTCCGCTCGCATGGAGATCAGATCGGCGAGACTGGGCATGCTGTAGGCAGCGGAGACGCGATCGTAGATGTACTCGTAGAAGCTGACGCCCAGTTTCTTCGCCGTAGCCTCAAGCGTTGCGAAGGTATCCCACGCCTTCGTGCCGTCCTCGGAGCGGGTACCGAAGCTGATCTTCCTTCTACGAACCCGTTTCCTGGCCGAGAGTTCTGCTGAGTTGTTATGCAGCGGAATCTCCGGGTGTTCGAGCACCATCAGCATAGATGCCTTCTTGGCTCTGGTCTTGGCGATGCGTTCATCCAGCGCGTCATACCCGGTCACGGTCGAAAAGAGTTCGTCAAACTCGCTGGTCAGGCGAGTGCTGTCTTCTGCGGTCGGATGTCCACGGTAGACAAGTAGCTGGCCGTAGAAGGCCCAGTAGTGTGTCAGGAAATCGTCCAGGAGTTGGCGATGGTATGGCACGTGCGGGACGAGTTTCTTGTAGTGGCGGCCTTCGTGAATCCAGCATAGGGACAGGTCATCTGTGACCAACTTAAACTGCGGTGCATCGTCGCAGATGAGCAGTTCCACGACCGGGAATCCCGTCTGTGCGTGATAGGCCGCGATGGCGGTTGCGTCCAACACCCATTTACGCTGTTGGGGTCCCAGGTTGGGCAAGTGCTGATCCAGCAGGCCTGCAAACTCGCGTTCACCGAATTCTTGCTCGTGGGGCAGACAGTTGAGTTGCCTGATGATCCGTGCTGAAACCCTGAGTGAGCCAAGCAGCTCAAACGCCTCGTCATTGAGGAGAAAGCGGCGCTCGCTGGAGTTCCTGAGCACGTCGATCACTGTCAGCCGGTTCTTCTTCTCCGTCGTGAAGTAGGCGCTGTAGAGCGGGTTGCACACGACGTGGCAATGCTGGTTCTGCCCGTTCACCCGAGCGCTTGTTTCGTCGATATGCTGCCAAGGGCTGCTGCGTAACCCCGCTTCGTAGATCGCGTCCTTCTCAGCGTGGAAGGTTTCCTTCTTCTTGATCAGGATGTTGGAGAGTTGCCCCGACGAGATTTGGATCCCGAAGTGGCCAAAGAACTCCAGGATTTTGGGCTCGGTTGTCTGCATGCCGAAGTGCATCACAATCGCCAGCGACTTGATGCTGGGGCCAAACTCCCCTTCGTAACCGGGAGGCAACTCAGCCAGGTACGTCTTGCCCTCGGACGCGGAGTAGTACTTCCGCTTCCGAAACAGGACGTTATCGGTGTGAATGCTGAGGTCTTGCACCGTGACCACTTCGTGGCCTTTGAACTCCGCATCGGCTGGCAGGCATTCTGGATCAACATCAAGTTCTGCCTCGCGATCAATCTTGATCTTGTCCAGTTTGCGGCCTCTCTCCCGCTTTTTGGGTTGATGCCGCTCTTTCTCGGAGGAATGGTTGGAGGAAGTTCGTGGCTTCTTGTTGGCCTTGATGTCGGGTTTCCCTTGCTCACCCTTAAGACGGTTGATTTCGTCACGCAGCCGCTGAACCTGCTCACGCAATGCCTGGGTTTCCGTCTTCAGCGTCTCGACCAGGTTGAGCAGCATCATTATCGCCTGCCGTGCGCCCTCGAGGTCTTGGATTTGCTTGGGGTCGAAGCCCTCTAACAATGTGCTCACTCCACGAGATCGGTTCGTGTGCTGCTTGAGAGACAATTGTCGTGATTGTACCACGTGCTCGTTAGCTTGCCGTTAAAGAAACGTCAGAAATCTGTAAGAACCGACTCTACCCCGGAATATTGAGAAGATACCTCCCCGCGATAGATTGGTGGAACCACCCAGGTAGCCGACGATCAAAGGAATCATCGCCACGTTGCACGGGCCGATGCTGGTCACAATGCCGCCCACAAAGACGAGCAGATAGGCCACCAACGATCGGTTTTGCAGCACGGTCGGATCGATAGGCACTGTGTTTACTCCTCGGCCAGTGTTTCTAACTCTGCACGCAGTGCGTCCAGCTCCATCACCCCCGTATAAACCACCCCCTGCCCTGTGCGGTCAATGAAAATCAGAGTTGGGATGACGCGGATGCCGCCGCGTCGCAGCAAGTTTTCATTTT
>JADHWW010000092.1 GCA_016783285.1 Anaerolineae bacterium
CACGGAGAAAGCATCGGCCGAGACTCTGGCACAACTGCAACAGGCCGTGGCCGACATGGCCCAGGCCGCCCGCGAAGGCAACCTCGTCCGCCTGGCTGCTCTCGACATGTCTTTCCACGAGATGTTATGCCGCGCGTCGGGTCACTCGCGCCTGCTGGACGTCTGGCTGAGCATGACGGTCCAGATACGCACCTTCATAGACCTGACCCACACGCTCTGTCTGCCGGCCGACGAACTGGTGTGCCTCCACACCGAGGTTGTTGAGCACATCCAGAACGGGCGTGCCGAGGAGGCAGGGCAGACGCTGACGCGCCACATTCTCGAGGCGGGCGACTGTGTCAGCAAAGGGCAGGCCAAAATGTTGGACAAGTCTGATGCCTGTCTATAAAAGGAGGAACACGTGAGTCGTAAAAAGGTTACAACCCTGAGTCTGAAGAACAAAAAGGAAAGAGGGGAGCCGATCACCATGCTCACCGCCTACGATTACCCCACCGGACTGCTGGTGGACCAGGCGGGCATAGACATCGTCCTGGTGGGCGATTCGCTGGCCATGGTGGTGCTGGGCCACGAAAATACCGTGGCCGTGACTATGGATGAGATGCTGCACCACTGCAAAGCCGTAGCGCGGGGGGCCAAAAATCCCCTGCTGGTGGGCGACATGCCTTTCATGTCCTACCAGGTGGACGAGAAAGAGGCCGTTCGCAACGCGGGACGATTCCTCAAAGAGGGCGGCATGGACGTGATCAAGCTGGAAGGCGGGTGCGACATGGCCCCCACCGTCAAGAGTATCGTGGACGCCGGTATCCCGGTGATGGGGCACATCGGCCTGACGCCGCAGACCATTTCCAAGCTGGGCGGCTACCGGGTGCAGGGCAAGAACGTCGCCACCGCCAAAGCCCTCATTGATGACGCTCTGGCGCTGGAGGAGGCTGGTGCGTTCAGCCTCATCCTGGAGGCGATCCCTGGCCCGGTGGCAAGGCTCATCACCGAGCGCGTAAACATTCCTACCATCGGCATCGGCGCTGGGCCGGACTGCGATGGGCAGGTGCTGGTCATCCATGACCTCATTGGCCTCTTTGACCGCTTTGTGCCCAAGTTTGTCAAGCAGTACGCCAGCGTTTTTTCTACCATCGCCGAGGCATTGACGAGTTACCGAGACGAGGTTGTCGCAGGCACTTTCCCTGGCCCCGAGCATGGCTACGGCATGAGCGACGAGGCGCTGCAGGCGTTGTTGAAGGAGTTGGGCGAGTAGTCTTGAGGGAAAGGGACAGAAGATGGCAGTGCGAATAGCAGTTGTGGGTGCCGGCGCAATGGGGAGCCTGTTCGGCGGCAAACTGTCTGCCGTGACGGAGGTGACGCTGTTGGATCCGTGGGCCGAGCACGTGGCCGCCATGCAACAGGATGGGCTGCACATCGTCGAACTCAATGGCGACGAGACGATCATTCCTGTGGCCGCCACTACCGATCCCGCCGCTGTGCCAGAAGTAGACCTGGTCATCGTCTTTGTCAAAGCACACGCTACGCGACGGGCCAGCCAGTGGGCCAGCCGCTTTCTGGCTCCTGATGGGCTGGCGTTGACGCTGCAGAATGGCGTCGGCAACGCCGAGATGATGGCCGAAGTGCTGGGCGCCGATCGAGTCGTGGCTGGTATCACCTCGCACGGGGCAACGCTTCTAGGACCTGGTCGCGTGCGCCACGCGGGCAAAGGTCCCACCCACGTCGCTATGCGCCCCGAGGTCGCCGAAAGGCTGTCGGATGCGGCTGCTGCCTTTGGGCAAGCTGGTTTCGAGGTTCACCTCTCCGATGACCTGGAGAGTCTGGTGTGGGGCAAGTTGATCATCAACGTCGGCATCAACGGGCTCACGGCCATCCTGCGCGTGCCCAACGGCCAGTTGGTAGAGATCCCTGCCGCCAGCGCGTTGATGGCCCAGGCTGTGGCGGAGGCTGAAGCCGTCTGCCAGGCCAAAGGCATCGTTTTGCCCTACGACGATCCGCTGGGCCGCGTGAGAGAGGTGGCCCGCGCCACGGCGACCAACCGTTCCTCCATGCTGCAAGATGTGCTGCGCGGCGTTCCCACTGAGATCGGTGTCATCAACGAGGCGATTGTCCGCGCTGGGGAACGATTGGGTGTGTCCACCCCGGCCAACGAATTCATCGTGACGACGATCAGGGCGACCGAGGGCAGCTACGCAGTGAGAGTATAGCGATAGAGGGGGTGAAAACATGACAAACGAAGAAATCATCGCTCTGAACCGCGAGTATGTGTTCTTTACGTGGGCCGTTCAGAGCCAGGTCAATCCTATCCCAGCCGTTCGTAGCAAGGGGGTGTACTTCTGGGACGCGGACGGCAAGCGGTACCTGGACTTTTCATCGCAACTTATGAACGTGAACATCGGCCATGGCAACCAGAAGGTCATCCGAGCCATACAGGAGCAGGTGGAGAAGATGGCCTTTGTCTACCCCGGCATTGCCACCGAGCCAAGGGGGCGCCTGGGCGAACTGCTGGCCGAGATTGCACCGGGTGATCTGTGCAAGACCTTGTTCACGCTGAGCGGGGCCGAGGCGAACGAGAACGGTATCAAGTTTGCGCGTCTCTACACCGGGCGGCACAAGATCATCACTCGCTACCGTTCTTACCACGGGGCGACGGCCGGCGCCATGGCCCTTTCCGGTGATCCCCGTCGCTTGCCGGTGGAGCCGCTGATCCCTGGTGTGGTGCATGTGATGGATCCCTATTGCTACCGCTGTCCCTTCGGCTGGACGGTGGAGACCTGCCACCGGGAGTGCATTGCTCACGTAGAGCAAGTCATCTGCTTTGAGGGACCGGAGTGCGTGGCGGCGCTCATGCTGGAGGGGGTCACCGGCACCAGTGGTCTGATCATCCCCCCCGACGACTATTGGCCACGGATGCGCGAGATCTGTGATAAGTATGACATTCTGCTCATTGACGACGAGGTAATGAGTGGCTTTGGGCGCACCGGCGAGTGGTTCGGCGTGAATCACTGGGATGTGATACCGGATATCATGACGGTGGCCAAGGGCATCACCGCTGGCTACGTGCCGCTGGGTGCCGTGGTCGTTTCCAGGGCCATCGCCGATTACTTTGCCGACAGGCCGCTACCTATGGGTCTCACCTACTCCGGTCACCCGGTAAGCACGGCCGCCGGCGTCGCCACCATCGAGGTCTACAAGGAAGAGAATCTGGTGGAGAACGCCAGGACGATGGGGGTGATCCTCAAAGAGGGGCTGGAAGGACTGAAGACCAAACATCCCAGTGTAGGGGATGTGCGCAGCATTGGGTTGTTCTCCGTCATTGAGTTGGTGAAAGACAAGGAGACGAAAGAGCCACTGGCCCCGTGGAACGCCAAGCCGCACGAAATGGGCGTCATGGCCCAGGTCCCAGGCGCGCTGCGGGCGCGGGGAATGTACACCTTCTCCAAATGGAATTGGATCTTTGTCGTCCCGCCGCTTAGTATCAACGAGACGGAACTGCGCGACGGCCTGCGCATTCTCGATGAGGTGTTGGACATTACCGACAGGGGGACTCGATAAGAACTAGAAGAACGTGCCGCTATGGATAATCTCCTGGCGATGTTCGGTTTTCTGTCCATCTTTCACGTCATCGGTGCGGTGGCCCTGGCTAACGGTCTGCGCGGAGTGTGGAGCGGACTACGCGACAGGAGGCGAGGGGGCTGCAGGGCACTTTTTTTCGTGGTGTGGGGGGCGATGTTCGGCTGCCTGCCCTTTGGCTTTGGCCTGGAACTGGCGGCTGGGGAGGGGGGGACGCCCCTTGTTCTGCTCGGCGAGGCATTCATCTGGGGGAGCGTGTTCCTGGTAGCCTTGCTGGCCCAGGATGCAGTGCTGAACTGGCTGCGCCCTTTCCTCCACAGAGATATGTGGCTCATGGCCTTTGGAGGATCGTTCATGGTGGTCGGCACGTGGGTAGGTAGTTCGATGGCCAGGGATGATCAGATGTTCGGGTTGCTGCTTGGCGGCGTCTTTGCGCTGGTTGGCGGTGTCATCTTTGCTATTGGTGTCTGGAATTACCTCAAGGCGATGCGCTAGACCACATAGAGATGACACAGATGTTACAGACTGCCGTCGAGGCGGCCCGGCGGGCCGGTCAGGTGCTCTTGGAGCGTTACCCAGCCGGGCGCACGCTCATTGTCAAGGGCTACCGCGATATCGTCACCGATGCCGACACCGCTGCTGAAGCGATTATTCTTGGCAGGATCCGCGCCCGTTTTCCCGATCACACCATCGTCTCCGAGGAGGCGGGGGGCAACGAGATCAGCAGCGGCTACACGTGGATCGTGGACCCGCTGGATGGGACGACCAACTACGCGCACCGCGTCCCCATTTTCGCCGTCTCCATCGGCGTGCTGGAACAGGGCGAGCCGCTCATCGGCGTGATCTACGACCCGTTGCGCGATCAGATGTTTGTGGCCGAGCGGGGGGGCGGAGCCAGGCTTAACGGCGCGCCGATGCACGTCAGCCGTGTGGCGAGTCTGGGCCATGCGGGAGTGAGTCTGGACTGGGGGCACAGCGACGCGTTGCGCGAGCGGGTGCTGGCATATCTACACCAAGTTGCCCCGCGCTGTGGCACGCTGCGTGTATTGGGATCAGCGACGTTGGCGCAGGCCTACGTAGCGGCGGGATGGCTGGACGCCTATTTCAGCCTGGGGCTGAAGCCTTGGGATGCTGCTGCTGGGACGCTCCTCGTTGTCGAGGCGGGCGGGCGATGCAGCACGCCGGAAGGGGAACCGTACCATGTGGATTTGCCGGGCTGCCTGGCGACGAACGATCTTATCCACGACGAGTTGCTGGCCGCAATGAATGTCGCTGACGCTCGCGTGTAGAGAGGCCTGTTTCGCTACGCCCTTGCCCGCAGCGCATCGCGCCAGGTGCCGTGGGTTGTGCTGCAGGGTAGAGTGGGGGGGATGGAGCGCTGGCCCCAACCTGGAAGAGAAGAACGAAAGGCCCTTGCGTATGGCAAGGGCCTTTTCTGGCGGAGGGAGTGGGATTTGAACCCACGGAGCTCGAAAGCTCACCGCATTTCGAGTGCGGCGCCATAAGCCGGACTAGGCGATCCCTCCATTGTTGCTTTTTCCCGCAGGCTGGCGAAGAATCGTTCCATCAGAGCGAGGGCCTCCTCTGCCAGTACGCCACGGGTAACGGCCACCTGGTGGTTGAAGCGCGAGTCGCGCAGAAGTTCAACCACTGATCCTGCGGCGCCTGCCTTAGGATCGTCGGCCCCGTACACTAGCCGAGACAACCGGGCTGCCACCATCGCGCCAGCGCACATCGGGCAGGGCTCCAGCGTGCAGTAGAGCGTCACGCCCACCAGCCGCCAGCCGCCCAGCGTGCGGGCTGCCTCCCGGAGCGCAATCACCTCCGCGTGGGCGGTCGGGTCGGCATCGATTTCTTTGCGGTTGTGCCCCTGCCCGACAATGATCCCTCCGTGCACGGCCACTGCACCGACGGGTACATCGCCGTGGGCCAGGGCTTGCTCCGCCTCGGTCAGTGCCTTGCGCATCCAGGCTGCGTCGTCCACGGTGATATTATAACACAAGCCGGATGAGGCGACAACGCTGCCCGCCGTGCCTAGCGGCGAGCGGGTGGTTTTTGTGCCAGCAGGCGGCGGAGTGTGGGCAGTGCCGTTTCGACAGCCCGGGCGCGGTGGCTGATACGGTTCTTCTCCGTCTGTGGTAGTTGGGCCATCGTGCAGCGGTACTCGGGCAAGTAAAAGACCGGATCGTAACCAAAGCCGCCCTGTCCTGTCGGCTCGAAGGCGATCAGACCCTCGCATACTCCCTCGGTGCTGTAGAGTTCCCTCGCCGGCGTAGCAATGGCAACTACGCAGCGAAACCGGGCCGTGCGTTGCTCCCAGGCCACGCGGCGTATGCGTGCCAGGAGCGCTGCTACCCGATCAATGTCGTGTCCCGGAGCATAGCGGGCAGAGTGAATGCCAGGAGCGCCGTCTATGGCATCTACCTCGAGCCCCGAATCGTCGGCCAACGTGAGCAGGCCAGAGGCGTGCGCGTAGGCCAGGGCTTTTTGGCTGGCGTTGTCCGCGTAAGTGGTGCCGTCCTCAGGCACCTCTATCTGTAGGCCAAGTTCGGATGGGAAGCGGAGATTTGTTTTCAGAGATGCGAGCAGGATTCGGAACTCGCGTGCTTTGCCTGGATTCTGGGTGGCGATGAGGAGTTCCATAGCAGAGTGTTTCTCCTACCTATGTAACCTTAGCATAGAATGTCTGTTTTGGCAACCACTGATGACCGCGTGCGGTTTTCCCAATTTGTTCCAGACGATTCTATGTATGACTCTACTGAAAAAAGGTCACTCGCCACCAGTTGGTGGGGAAAACTAGGCCAAAAAGCACCATTTTTGATGATGCCGTCCCTACATTTAGCCGTTTTCAGGGCAAAAGTGGGGCGCTGTCCCTATTGAATCCTCCG
>JADHWW010000126.1 GCA_016783285.1 Anaerolineae bacterium
GATGCCCTCCATCGTGTTACAGTGCACTTCGCAGAAGCCATCACCGTCATCGTCACGTGCGTACTCGCGATGGGAGTGGCACACTGTAGCGTGATTGCGGCCAGTGCCGGCGATGTGATTGTAGGCTGAACTTTCGTCCGTGTTGAGGGTAGTGTTGGACAGAGTGTCGTCTTCAACTTGCGGCTGGATGGTGGCTTGTTGAGTGTTGTCACACACCGTAAGGCGAATTTGGCCGGTGGTGCGCCCTACTACACCCAAAACGGGAGGACGATCGTTCTCCATAGTGCCCAGGCCAGGTCGATTGTTAGCCCGTCGGCGAGGCGGATCATCTGGATCGGGGTGAAGCGTGCCTTTTTCACCCGCATTTTGGAACATTTCATCTGCTTCCGTCACGTCATCCGGGAGTGGGTCGTCAGGTTTGCGACCCAAAGCCAGTTGCTGAATTAGATGCCGCCGTTCCAACAACGTGCCGTAGTCCAACTCGAGTTCTTGGGCCAACTGGAGCGTGGGAATCCCTTGCACGAACCCACGCATTATCAGGACAATCGTCACACAATCATAGTGGGTACCCTCCCATACCGTGTTGGTGAACACATTGAACACGTTGCTGCAGACACGGCAGCGGTAATCGAAAATCGGTGCACGGCTACGGTCGTGGGGAGCTTGATTAGGTGGCAAGGGATGACCGTGACGACATTGCAGTCCATTCGGGTGAAGCGTGCGCAACAAGTAATCATGGCACTCTTGCTGGCTCAGCAACTCAGAAATTGGAAACCGCATCATAGTTTTCCTCCCATCAAAGTGTATGGGAGAAGAATACCACATTTCACCTAAAAACCGATATGAGCGAAGGAGTTACACAATGAAAACAAAATTGATGGATAACCTGTACATGGCCTGGGCAATCGGTTCGAAGGACATCGTGGATGCCCTGAAGAACAAGGCGACCCGCACCAATATCATCCTGATGGCGGGTCTGGTGGTGTTTTTCTGGTGGGCCTCCACCCTGCGACCCTTTGATAAGCGCAACGACACGGCTGTCTACGATGAAGGCAATTCCAGTCTGACCAGTGGAACGGTAGAGTTAGCTGACGGCTATACGTTTAGGTTTTACAAGGCAGCCTCCGTTCACGAGATGGAAAGGATGATGGGCTACAAGCAGCTTGGCGTGGTCATCCCGGCCGATTTCGACCAGACCCTGGCATCGGGCGACGAAGCAACCCTTACCGGTTACGTGCTTTGGGTCCATCGCGCGCGGGCGGCTGAATTGGAAGCCAAATACAGCGCTAAGTTCACCGAGTTGCTGGGCCAGCCGGTGCGCGTCGAGATTGGGGAGAACTTTGTTATCCCCGCTCCCGACGTAGAAACTTCTGGCGTGCACTTTCACATTCTCTTTGCAACCTTATTCATAACCATCACCCTGGTTCCCGCCCTGATGATGGAAGAGAAACGCACCAAGACCTTGGACGCGCTGCTGGTCTCTCCGGCCAGCGCCGGGCAGGTGGTGTTGGGCAAAGCCCTGGCCGGGTTGTTTTATGTTCTGCTGGGTGGCGGTTTGTTTTTTGCCCTCAACTGGGCTTACGTCACCAATTGGGGACTGGCGCTCCTGGCGTTCCTGGCGTTCCTGGGCTGCGCGATGTTTTCCATTGGGTTGGCGCTGGCGCTGGGCAGCTTTATCCGATCCCGACAGCACATGGTCATTTGGATGCTACCCGTCATGTTCGTCCTGATAATTCCAGCGTTC
Source organism: Anaerolineae bacterium (assembly GCA_016783285.1). The sequence continues at coordinate 1,745 of JADHWW010000126.1, forward strand.
TTTTCCCAGGAGCCCAATCTGGCGCCGGGCCTGAAGGCGGTATTCTCGTGGCTCCCGACTTCGGCGTTGGTGAGAATATTCCAGTTCTCAATGTCCAGCAGCGCGCCGTTAGATCAGCTCTTGACCAATCTGGCTATCGCGCTAGGGGGCATCGTTCTGGTCTTCGCGGCGGTGACCTGGAAGGTGCGCCGGGCGGATCGGTAATTCGAGGAGTAGGGAGTAAGGAGTAGGAAGTAGGGAGTGGAATGAATACAACCAAAAAGAAATTGACTGACGGTTTGTATATCGTGTGGACGATCGCGTCGAAGGATATCGTTGATTCACTCAGGAATAAACTCATCATCTCACTGATCCTGGGGATGGGCTTTATGTTGTTGATGCCCAAGGTGATGGGGTTGATGTTGGTCCCGCCGGAAACCCCGGTGCTGGTGTACGACCCTGGGGAGTCGCGCCTGACCGCCGAACTGGAGAACAGCGCTCAGTACCAGGTGCAGCGCGCAAGATCACTGGCAGAGGTGGAGCAGGTTATCGGGAGTACGGGGTTTGGCCTGGGCGTGGAGTTTGGTCTGGTGGCGCCGGATGATTTCGACCAGGTGCTGGAAGATGGCGGACAGCCCGAACTTGACGGTTACGTGGCCTGGGCCAATCGAATGAAGGCATCCCAGTTGAAAGCCGATTTTGAAGAGCAGATCGAGGAGATGGTGGGTCAGCCGGTGCGTATCAACGTTGAGGGGAACATTGTGTATCCCCCCTCTGATTCAGGGCTGTGGCTGCTCATGGTCACAATAACGCCGGTGACCGTCATCCTCATGATGGGCATCCAACTGGTGCCGACGCTGCTGTTCGAGGAGAAACAGACCAAGACTATGAGCGCATTGCTGGTCTCTCCGGCCAGCATCGGCCAGGTGGTGGTGGGGAAGGCTTTGGCAGGGCTGTTCTACGTCCTGGTGAGTGCAGGTGTGGTGTTCGCCATCAACTGGGCCGGGGTGGTCCACTGGGAGGTGGTGCTGCTGTTCGTGCTCGGTATTGGTGTGTTTGGCGTGGGGGTGGGCCTGGTGCTGGGTAGCTTCTTCGAGCGCCAGCAAGACGTGGCAGGTTTGACTATGCTGCTCCTGGTGGTTTTCATCGGCGCGCTATTTGTCAACATGTTGGGCCTGGACATTCCCGCGGTCGTTCAAGCCATAATTCCCTGGGTCCCCTCCGTGGCGCTGGCGGAGATCATCCGATTCGTTTTCCTGGAGAGCACTCCATGGGTCCAGGTCTGGTCGAAGCTGGGCAGCGTGTTGGCGATCTCCCTGCTGCTCTATGGGGTCGTGGTCTGGAAGGTGCGGCGGTCGGATCGGTAGTTCGTTGACGTGGCGTGGTTTGGTGTGATAGCATTGCGGGGATAGACGAGATGTGATAAGATAGGCGCATCTGAGATATCTGCCTCATGAGTGAACCTGGCCCGCGCAGTGCCGCCAGGGAAAGCGAGTTGACTACACTGTTGCTGACGGTCAATCGAATTCTGAAAGAGGAGAATACAGACGATGATTTCAAAAAGGAGGTCAACAATGGTGTTGATTATTGTTCTCGCAATCCTTGTTGCAGCATGGGCCTTGTCGTGTCTCTGGCTTAACAAAGAAGTCGTAAGCGCGATCGAGGTCCGCAACCCTGAAGGAGATGCGGGCACGGCCCTCGTGGTTTACCACCCTGGGCAAAGCGATTTTCACGATCGCGTAACCTCTGGCTTCGCGGAGGGTCTGGTCTCTAACGGCTGGCGGGTGGAGATCACCACGGCAAGCCCCCAGGCTCCCACCGACCTTTCCGGCTACGACCTTCTGGTCCTCGGAGGCCCCACCTACTGGTTCACACCAAATCAACCTATCCGACGTTACTTGAGCCGACTTGGAGATCTCGGAGGGCAGCGCACTGTCACCATCATCACGGCTATGGGAGCGGGCGAGCGTTCGACCTCCATCATGGAAAGCCTCGTTCGAGAAGCGAACGGAGACCTGGTCAACGCCATGCTATTGTACAAGATGCGACCCAACGACGATGACAATTACGTTGATAGTGATCAGAATCAAGTGCTCGCGGTGGAGATAGCGACCCAGGCCGCAAAGGAAATCCCTCTGCCTGGGGAGTAAGAGGGCATGGACGAGATCCGTGCTGGCAACCGTCGCTGGGCTTTTGTCCCCTCTGTGGTCACTGCCCTCCGGGTTGCCGCCGCCCCCTTGCTTCTGTACACGTTGAGGTATAATCTGGAAACGTGGACGATCTGTCTCTTTCTCTTCACGTGCGGCACGGATCTCCTCGACGGTCACCTGGCAAGGAGACTGGGCGCATGCTCGACCTTTGGGGCGTACTTTGATGCCACAGCCGACTTTGTTCTGGTCCTGACGGCGTTTTCGGCTTTCGTGATGCAGGGAATATACCCTTTCTGGACGTTACTCCTCATCGGCTCAATGTTCTTACAGTTCGTCCTGACATCGAGGCTTGAGCGGCCCCTTTACGACCCGGTAGGCAGATACTACGGGGGGTTTCTCTTCGTCGCCATCGGTGTCACGTTGCTTTTGCCCGACTTCGCTGTCTGCTATACAGTGCTTATGAGCATTCTGGGATTGACCATCGCATCGGTGATAAGCCGTTCCGTGTTTCTGCTCAGTCTCTGGAAGAATGGCACTCTCATTAGTACCTTCCAGGAGGCACAATGGAACGATATCGCGTGAAACCGGGCAGCCCGATAGATCTAAGCCAGTGGGATCCAAGTGACAAAAGCGCGTTCGGCGGGAGCAAACGGGAAGCACGAGAGGCGCTGCTGGCGCTCAACAAGCGGTTGGAGGCACTGCAGGAGTTGCTCTACGCGGAACACAAACATAAGGTGCTCGTAGTGCTGCAGGCAATGGACACCGGCGGCAAGGATGGCACCATTCGCCACGTCTTTGAGGGCGTAAATCCCCAGGGCGTGAAGGTAGCGGGCTTCAAAGTGCCCACGCCGGAAGAACTGGACCACGACTACCTGTGGCGGGTCCACAAGCAGGTACCGGGCAGGGGCGAGATCGTTATCTTTAACCGCAGCCACTATGAGGACGTTTTGGTGGTTCGGGTGCATGGCCTGGCGCCACCGGAAGTATGGGGCCAGCGATACGCCCATATCAACGACTTCGAGCGGACGTTGGCCGACGAGGGTACAACGATCCTGAAGTTCTACCTGCACATAGACCTGGAGGAGCAGAAGCAGCGCTTTCAGGCCCGGCTGGACGAGCCGCACAAGCGCTGGAAGTTCAGCCTGGGCGACCTGGAGGAGCGCAGACTGTGGCCGGAATACATGCAGGCTTACGAGGACGTCCTCAGCAAGACCAGCACCGAATGGGCACCCTGGTATATCGTCCCGGCCAACCGCAAGTGGTACCGCAACCTGGTGGTGGCTACTGTCCTGGTGGAGACGCTGGAAGGGCTACACATGAGCTATCCTCAGCCGGAGGAGGGCCTAGACGACGTGCTTATTGAGTGAGCACTCAATAAGGAGGAAGAATGCTGGCCGATCAACTGCTGGTCAACGGGCGGGTTTACACGATGGATGCCGGCTGCCCTCGGGCCTCGGCGTTGGCCATTGCCGGGGAGCGCATCCTGGCTGTGGGGGACGACCTGCGCGATCTCCTGGCCCCCGGCGGTGAGGTGCTCGACCTGGGCGGCCGCTGTGTTCTCCCCGGCCTGGCCGACAGCCACATCCACTTCACCTCGTATGCCCTGGGCCTACGTGGGTTGGATCTGGCCAGGGCGGCGACGCTGGGCGAGATGCTGGCGCTGGTGGCGGAATGGGCGCGGGAGACGGAGCCGGGGGAGTGGGTCCGCGGGCGGGGATGGGACCAGGAACGATGGCCTGACCACTGCTTTCCTAAGGCCAGTGATCTGGACACCGTCGCGCCGTCACACCCCGTCATGCTCACGGCCAAAAGCGGCCATGTGTTGGTGGCGAACTCGCTCGCGCTCCGTCTGGCTGGCATCACCGGGGACACGCCCGACCCGCCCGGTGGGCGTATCGGGCGCGGCGTGGACGGGCAACCGGACGGGATACTCTTCGAGGACAGCGCGATGAGTTTGGTCGCTGACCTCGTTCCGCCGCCTGGGCCGGAAGAGACCGACGCTGCGCTGCGTGAAACGCTCCCGAGCGCGTGGCGCGTGGGGCTGACGACCATCCATGACATGGATGGAACCCGGGCCTTCGCCGCCTACCAGCGATTGCACGCCCGGTCCGAACTCGGCCTGCGGGTAGTCAAGTATCTTCCCGCCGACGCGCTCGACTGCGTGCTGGAAGTCGGCCTGCGGGCGGGGCTGGGCGACAACTGGCTGCGGGTTGGGGGGATCAAGGTTTTCGCCGATGGAGCGCTAGGGCCGCGCACAGCGGCGATGTTGGCCCCCTACGAGGGGGAACCGGGGAACGTGGGTGTCCTGACGACGGACGAGGATGCGCTGCGTGCACTGGCCCGCAAGGCGATGTTGGGGGGCCTCCCGCTGGCTGTGCACGCCATCGGCGACCGGGCCAACCGGCTGGTGCTGGATGTGTTGGCCAGTGTGGATGGCGGGGACCACGGCCTGCGGCACCGCATTGAGCACGTGCAACTGCTTCATCCCAGCGACGTGACCCGCCTGGCAACGCTCGGCGTCGTGGCTTCAATGCAGCCGGTCCACGCCACACAGGACTACGAGATGGCCGACCGGTACTGGGGCAAGCGCTGCGCCAGCGCCTATGCCTGGCGCAGCCTGCTGGAGGCTGGCGCGGTGCTGGCCTTCGGCTCCGACGGTCCTGTGGAAGACCTCAATCCCTTTGTCGGTATCCACGCCGCCGTGACGCGGAGCCGCGCTGATGGCTCCCCTGGCCCGCAGGGCTGGTATCCCCAGCAGCGGCTGACAGTAGAGGAGACGGTGCGCGCATACACGCTGTGCGCGGCCTACGCAGTTGGCCTGGAGGATCGGCTGGGCTCGCTGACCCCCGGCAAACTGGCCGATCTGATCGTCCTCGATCGGGATGTGTTCACCTGCGCTTCCGTGGCGATTGCGGAGACGCGGGTGATGGCGACGATGGCCAGCGGGCAGTTGGTGCACGACGAGTTAGCAGGATGATGCGACTAGGGGCGCACGAATCGATCAGCGGCGGGCTACACAGGGCCTTCGACCGTGCCCAGTCGGCGGGCTGCGAGGCGGTGCAGATCTTCGTCAAGTCCAACCGCTCTTGGGCGGTGAAGCCGCTGACCGAGGGAAGCATCGCCCTCTTCAAAGCGAAGGCGGAGGAGACCGGCATCCACCCGGTGGTGGGCCACACCTCCTATCTGCTCAACCTGGGCACAGCCGACGAAGCGCTGTGGACGAAATCCCGCGATATGCTGATCATCGAATTGGAGCGCTGCGAGGCGCTTGGCGTACCATGGCTAGTGCTCCATCCGGGCTCGCACGTGGGCGCGGGAGAAGAAGCGGGGCTGGCGCGAGTGGCGCAGGCGCTGGGGGAGGTTCACGCCGCCAGGCCAGGCTTCGGCATCCGGATTCTTCTGGAGACCACTGCCGGGCAAGGCACCAATCTGGGCTATCGCTTCGAGCACCTGGCCTGGCTCCTGGAGAACACGGTGCAGGGGGAGCGGCTGGGGGTTTGCCTGGACACCTGCCATGTCTTCGCGGCGGGTTACGAACTGCGCACGCCAGAGGGGTACACCGCGACGATGGAAGCCTTCGACCAGGTCATCGGCCTGGAGCGGCTCAAGGCGGTCCACCTCAACGATAGCAAGGGAGACCTGGGAAGCCGGAAAGACCGGCACGCGCACATCGGCAAGGGGTACGTCGGCCTGGAGGGGTTTCGCCACGTGTTGAATGATCCTCGTCTGGCAGGGCTGCCGGGCCTGTTGGAGACGCCAAAGAGCGACGACCTGCACGAGGACAGGGAGAATCTGGCGGTGTTGCGGTCGCTGATGGGCATTGAGAGGCAATGAGATGGGGTTCCCATAGGCCCCTGGAGTGATGAGTGTCTTCGACGGATTGGCTTCCGGCTATGACCTGGGGATGCTGCCGCTGGAATGGATGATCTTTCGGCGACTGCGGCGGCGGACGTTTCCTCCGCTCTGCGGGGATGTGCTGGAACTGGGGACCGGCACGGGTGTCAATCTGCCGCTCTACGGGCCGGAGACTCGCCTGACGGCCTGCGATGCCAGCGGCGTGATGCTGGCGCGGGCAGCCTGCCGCCGCACGCGGGCGACTGTGGCACTGGCCCAGGCTGACGCCCAGCGTCTCCCCTTCACCAACGGTAGTTTCGACGTGGTGACGGCATCGTTGTTATTCTGCTCCGTCGCCGACCCGGCGCGAGGGCTGACCGAAGTGCGGCGTGTTTTGCGGTCCGGCGGGCGACTGGTGCTGCTGGAGCACACCCGTGGCAGCGGCCTGGGCGCCTGGCTGACAGACGCTTTCCATCCGCTGTGGCACACCTGGAGCCGTGAGTGTCACCTGAACCGGGAGACGGCCCGAACCGTGATGGAGGCTGGGTTCAAGGTACAGCAGGTGGAGGAGTATGCGCTGGGGATCGTGCGGGTGATCGAAGCCACAATCTAAGGAGTGTCTGGTGAAGCGTTTCTGGCGCGAGAATGGAGCCGAGCGTGATGGACGACGTGGGCGGGATACTGGCGATGCGCTATGGCGTGCGCGGCGTGCCCACTTTCGTGCTGCTGGACGGTGCGGGCGGGGTGGTGTTGAAGCAGGTTGGGATGCCGGATCGGGCGGAGATTACGGTGGCGGTGGAGAGGCTGATGGAACCATGATTCCCCACACACGAGGTAAAGGCTCCGTATCTACCAATGCTCATGTTCTGCGCTCAGAGCACAGAGTTTTGCAGTATCATAACAAAAATGCAACACAAAACCATTGACAAATAGTACTATATATGGTACTATGTTAGACACATAAGGGCCCTGCAAGCGATGACTTCTCCCAACTGGAAGCTGAAGCGGAAGATTGAGCAGAACCCCCAAAATGTCAGCTTCAAGGATCTTCAGACCTTGCTCGAGTCCTTTGGGTTTACGCTGAGGACCACCAAGAGTAGCCATTTCTTCGTCAAGCGCGGGGGCTGTCAGCCTTTTGTTATCCCGTTTGCTCGCCCCCTCAAGGAAGTTTACGTTAAGAAAGCCATATCGCGGATCAACGAGTTGATTGCACAGGGAGAGTTCGATGACTGAGAAAAGCATTGAGTACTATATGAGCCTGCCCTATCGGGTCGAGATCTACCCTGAACCCAATGGAAGCGGTTATACCGCGTTGATACCGGAACTGCCCGGGTGCATGACCTGCACTGACACCCTCGAGGGACTCTGGAGCATGATCGATGAAGCCAAGAGGGGATGGCTGGAAATCTCGCTGGAAGATGGTGATTACATACCTGAACCGGCACCGGTTGAGGTGGAAGAATACAGCGGCAAATTTGTTGTGCGGCTGCCTACGTCACTGCACCAGCAACTCGTCAAGCGCGCGAAACAGGAGAAGACCAGTCTCAACCAGTTGGTCGTGATGCTGCTCGCCGAGGGTATGGCGCGGTGGAGTGCGCGGTCAAGAGTCAGCGTAGTCCGTTCCAGGTCAGCAAAGGCGATCAGGCCGTTTCAGCGTAGCGCATTCGAGGGGATGCGCCGAACTCGTTAAGGCTCCAAGCGGGTCTGTGACCCGCGTTCTTGGCTCTCACACGTTGGTGGTTGGCCCAAGTCGGGGGTCGCAGACCACCTCCGAGCCTAATGTGACATTGTCAAGCTACTCTGATCCACTGAGTTCGAGACTCACAATCTCCGGCCGGCACAGGAACCGCGCACGGGGCATCCCGCCGCTCCCGAACCCCAGCCCGCGGCTGATGTACATCGTGGCGCCGTTCTCCGCGAACAGGCCGGCGGCGTACCGCCTGCCGTAGATTGAATTGGTGATGATAGCGCCGTAAAACGGCAGGCGGAGTTGACCGCCGTGAGTGTGCCCGCCCAGGTAGAGGTCTATCTGATGCTCGGCTGCCTCGCGTATCAGGTCGGGCGAGTGGTAGAGCAACAGCGTGAAGGCGTCAGCAGAGACGCCGTCCATCGCCTGGGCCAGCCGTGACACGTCCAATTCTTGCTGGTGGCTGCATGCCACCCCTATCAGCGTCACCGGCTGCCCACGCACGTCCACGGTCACTGTTTCTTGTTCCAGCCACACGATGTCTGTCCCCTCCACCAACCAGGCCATGGACTCTAGTGTGGGCTCCACCGACCCGCGCACACCATAGATGCCGTAGCCCGCTTCGAGTTGCGCGGCAAACTGGCGGAAGTGGGCGGCGGACGTGGGGTCGGAGAGGTACGAGAGGTTCAGATAGTCGCCAGTGAGGATAATGATGTCAGGGTGGAGCGCGTTGACTTTCCTGACGACCGCTTTCTCCCGGAAACTGCTGCGCTCAATGTGGGTGTCGGTGATGTGGACAATGCGTACCGGCGGCGCACCCGGGTCCAGGTCGTCGAAGGCGAACGAGAGTCGCGTCGTTTCCACCAGCAGGGGTTCCACGACGTAGGCATCCACCTGCACGGCGCTAAAGCCCAGGTTGACGAGCAGAAACAGGATGACTGCGGAGCGGGTCCGCACCTCCACGCCTCGACGGTGTGCCCGCCAGTGGGCCAGCAGCGCCGCCCCCACCAGTCCCCAGAAGACGAGCAGACGCACGAAGAGACTGGTGATCAGCGGCGGCTCAATGTTGGGGGAAAAGGAGAGGCGCAGACGCGGCAGTGCCCACAGCAACGCCCAGTCTGCCAGGCAGAATAACGAGAAGGCCAGCGTCAGTGGCAGCCCCCCCACTGTAAGCACGCGTGCCTCCTGGCGTTGTCCGAGCAGGACCAACGTGCCCGCGCCGACGACGATCCCAGCCACGCTGAGCAAGGCCGCGCCGGCGACGATTTCGCCGGGGTGATGCCATATCAGAAACAGCATAACCTGGCGGACGTGGGTTAGCATAGGAGCCTCCGTTTTAGGCCTCGTCTATCCCAACCTGCCGGGTAGAACCACCTCCCAAGCAGTTCAGACCTCCGAGGTTTTGGTCGTAGGTTTGGCCTGGAGAGAGCGCGACATGCCGTTAGAAGCCCCCAAGAGAATGCTATTTCGTAAACCTCGGATGTAGCATAATAGCAATATGAGAGCAAAAAAGTATTCGCTCTCAGGACACTCCAGAGTCGGCAGTTCAATTGTGCTCGCTGCCGTCGGGCAGGGTTGTGCCTTTGAGCGGGTGGCTCCCGGGGACAGAGGCCAGGGCAGGTTCCCCGGATAGGTTCTGAGTAATCTCTGCCACAGGCACGGTGAAGTGGAATGTCGTCCCTTTGCGGAACTCGCTCTCCAACCAGATTCGCCCGTCCTGCATCTCCACCAGGTTCTTGGCAATGCTTAGGCCCAGACCAGTTCCGGTGGCCTGGCGGGATTCACGATCTTTCGAGCGGAAGAACTTCCGGAAGACCTTGTGAACCCAGAAAGCCACACCGTGGGTCGAGCCAAAGGCGGTGAACGAACCTACCTCGTCCAGTCTGACGCTGCTCCAGTACAAACCGTGCCAATCATTGGTCCAGACCAACAGCAGCATGCACAGAGGCTCAATGGCCAACAGCGTGAGATTGCGGCGCGTCAACCACTTTCCCCGGCCGGTGTATTGGAGCGCAAAGATCAGCCATGCCGCTGGCACGATGACGATGCCCAGATACCGCACCTTGGCCCAGAAGAGCTTGGTCGCCAGGTCAGTACCGGCCAGGCGCAGCGCGTAGGCCAGTGACCACTCAGCCACAGCCAGCATCAGCAATACAAAGGCCGTCGCATCAGGCGCAGGGCGGCGTCGCCAGGCGAACAAGGCGAGCAAGACCGATATGGCCGCCGCTATGCCCAGAGGGACCATATAAGGGGTATACTGCCAGTGCATCATGAACGTAGTGCGTATTGCGTGACGCGTGTTGTGCGAAACGTAAGGAAAACACCGCCGCCGCGCAACTCTGAGGGCGTTCCGCGTTTCAACTAGCGAGAGTCACCGTCCCAGGTGCATCGGCATGATCACGTGGGTGAAATCCACATCGCCCAGGGGTCTGATGACGCCGGGGCTGGAGGACGCGGTCGTATCCAACGCGATCTGAGGAGTGCCGACCACTGAGAGCACGTCAATCAGATACTTGATGTTGAAAGCGACCTCAGTCTCCTCACCCTTGATGCTGGCATCCAGTTCGCTCACGTCGTCGCCAGTCTCGGCCGAGGTGGCCGAAACGATCATGTGGCCCGGGGCCAATTCTGAGCTGGGCTTGATGTGCAAGCGAGTGATGTGGGCTGCGTCGCGGGCAAAGATGAGCGCCGTCTTACACGCTTTCAGGAACACCGCTGTATCCACAACCGTGTGCGTCGTGTGATCGCGCGGGATGATCTGCCGGTAGTCCGGGAAGTTGCCGTCGATCAATTGCGACACGAGCACGATGTCGGTGAGTTGGAAGAGCACCTGGTTGCGGGTAGGGGTGACGGTGATCACGACAGGCTCCTTCTGCTCACCGCTGATGCGCCCCAGTTCGACCAAAGCACGAGCAGGGATGATGATGCTGAAAGGATCGGGGACAGGCTGGGACAACGGGATGGTACGCACCGAGAGGCGGAACCCGTCGGCAGCGGCCAGTGTGAGGTGCGTGTTCTCGAACTTGGCCAGCACGCCGGTGAGGATCGGACGGCTCTCATCGGTGGCGGCAGCGAGAGCGACTTGCTCAATCGCCGTGCGCAGCACGTCGGGCTCAATGGGAATGCCCCCTTCACCCTCGGGCATCGGCACGAGGGGGAACTCCTGCGCGTCAATGCCCTTGACGTTCGCCTCGCTGCGGCCGGCGCGCAGGTTAAGTGTCTGCGTGCGCACGACCAGTTCCATGTCCACCTGCTCCGGCGGCAGCGCATTGACCAGGTCAATGAAAGTGCGAGCCGGAACGGTGGTCGCCCCATCCTCCCCCACCCTGGCTCCGATCCAGCAGTTGATGCCTACTTCCAGGTTGGTGGCGGAGAGTTTGAGCCGCCCGGCATCGGTCGCCAGGAGTATATTGCCAAGCACAGGCAGCGTGGAGCGAGGCGAGACCACCCGCCCTACGATGCTGAGGCCTTTGGCCAAGTTTTCCTGCAGACAGGAGACCTTCATTAGTTTCGCCCTCCTCAAAGTTTGATAGTCGGTTCGATGGTCAGAACGAGGTCAGTATACACCAACTCTGCAAGCCGCACAAGTACAGATTACTCGTATTCCTCACCCTCCAGACCGGGGGCATCCAATTGCACCACGTCACCGTGCACGTTCACAATGACACGGAATTTCAGCATCCACAGCGCGGTGCGCAGTTCATCTACGTCCACGTTGCCTGGCTCAAGGATGCTGTCCATGTTCTCAATGGCGTGCTCAATGGAGGGTCGCGTGAACAGGTCCTCCTGGCCGAGCATGTGGACCACCCCCTCGGTGATGAGATCGCGCATCGCCAGGATACGCTCTTGCAGCAATGCTACGACCTGGCGGTCCACGAATCCGGCCTCGACGTGGCGCAGAAAACCCTCGTCCGGGATGGCGTAGTGGGGCGCCCCACCGATGTAGACCTCCTTAACCGGCTGCCCTTTTTCGTTAAAGACCAGGTCGGCAAACAACGCTCGTCGAGCCACATTGCTCATTTCGTACCTCCAGTAAGCGATGTTCTGAAGTCGTAGATGCCGTCACACATCGGGAAGCGCGCACTGCAATCGGTACAAGACAGCGTCTCCCGCTCGTCCACCAGGTTGGTCGATCCACAGACGGTGCAACGGAAGAAAGCGCCCGACGGCGCGGCGGGTTTATCGGCGCGGGCCTGGCAGCGCACGAAGACGCTGGGCGTCAGTTGCCACAGCGCGCCCGTCGGTTGCAACAGCCGGTCAAGCAGTACGAGCAACCCTGTAGGCACTACCTGCTTGAGCAGGGGGAGGCGGAAATGGGAGACGGTGCACTGCGTTCGCACCGGCAGCCCGACCTCGGCCAGCCGCTCTCGCATCCAGGCCGGATGGAAGTCAAAGTTCAGTTTCACGAACTCCACCGGCTCCCAGTCGAAGGGGGACCAGTCCTGTCGCCGCACCAAATAGCGCAGGATCGCCTTCAGGTTGTGCTTGTTGGCGAACTCCAACACGAACGTGCCGCCAGGAGCGAGGATCTGAGCCACGCCGCGCAGCACCGCTGGCGCGTCGGCAGCGTGATGGAGAGTGCGCACTATCGTCACCGTGTCAAATAGGCCAGGAGCAAAGGGCAGGTTGTAAAAGTCCCCGGCGACGTAGATATAGCGAGGCTGGCCGCCGGGGCCGACCTCCCCCCACAGTTCCTGGGCCTGCCGCAGTTGCGAGAGCGCGTAGTCGAAAAGCACCACCTCGTCGTAGCCGCCGTAGAGGGAAGCGAGCCGCCCGTGACCTCCGCCGATCTCGACCAGGCGACGACCGGTAGGGGGCAATAGATGGCGCAGCGCCACTCGCTCAACAGCGTCCTCATACTCCCGTCCCTGCCCCCAGAACTCGGTGCGGTAGGCAGAGCCTTCGTAGTCGCAGATGGGAAGATCAGTTGCCACGAGATAACCCATCCGGGCGGGGAGGCAACTCTTTCAGCCAGGCTCCCAACTCGTCGGCCACCTGCCCAAAATCGGGAAGTTGGGCCACCAATGGACCCAGGTCGCTCTCCCAGGTCGCCCCTGCTTCTACCAACTGACGGGGCAGAATGGCGTGGTCGTAGGTCAAACCCACGGTCGCCAGTTTCTCTGGCAGCAGGCGCATGACTTGGGCTGTTTCCAACTCCAACTCGTGTAGCATGGCCCACAGGTCATAGAGATCACAGTGCTGTCTCTGGATCAACACCAGGTGTGCGTGATCCATCAGACCACCTCCCGGCCGTGACGAAGTTGCGCTGGCTCGACGTTGACAATGAGTCGCCATTTCTGGCTGCGGGCGAACTCCCGCCTGGGGAATGTGTGAGAAAGGTAGGTATGGCCAGAATGGCCAACGTGCTGGGCCAGCGTAGACGTATCACCCAGTTCCAGTAGATCCAGAAGGTATCCCAGGCGGCGAACCAGCGCGTTGCTCCACATTCGCAGAGCGTACTCAGTCAGCCGGGCTATGTCCAGTTGGCCCTTCGCCTCAAGCAACCCCTTGGCGACTGCAGGCACTCCTTCACCGTACCGCTCCTGATCCAAGCAATCCACGATTGCCTTCTCCGGTGAGGCAATCCGCACCGGCACTGCGTCCAGCGCCACCTCCATGTAGCCAAAGAACTTGCGTCGAAGGATGGTGACGAACCGGAAACGGACACCCTGGAATTCCAGGTTGCGCTTGCGCCTGGTGGTAGCGATGAAGACCACCCGCGGCATTTGCTCGGTCAGGCCCCAGTAGGCCAGGGCAGAGCGGTACGAGACATAGTAGGGGGTAATCAACTGGCTGGCGTAGACAAACTCATGTTCGGCCCACCCGGCCTGTCCTTCCATCGGGACGACGAGATAACAACCCCGCTCAATGCGTGCTAACCATCCCTTCTTGCGTAACCGGGAGAGAATGCGGTGGACGTTCTCGCGGGGGGTGCCCAGGATGGCCTCAGTCTCAGCAGGCGTGACGATCTTCTGGCCTTGCAGGGCCAGTTCGGACATCAGGACATACTCTTGTCGGGAGAGACTTCGCATTTTGTGTTACATACCTCTTAAAAACTAAGAGGGTTATAGCATGAAATAGCGGAGGAGTCAATCACCGAAACTCTATCCCGTCTGGCAGGCTTTCGATCTGCATCCTCAGCGGGTGAAAGACGGCACGCAGTTCCCCCACCGCCGGATCCAACCCCGCTTCTCCGAGTCTGATGTGCACCGGCACCGCCATCTGGATGGGGATGGTTTGGTTGACCGGCACATTCAAGTGCACAGGGATAGTCCGGCTAACCGGCACGACCATGCTCAGGCGAATCGGCATAACCATGCCGACCGGAAGCGAGAGGGAAACGTTGCCGTTGATCACGCCGCCGCCGCCGGGCAGATTGAACTGAGCCGGCAGGTTGAGTGGTACGGGTTGGGTCAACACGACGGCTGTGTTCTGTTCGATGGGCAACGGAAAGTCTATTGGGAGTTGCTGATCAAGCGGCAGATCGAACTGGATGGGGATGTGTTTGTCTATCTGAACCATGGTGTCAATCGTGGCCTCGCCCAGCCCGACGAAGGCGGCGTCCAGGTCGTTCAGCAATGGCTCGACCAGGCCGGTCTTCAGGGCAAAGACGGCCTGGATGGCTGGCACAGTGATCAAGAGCAGCAAGATGACCGTGACGAAGTTGACGGCGAACGAGAAGATGATGGCAATGTCCTTGAAAGCGTTCCAGAAGCGTTTCAGCCATTCCATGGCCTGACCTCCTTTCGTTGGTGGCTCTTTAGGAATTCGCGTGATCAGGGTGTTGGATTCCCCAACTTGTTGGGGGTGCGCCACGAAGAACCCGAACAAGTTCGGGACTCCGATATACTATCCACGCAAACTCCCAGAGACCCTCGTTGGTGAGACCTCTCGGAAAATGGTAGTAGCCCAACCGTGTTGGGCATTGTTGGCCCAAGACGGCCAATGTGATTGGCCTGCTACCCATCAAAGTGGGTTGGTAGATTGGGAAACCGAGAACCAGTCCACCGGTCATATTAGCATCATTGCGCGAAAAGCGCAACCGGAGGAGAACACTCCTCGCGTGTCCCCTTGTCTCTCTCACATTCCTCGCATCAAGGCCCATTCACGGGAGAAGACGTAAGCGGCCAGCAGAATGGTTCCCACGGCGTAGGCGGCAGTCGCTCCCCACGTCAACGCCAGCGCCCCCGGAGCAATTCCACCCCCAAACAAGTCGCGCATGGCTACCAGCACGCCCACCACTGGCAGCGCGTACACGACCACTGGGGGCGTGGCACCGACGGCGAAGATCGCCAGGAGCGCCAATCCCGGGATCAGCAACTGTAAAGCGACCAGAAACAGGTTGGACTCGCGCTGGTTCTTGGCGAATGTGCATACCGCTGCCACAAACCCATTCATCATAGTCATCAGAGGCAACATCAACAGCACAAGCCACACAGTCGCGAGGCCCAGGCTTCCCAACTGGGCAGTCGTGATGGGTGTGACAAACCCCTGAGAGCCGGCCGGCAGAGTCGAGAGAAGTAGCACATAGGCTACACTGTCGAGCGACCACAGCCCGATGGTGATGGCCGAGACGATGATGCTGAACGCGATCTTGCCCAGCACGATTGCAATCCGGCTAGCCGGGGTGATGAGCAGCGATTCCATCGTGTGACGCTCTTTCTCCCCGACGGTCATGTGGGCTACCAGACTCGGGCCACCGCTGAAGGCCCACGAGGCGACGAGCAGAGGCAGGAAGACGCTGCCCAGCGAGGAGGGAACGGCCTCCCCCGCAGCAATTGGAGCGGCGGCTACGCCCGTTGGAGCAGCGGCCTCTCGTTCCAACCGGATGGGGTCCATCCAGCCATGAGCCAACCCGTGACGGGCCAACCGCTCCGCCAACACCTCGTCGGCGTACTCACCCAGCGCCCCCTGGATGGAGGAGACAGCGACGTCGGGCAGCCACCCGCTGCGGCTGCTGGTCAATATGATGGTGAGTGGCTCTTCGGCTTCCAGTAACGCTGTGGCATCAGGCGGAATCTCGAGCACGGCCATCAGTTCGCCGCTCTGCAGTGCATCCTCCAGGTCGGGTGGCGCCTCCACCAGTTGCAGCAGACGCTCGTCCTCCAATTTGGCGGTTAATCCCGGCAATTGCTCGCCGTTGACAACAGCGACCGGCAACCCCCCACGGGTCTGGCGCGCGACCTGCCACAGCACAAACACCCCACCGGCCGCGCACAGGAGCGGCATCAACAACGGCAGGGCGAAGAGGAAAAATAACGCTCGCCGGTCACGCAGCAAGTCGAGGGCCTCCTTGGTGAAGACGGTCCACGCCGACCTAAGCATCCGTCCGACCTCCCTGACGCTCCCGCCGCCAGAATTGGTACCAGCACCGCTTACGCTTCTGCTCCCACAGGTCGGCCCGCAGCCGTTCCTCGCCTACGATGCGCACGAACGCCTCCTCCAGGTCTGCGGCGCCAGTCTGGGCGATAAGGGCGGCCGGTGTGCCCAGCGCCTGCAAGCGCCCCCTGTGGATGATGGCGACGCGGTCGCACAACCGCTGCGCCTCGTCCATCAGGTGGGTGGAGATCAGGATGCAGCGCCCCTCGTCGCGGAAGCGGGCGATGAGAGTCCGCACGTTGCGAGTGCTCATTACGTCCAGGCCAGCGGTGGGCTCATCCAGGATGACATTAGATGGATCGTGGATCAGCGTCTCCCCCAGGATCACGCGGCGAACCATGCCGGCGGAGAAGCCCTCGGCGCGCCGGTCGGCGAAGTCGGCCATCTCCAACATTCCCAACACGGTGTCGACTCGTTGTTCCAATTGGGGGCCGTCCAGGCCATGGAGGCGACCGTAGAAACGGAGATGCTCGCGAGGGGTGAAACGGGCGTAGAGGCCGGCGGTCTCAACCAGGAGGCCGATGCGGGCGCGCACCCGACCGCTCTCTTTGCGCACATCCAACCCGTCCACCAGGGCGGCGCCGGCCGTGGGTTCCAGCACGGTGGCAAGCAGTCGCAGCAGGGTGGTCTTGCCCGCGCCGTTGGGCCCCAGCAGGCCGAAGACCTCGCCGTCGTGGCAGGTGAAGGAGATTGTGTCTACGGCCACCAGTTTCTTGAAGCGTTTGGTGAGTACTTGCGTCTCAATCACGAGGGCAATTATAGGGGAAGTGGGGAGATATGCAAGCGGCTATCTCCAGGAGATGGTTTCACGTGAAACGTCCAGGAGGGGCTGGCCCAGGCAGCGCCTCAACACTCCGGGCGGAAAATCATCCCAGATGTATCATTATGTCGAGTTTTCACGTGAAACACTGCACTGACAATAAAGGCCCCTGCAGGCATGGGTGCTTGAGCCGGAGGGTTACGACGCCATTGTTGCCGAAGTTGCCGAAGGTAAGCGTTCACCTGCCCTCTGGCCGTGTGTTGAAACACCCGGCTGATACCAGGAAACCCGTTGAAACGGGTTGGCAAGCGTTCACCTGCCCCCCGGCCGTGTGTTGAAACACCCGGCTGATACCAGGAAACCCGTTGAAACGGGTTGGCAAGCGTTCACCTGCCCCCCGGCCGCGTGTTGAAACACCCGGCTGATACCAGGAAACCCGTTGAAACGGGTTATTTTGACCTCTTCTTGAGTGTGTTTCAACGCACTTTGATTAGCAGACGATGAATTCATTCATCGGGCTGGATGGGGCCTGAACGCTTGCGCCGAAGGTAAGCGGCTCATCGTGGTCAAGCAGGCTCGTGGGTATCGCGCTGGATATGCGGAGATGCTGGCCGAGCCTGACTGGGCGCAGACATAGGCGAGTCTTCCGGCCAGGTGTTCTTACTCTCGGTTGTAGGAGGCCATCGCCTCTGCGTCTACTGGCGATCCTCCCACCACCGTAAAGTGGCGCTGCATCGGCGCGGTCAACGAGGGTGGGAGACCGTTCCAGCCGCTGGGCCACTGCTGCCCGCCCGGCGGTGCGACTACGACCACCGGTGGTGTCAACGGATGCGGATATACTCCCTGCGGCGTGGGTGGCTGCGCTCGTTGCTCGTCGCGGCGGCGGCTGACGGCAACCACGAGCAGGCTGGTGGGAATGGCTGCCCCCACGCCGCATACCGCACCCGCCAGCACCGCCAGCGCCTCATCGCTCAGGCGATTGCCGACAACCACCGCCAGCGTCGCCGCAAAGGCCATCACTACCAGCCCGGCGAAAATCTTCAAGCGTCTCCAGCCGCCGTTGCGATACTGCCTCTCGTCCATACCTACGTTTCTCCTCTGCACACCTCAGTCAATCGTGTCAACAGATGCGGCCAGGGGAGGGAAACCTGGCGAGAAGAGGCCAGAGAGGGATGAGCGGACAGAACCTCGCCCCATCCATTCTCCATCCTCCATTCTCCACTCTCCATCCCCCTCACCACCTCCCGGATCTCGGCCGGCGAGATGTAGGCCACTTGAAAGCGTATCACCCGCCCCTCGGCCACGGCCAGGAAGTCCCCTCGCCCCAGCAGCCGCTCGGCCCCTGTCCCGCTCCAGCCGGTGGCCGTGCGTGCATCCTCGATACTGGTCACTCGCCCCACCAGCCGCACCGGAAAGTTCGCCTTGACCAGTGGACCCAGCACAGCCGCCGTGGGCTTCTGGGTGGCCGCCACTATGTGGATGCCAGCCTCACGCCCGCGCTGCGTGAGCCGGGTCAGCGCCCGCTGCACCGCCTGCCCACCGACCATCAATAGATCGGCCAACTCATCAATCACGACCACCACAGACCCTTCGGGTTTTCCAGAACCCGAAGGGTCTCCGCGTCGCTCCATCAGATGTACCAGGCTTTGGAGCGCCTCGGTCATCTCTGCTATCTCCCGGATAGGCGGGCGTGTCAGGTGGGGCAGCCCCTCAAAGAGACCAAAAGCGTGCCCCTTGGGGTCTATCAGCACCATGCTTAGCCGGGAGCCGGGAGCCGGAAGCCCGAAGCCAGAGGTGGGACGCTGATTGCTAACAGTTATCTGCCGGCTGCTAACGGCTGGATTGGCCATCGCCAGGCTGAGGATCATCGCCTGGAGAAGCATTGTCTTCCCCGAGCCGGTCGTCCCTGCCACCAGCACGTGGGCCACGTCGGGGGAGGGCAGTCGAATGAGCAGGGGCGCGCCGTCTTCAGCCAGGCCCAGGATCGCGGTCACCGGCGGAATGGGTTGGGGCGATGCATCTCTGGCAAGCCGTCTCGCCGAAACACCATCATTCGCGGGATGCGTCGCCCCTACGAGTTGGCGGTAGAGGGGTAGGAGGCGGACGGGTTGGGGGTCGTCGCGTGGCACCTCGACGGCTACAGCAGCCCCGCGCCGGGACACCCGGCAACTGGGTGCGTCGAGTGCGGCTGCCAGTTCCTCGCTCAGGTTCTTGATCCTGGAGATCTTCGCTCCCACGGCCGGCAACACCTGGAAGCGCACCCAGCGAGGCGTCACCGTGCCGCCGGTAACTCGTGCTGGCACCTTGTGCAACGTCAGCACTGCTTCGATCCTATCTGCCTGAAACTCCAACTTTTTGCGCATCCCCGCTGCTCCCATCCAACCTGCTGCTCGAGGCATGGAGCGCCTGCTGAAGTCTGCCCTGAGCGAGCACCAGAACCGCTATTTGTGAATAGAACAAATGTTCTCTCCTGGCTATATGATACCAGAATACGTGTACGGTGTCAAGCGGTACTGACCTCAATATATCCCAACTGGGGGCGATATCCCAAACTCATCTGCCCGGTCGCGAGCGGGGTTCCCGGTGCGGGAGGTTTCTCGGCTACCGCCCGGATCTGGGGGCTGTCTCTCGTGTCATCCGTCTGACTTGCACTGTCTGGGCGGCACAGCAATTCCCGTTTTAGCATCGTTGCCGCGTGATATGGCATCGTAGTTGCGACTTTAGTCGCTGGTTGCGCGGCCCAAACGACTAAAGTCGTTACTACGAACCCCATTACCCCTGAAACGCGGTACCGCCAAAGTCGTCCTGGTGGTTGGTCGTCATTCAGGCGATGTGTCATCGAACAGTCCCAACTGATACGCCCCATCGGGGGCATCCAGGTTGATCCGGCGCGCTACTCGTCGTCCTTCGTCCACGCCGTCCAGCCTGTTAATGTTCTCGACGATGGTAGGCAGACAATACTCGGCCATCTTCTCACGGATATGGGGGGTGTTGAAGCGCAATACTCTCCAGCCAACTGTCTCCAGGTCGTTGTCGCGCAGGTTGTCTAGCGGGATACGTTCTGGATCGGCGTGCCATGTGTCACCATCGGTTTCCACGTCAATCTGACCTGATGTGCAGTAGATGGCGAAATCGAGGGCATAGGAACGTTCCTTCACCGGAACGAACTCCTGTCGCTCGGCGCTGATCTGCAGCCGTTTCAGCTCAGCCCAAAGCCGGTCCTCCAACGGGCTCTCGTCGTACAGGTCGTTGATCTCATCGGCGGTGCTGAACTTCTTCCAGGTAGTGGGTATGAAGACGATACGTCGCCAGCGCCGGCTGAGGATAGGCTTTGACAAACGTTGTAGAGGTTCCAGGATGAGTTGGTAGTAGCGTCTTCTTCCCTTGTCGTCGTGGGGCTGATCGGGGAAGAGTTGCCAGCGGTAGACCTGGCGTACCTCGAGCACACGAGTGTAGTAGTTGACGGCAAAGGCCTCGCTGCCGAAGACTTTCGTCTGGTAGAAAGCCAGCCACTGCGGCGGCCAGCGGCCCTTCAACCACTTGTGGACGCTGCTGACCGGGATGCGGTACCAATGCTTGTCGCGCGCGACGGCAAAGTCAAGCAGGTTGTTGAGAATAGCGACCAATACTTCACCACGGGGGACCATGATATTCCTCGGTCATCATGACATCAATTCCGCTGCGTAGTGGCGACACATTCCTGGAAGCATGTTTCGTTGAGTGAGGCTCCACATCTCCCGAACCGCCCTCTGTTGCTGAAGTGACACCTGTGGAATGCATCGCCCCTGCTACGTCCCATAATCCAACAGCCCCTCAGCCGGCACGCCGACTCACCCCGCCAATACCTCAGCGACGGTGTGGGCGGTGACGACCAACCCTGCGCTCATGTCGGCGGGTCCGCTGATGGTGGGGATGCGGGCGCGGGCGCACGCCTCGTCCAGCAGGTCCAGCGCCTTGTCGGGCAGATGACGCTCGGGCAGCCAGCCAACCGATAGTTGCACAGCCGCCGCCAGCGCATCCTCGACGATGAGCACGTTGTGGATGCTGGTGAGAAACCGGGTTTTTCGGAAAAAACCCGGTTTCTGGGACAACGCGACGCACTGCCGGTACTCGCCGGTCGTGGTCGCGCCGATGACGCGCAGACCGCCCCCGCCCGCAGGATGGTGTGGATCTCGTCGTCGTTCTCACATTCCTTCGGCTGGCTCACCGCCACGCCTGCCACGAGAGTACTCTCGCAGTGGAGCCCCGCCACGAGTACTCGCGGTGGTACTCACGGTGGTACTCGCGGTGGCAGGACAAGCTTTGTGTCCGAGGAGTTCTTGCACGATGCGGATCGCTTTGATGGGGCCGTCCAAGTCCTTTCCGAGCACCTCCCGATACAGAAACAGCAGTCCGTTGAGCGCCTGATTCTGAGTGGAAGCAGCAACGGTTTCTTCCGTCGCCAGGTGAAGGAGAAAGGCTCTGACGTCCGAGTAGCCCATCTCCTGTGGGTGGCGTTTGTCGTGGAAGAGGATGAAGCGTTTGATCCAGTCGGCATAGGTTTCTTCGGTGCGGACGGAATAGCCCTTGAGACGAATGGCGTCGCGAACGCGATCCAAGAGACGTTTGGAACGGTGTTTCATTGCCTCCCCTGAAACAGATTTGCGCTACAGTGGTTTCTGCTTTATACTATGCGCGATCAGGATGGAAACCCATTATACAGGGCAACTCCGGAAATGCAAACGATGGAGGCAGGTAGGGGGACTCTCTCTAGCACGTTTGTTTTAGCGCTGGGGGGGGCTCCGCCTACTAATGGTTAGCCGGCGTTTACACGCTGAGACGGATATGTTCTAGCAGCTCATTGCTCAAGGAGGCGTCATATGTCACATATCGTCGAGTTCTCCATTTCAGGCCTGGCTGGACGCAAAGATGTCTACAGCCAAGTCCTAGATAGACACGTAAATGTGTTCTTTGGCCTTAACGGTAGCGGCAAGACTTCATTGCTCAAGATCCTTCACTCCGCTATGAGCGGTGAGTCAAGGATCCTGAGAAACGTGCCTTTCTCAAGCGCGGAGGTCAAGATCTACTCCATTACCTACGATCGCATTCTCACTAGAACCATTGACAAGCAACTGGCTGGGGCAGAGAAGGAGGCTGAGCCTGAGTCTGAGGCTGGCGTCAGCGATGTTATGAGTAGCGTGCAGGAGTATTTTGCACTCACCACAGCCATTCGGGAAGGGGTACCAGAGACCACCAGATTCCCTCAGTGGGAGGAAGAGCCGACAATTCCCGATAGAACAGCTGGAAGTTTGAGTCACAGATACCTGCCCACATCGCGACTCTACCTGGGCCTGAGAACCATAGAATCCCAGATCATCAGCTCGCGCCTTGGGGTGCTTTCTGAGGAAGTTCTTGATCGGTGTTTCGCTGAGACGCTGAAGCATCTATGGGCGAACTACTACAGTGATGTCTTGACTGCTGTCAGGGAAGCTCAAGAAGATGGCTTGGCCAGTATTCTCAAGGCAGTTCTATCCGGAAGGAAGCAGCCCAAGACATCAGTGCAAGAGATAGACTTGAAAACCGCCTACAACCGTGTAACAAGGTTTCTGGCACGACAAGGGTCACCAGGCATTCTTGGTTCGCTAGAAGACTTTGAGAAGCACTATGAGGAAAATGAACAACTCAGAAGCGTAGTCAATGATATTGATGAAATCGAAAGACGAATCGCAGATGCAACATCGCCGCGCGACAAGCTCCAGTCTTTGATTCAAGAGATGTTTACCGGAAACAAAGAGGTGCGTTTTAGAGACAAGTCCATAGATGTAATCACATATGATGACGAGAATATCGGCTTGAGCACTCTCTCCTCTGGAGAGAAGCATGTCTTGCGAATACTCATCGAATCGCTTCTGGCAGACTCAAACAGCATTCTTATTGACGAACCAGAGCTTTCGATGCACGTGGACTGGCAGAAGAATCTCATCAGGACTATGCGACAATTGAACTCCGAGGCTCAGTTCATCTTGGCGACGCATTCACCTGAGATTATGGCTGATCTCAGTGATGACAGGATATTCCGTCTATGAAGCGGCTAACACACTGTTTCAAAGCGTATCTCAGATACATGCAGATATCACGACATGAGGTCTTCGTCTTTGTAGAAGGCAAAGTAACTGACCCTTACTTTTACGGAAACATCTGCGATTGTGTATGCCAACCCGTCAATGTCTCCTACAAGATCTGCAGGTCCCAAGAGCTTTCAAAGGGGAATGGAGGCAAACAAGTTCTGATCTCGTTTTTCGAATACCTCAGGCGAAAGTCAGCACTCGTTCACACCTTCAAGGGTAAGAGTACCGGGGTCGTATTCTTTCTTGACAAGGATGTGGACGATTTCCTGAGAACGCAGCGTCGTTCAGAACATGTAGTTTACACTTTGTATTACGATGTCGAGAACCACATCTTCGTCGAAGGCGATTTGGTTGAAGCAACGGCTGCCTCTGCTTCTATGGACCGTCGGGAGGTCTTAGCCTGCATTGGCGACTGCGACCGCTGGCGTCGTGAGGCAGTCAAACAGTGGAAACAATGGGTCACGCTCTGTCTCTTTGTCGCAAAGAAGAAGGTCAGCTCTGAGTGCAACTATAGAGTGACATCACGTATCAACAATCCCTTACATGGGCCTGTCGATCAGGCTGCTTACCTCGACCGCTTGCAGAGGATTGAAGGCAAGTTAGGGCTTACGACTAGGCAGTTCAAGAGAGCCTTCCAACGAGTCTCTAGACTGATAGATAACATATACGCACAAGGAGAACCTGATCGTGTGTTCAAAGGAAGATGGTACTCGATACTTCTGACGGCCAAGTTAAGGGATAGGATAGGAAGTCGTCCGATAGATTCCACAGGTCTGGAAGCTCGTTTGCGGAGCAATGCTGCACAGACACTCGACTTTAGCGAACCCTGGGCAGAGCACTTCAAGGAGCCACTGAGAAATCTAGTCCACCAATTGCAGCGTTAGCCCTCATCGCAAGCAGGTCACCGGCTAACAAGTCGCTGGTGTGTCCTGAAAGCTGTCGTCTGCTAGTTGGTTAAAGTCCAACCGCGGTAACTGCCAGGAGGCCGCGTAGCAGGCAACCAGTGCTTCTGGGTGACCGGAGGTGCTGAAGCGTTGTAACCTCCTGAAAGGGAGAGCAAAACCGCAGCCCGCAACATCAGGTGAAAATTGTCAATTTTCGCCCGATATGGGGCCACCGATTTTCGGCCAAGATGGGCCACTCGCAGAGATGGCGCACGGGAAACTCCTGCTGAAAAAGTGGTAGACGGAATGCATTCGTTAAGGTTAGTCTGAGGGTTCGATATGCA
>JADHWW010000127.1 GCA_016783285.1 Anaerolineae bacterium
TACCATAATCGTCACAGTCTGGGTTAGGGCAGAAATCGCCCACTCGAGCTTGTTTTTGGCACATTTGCACCTCCCTCTGAGTGTCAACTGTGCTGCATTATACCTCATCCTTCGACAACACTCAAGAGGGGGACTACCTGGGCATGCCCCACGTCAGAAACATTGAGGGGCATCGTAAATTATGGGAATTGCGAGTGCAGGTTGCGAAGAGCGCTTATCGTGTGTTCTACTTCGCTCATACCGGACGGCGTTTCGTGATGTTGCATGCATTCCTCAAGAAGACGCGAAAGACGCCACGCCAGGAAATCGCGATTGCCGAACGTCGGATGGAGAAAATGCTTGAACAGGAGGCCGGTAGATGAGAACGTTGGAAGACCTGAAACAGGAGTTGATGGAAAACCCTGAATTTGTGCGTGAATACGAGGCACTGGAGCCGGAATATCAGATTGCGCGACAACTGATCGCACTGCGGCTGGCACATGGATTGACCCAGGCCGACCTGGCGGCACGAGCAGGTACCCAGCAGGTCAGCGTCTCGCGCGTGGAGACCGGAGCGACTGTGCCCACGCTGCCGCTGCTTAAGAAATTGGCCCAGGCGATGGACGCTCATCTGGAGATCAGGCTGGCGCCCGACGAAGCACGCTCATCGTAGGACAATCATGCTCATCAGCGCAGGCCACACAGAGAGATTCCTGACCGAAGCCGAGGTCCACGACCTGATGGCCGAGGCGCTGGCGCAGGCCAGCCGTTCGGCTGAGCGCTCACGGCGAAGCCTGGCGGGCAAGCGCATACTGGTCATCATCCCCGACCACACCCGCACCGCGCCGGTGCCGCTCTTCTTCCGTCTGTTTCACCAGTTGCTCTGGGGCCGGGTTGCGGCGCTGGATTACCTGGTCGCGCTGGGAACGCACCAGCCGATGAGCGAGCAGGCACTGAACCGGCTGGTCGGCGTGACCGCAGAGGAACGGAACAGACAATACGCCGGCGTCCACATCCACAACCATCGCTGGGACCTCCCCGAAATCTTCACCACCCTCGGCACCATCACGGAAGCCGAAACACGTAACATGAGCCAGGGGCTCCTGGCTCAGCCAGTACCCGTCACCATCAACAGGATGATCTTCGACTACGACCAACTCATCATCTGCGGGCCGGTCTTCCCCCACGAGGTGGCCGGCTTCTCCGGCGGCAACAAGTACTTCTTCCCCGGCATATCCGGCCCGGAGATGATCAACGTCACCCACTGGCTGGGCGCGCTGTTGACCAGCATGGCGATCATCGGCACGCCCGACACCCCGGTGCGAAGGATGATTGACCGCGCCGCTTCGTTTATTCCCATCCCGACCCTGTGCTTTGCACTGGTAGGCGCGGTCGGGAGACCGGCCCCAACCGGCCTGGCTGGACTCTACATCGGCCCGCCCGAGGAGGCGTGGCGTGCAGCAACGGAACTCTCGGCGCGGCTGCATATCGCCTACGTGGAACATCCCTTTCAGCAGGTGCTTTCGGTGATTCCAGAGATGTACGACGACCTGTGGACGGCAGCCAAGGGCATGTACAAACTGGAACCGGTCGTCGCTGATGGGGGCGAGGTGATCATTTACGCTCCCCACATCACCGAGATCTCTTACACCCACGGCCAGGTCATTGACCAGGTCGGCTACCACGTGCGCGACTATTTTGTCAAGCAGTGGGATCGCTTCAAGGGCTACCCCTGGGGTGTGCTGGCCCATTCGACCCACCTGCGCGGCGCCGGCGCGTACGAGAACGGCGTTGAGCGACCACGCATCCAGGTGACACTAGCCACCTCCATCCCGGAAGAGCGTTGCCGACACGTCAACCTGGGGTATCGAGACCCGGCGACGATTGACGTTGAGGAGTGGGCGAACCGAGAGGACGAGGGAGTTTTGCTGGTGCGTAAGGCGGGAGAGAGATTGTATAGAATCGAGGAGGTGCAATGTGGACAAAACAAACTTCGGCCTCATCGGCCTGGCCGTGATGGGACAAAACCTGGTGCTGAACGTTGAGCGCCATGGCTTTTCGGTGGCTGTGTACAATCGCACAGCGAAACGGACGCGGGAGTTTATGTCCCAACGAGCAACTGGCAAGAACATCCAGGCAGGCTACGCGATCAAGGAATTCGCCAGCCTCCTGGAACGTCCGCGTAAGATCATGATAATGGTCAAGGCTGGCGCGCCAGTGGACACGGTGATCGAACAACTCAAACCGCACCTGGAGGCAGGGGATCTCATCATTGACGGAGGCAACTCCTTCTTCCAGGAGACCGAACGGCGGGCTCGCGACCTGGAACCGCTAGGGTTGCTGTACATCGGCACCGGCGTCTCCGGTGGCGAGTATGGCGCGCTGTATGGCCCCAGCATTATGCCCGGTGGGCAGCAAGAGGCCTACGCGCTCGTGGAACCCGTCTTCACTGCCATTGCCGCCAGGGTGAACGGCGACCCGTGCGTGACGTACATCGGGCCACGCGGCGCAGGCCACTACGTCAAGATGGTGCACAATGGCATCGAGTACGGCGACATGCAACTTATCGCCGAATCCTACGACATCCTGCACCGCGTATTGGGACTTTCAGCACAGGAGTTGCACCGAGTGTTTGCGGAGTGGAACGAGGGCGAGTTGTCCTCGTACCTGATCGAGATCACTCGCGACATCTTTGCCAAGACAGACGAGGAGACCGGTCAGCCGCTGGTGGAACTCATCCTGGACGAGGCCAAGCAGAAGGGCACCGGCAAGTGGACCAGCCAGAGCGCGCTCGACCTGGGCGCTCCGACGCCAACTATCAACGCGGCCGTAGAATCGCGCATCATCTCAGCCTACAAGGACGAGCGTGTGGCAGCCTCGAAAGTGCTCAGCGGGCCACAGCCAGGCTTCGAGGGGGACCATGATGCAAATGACGCAGTGGTGAACGCTGTACGCGACGCTCTCTACGCCGCCAAAATCTGTTCCTACGCCCAGGGGTTCGCGCTGCTGCGCTCTGCCAGCCAGGAATATGGGTACAACCTGGACTACGGCGAGATAGCACGCATCTGGCGCGGCGGATGCATCATCCGCGCGCAGTTCCTGGACGAAATCCGCGTTGCTTTCGGGCATGATCCTGCCCTGTCCAATCTACTGCTGGATCCAGAGTTCGGGAGGGCGGTGCAGGAGCGCCAGAGCGCGCTCCGACGGGTGATCCAACTCGCCGTGCAGAACGGCGTCCACTGCCTGGCCTTCAGCGCATCGCTGGCCTACTACGACGCCTACCGCACCGCCCGTCTGCCCGCCAACCTGACCCAGGCGCAGCGGGATTACTTCGGCGCACACACCTACCGGCGGGTGGACAAGGAGGGAGTGTTCCATACAGAGTGGTAACGTCCGCGCCTGCAGATGATTGACAGGACACGAGACACATGATATAGTGTCCAATATCCATCAATGTTAATTAACCAAGGAGGCGGACATGAGACAAGCACGCACAGTCGCGGCCACATGGGCTCGTACCAACCTTGGGCGACTTATGCGAGAAGTTGTTGGAGCAAAGGAGCGGTTCATCGTAGAACGGGACGGCATGCCGGCTGTGGTGATCCTCTCGGTTCCAGAGTACGAGCAATTGCAGCGACAGGCAGCGTGGGGCCGCTTCTACGAACTGAGCCGCCGGGCCGGACTGGAAGCCGAAGAGGAGGACCCTACCCAAGAAGACATCCAGGCCGAGATTGAAGCCATCAAGCAGCAGATCTACGCGGAGCGATACGGGCGTGGTTGAACGGCCCCTGCGCGTGATGGCCGACTCCAACATCATCATCGCCGGGGTTCTAAAGCCACGCTGGTTCTTCGAGTTCCTCGGACACGCCATCCGAGGAGACTTCCAGTTGGTCCTGGCATCTCAGACCATCGCTGAGGTGCTGAGGTGGGCCGAAGCCAAGGGAGGCTACCGCCGAGGAGCGATAGAGTTCTTCCTGGCGACGTGTCAGTCTGAACTGGCACCGGCCCCTAGCGTCGAAGAGGTGCAAGCCAACGCCGACCTGGTACGAGACGTAACGGACGTGCCCATTGCCCTTTCGGCCATAAAGGCTGGAGTGGACCACCTGGTGACCAACGACAAGGACTTTCACACCGAGAGAACCGAGGATGCCCTGAAGATACATGGCGTGCAGGTGGCGCGCGTAGGAACGTTCCTGGCTGAGGTCATGGGCTGGAAAAGCCGGGAACTTGAGGCCATCCGGCTCAGGGAATGGGCAGACGTGCTACTGCCAAGCCAAATACTTTGACGCCTACTCCCGCTGGGCGGCAAAGGTGGCAAGCCTTTCTTCGCCGCCGGCCCTTACGACAATGTGGACCAGATCATAGCCAAACTGACACGCAAACTGGGACCTGATGGTTTCCACTTCATCGTTCCGATAGGCGGGGATGAAGAAGTTCTCTTGCTTGATGAATGAAACTGCGAGGAGGAAAGTATGATCTCACCACGAAACGTCGTCGTTGCTCAATCCGGCGGGCCGTCGCCGGTGATCAACAACTCGCTGCGCGGCGTGGTGGAGACTTGCCGCGCCATGCCCGACCGCTTTGGCGTCATCTATGGCGGGTTTCACGGCATTGAGGGCATCCTGAAGGAAGAACTCCTGGACCTTTCGGCACAGGACGAGGAGGAGATCTGCCTGCTGCGGATCACGCCAGCCGCTGGGGCCACCGGCACCTGCCGCTACAAACTGCGGCACGAGGAAGACTTCGAGCGTGTGATCGAGGTCTTCAAAGCCCACGACGTCGGTTACTTCTTCTACATCGGCGGCAACGATTCGATGGACACGGCCCATAAGATGGCACAGTTGGCCCACGAGCGCGGGTTGGACCTGGTCGCCACCGGCGTGCCGAAGACAATTGACAACGACGTCGGCGATGCACTGGATGGAAACAGCAAGCTGATTGACCACACCCCCGGCTACGGCAGCGTGGCCCGCTACTGGGCGCTCAACGTCCAGAACGCCAACCAGGAGAACACCGGTTCGTGCCCCTCCGACCCGGTGTTGGTACTCCAGGCAATGGGCCGCAAGATCGGCTTCATCCCTGCCGCCGCACGTCTGGCCGACCCCGACCGCGAAATGCCCCTGCTCATTTTTATGGCCGAGTCGGGCCTGAGCCTGCCGGAACTGGCCGACCGGGTCAACGACCTGCTGAAGGAGCGAGGGCGAGCCACTGTCGTCGTCAGCGAGGGCTTCGACGTGGGAGAGATTGGCGAGCAGAAGGACGCCTTCGGCAACATCATGTTCTCCTCCAGCCAGATAGCCGTGGAGCAGACCGTGGTCAACTACCTGAATGAGGTAGGACTGGCAGCCCGGGGCACCGCGCGGGGCAACATCTCCGGCACCGACCAGCGCGACAGCAGCATCTACGCCTCGACGGTCGACCTGGAGGAGGCCTACAAGGTGGGGCAGAAGGCGGTTCAGATCGCTGCAGAGGATGGTCCTGGCTATATGGCGACCATCCTGCGCGAACCTGGCCCCATCTACAACGTATACTACGACAAAGTGCCGTTGGAGATGGTCGCAAACTCTGAGCGAACATTTCCAGCGGCGTGGATCGCCCCCTCGCGGACCGACGTCACCGACGACTTCATACGCTACGCCCGCCCGCTCATCGGCGACGACTGGCCCAGTGTCCCATTGGTTGGGGGGCTGCAGCGCTTCGCCCGCCTCAAGCCCATCTTTGCCGAGAAGCGCCTTCCGGCCTACGTGCCGCAGGCATATCGCTGAGACTAGAAGGCACTGCCGCTGCTTGCATGGGCTTCTGATTTGCCTGGAATAAACCCTCGTGATATACTGGGAGTGAGTTCTCGCGTCTGCGATAGTAGGCGGGCTTCATATATGCAAGGCATACTTTCCGACCTTCAGGTGCAGAGCATTAAGCAGCAAGTGGACGAACAACTCCACCAGTATGCTACTGCCTATAGTCAGACCGCTGAGCCTCAGCGCGTTGGGTTCAGGGAGTTATGTGCGGGCTGGCCTTGGGCGAAGCGTTCTGATGCATATACTCACTTCCTGCACCGATATCCTGCCAAATTGCTGCCTTACATTCCCATCTATATTCTTTCCAGTTCCCTTGCTGAACCGAATGGCATCGTGTTGGACGTATTCGCCGGGACGGGGACGGTTCTCCTCGAGTCTACTATACATCCTTTTCATCCCCGTCGGGCTTACGGTGTTGAGATCAATCCCTTGGCTCGCTTGATCTCGCAAGTCAAAACGCACCCCCTTGACCCTGATAAGCTACGTGCAAGTGCGCAGGATCTGTTCAAGAGGATCCGAAGCTTTTCTGGCACACTTACGTCCCCTGAATTCCCAGGAGTTGACTTCTGGTTTCGTGGTAAGGCCAAAGAGGGATTAGCACTTATCCGAGAGTGCATTGAAACTGCCGATTTGGAAGCAGATTATAAGGATTTCTTCTGGGCTTGTTTCTCTTCGATCATTCGTGACATGTCCAGGGCAGATCCCAGGGTTAGCCCACCGGTTCGGCTGACAGCCAAGACGGTTAAGAAATTCGGGGAAGATCAACGTGACCTGATGCAGAAAGCGCTTAAACGCAAGCAGAAAGCCAAAGCCTCAACATTGTTCCGGCAGGCTGTGCTACGTAATATCCAGCGTATGGGACAGCTCTGGGATGCTTGCCCATTCGACTGTGATGAAAACCAACCGCTAGCTACAATTATTTGGGACGATGCCCGGTCGCTATGTCAAGCAAACTATCTGGGTAAAGGGAATTTAGACAAGAACACGGCTACTCTTCTGGCGGATAACGGTATAGGAATAGTCATAACCTCGCCACCGTACATCAATGCCCAAAAGTACGTACGCACTACCAAGTTAGAATTATGGTGGCTGGACATGGTCGAACCCAGCACAGACGGCCTGAGTGAATTCGCCAGACAATTTGTGGGCACAGAGAGGGTTCCTTACGAGGAGTATAAGGAGCTAAGCCTGGTAGGCAATCGTAGAGCGGACGAGGTGTTGAAACGCATTTACAAATCAAGCCCGGAGCGCGCTGGAGTTGTGTCACGTTACTTTTGTGACATGCGCCTGGTAATGGCCGAAGTATATCGTGTCCTCAAACCAGGGGGGTACTTTACATTGGTAATTGGCGATAACACAGTCTGTGGCAATGTCGTAGA
Source organism: Anaerolineae bacterium (assembly GCA_016783285.1). Next base: position 7,157 of record JADHWW010000127.1, read on the forward strand.
GAACCACAACATACTGGCGGAAATTGCCCAGGAGGACATTGGTTTCTCCCTGGAGACGATCCTCGTTGACGAGATAAGATCCAGAGGTTTGATCACGAAGCGTCATGAAACAGCCGGCGTCATCGCCGACGAGTGGATACTGATACTCAAGAAGTGAGGTTGCGACCTTGTACTACATCGCTCTATGGCACCTGCTTGAGCTTGGAGACTTCATTCAGAAGCCAGTGACAGTGCGGGATGATCTGCGCGGCTATAACGTAATGCTCCCTGCCGATTTGCGCGCACAGCCCATCTCCGTGAACCTTCTGGCGACTAGCTTCTGCCCTATGGATCGCAATGTCTATATTGAGCGGGTATTGCGCGCTGGACATCATGGCACAGAGGAATGGCCTCGCGTCGCAGGGCGGGAGATTCACAATCTACTCCAGCAACTCCACTCTTTCGCTCAGCAATTCGTGAGGGATTTTGCCGCCCGACAGCGTTCCCTGCGGAACTTCGACATTTGCGGAGCGATGATAACGTTTTCCGATCAGTATATCGCTCAGGTGCGTGAGAGATTCTCTGCTGATAACAATTATCCTCGCCGACAGGTAAGCCGCTTGATTCTGCATCTACAGCAGATTGCGGCTTTTGAGGCAACAGCAGCTGCGGCTCTTCTGAACTATCGCATCTCAAGAACAGAGATGGGAGCTCGTGCGCTTCCCCAGGAAATGGACGCTTTGTTTGATTTTCGAGCCATTGAGCAGGAATTACACGCCCGGTGGCTTGGCCTGACCGAGCCGGTAACACCAGATTTCTTATATCGCCGGCGCATCATCGGAGATATCAAGACTGGCGAGATTGACGTTGGTCCAGGTGGTGTGTTCGAACTGACTTGCACCGCTTATGCAATGGCGTGGGAACAGGAATACCGTGAGCCGATAGACTGGGGAGTCATTCTTCACGTCTCGCATAACCGGCGCAGAAATGTACCGATTTACAAAGGAAGCCAAATCTACCGCCTAAACACAACTGCCCGGATCAGGCTTTTGGATAAGCTGGAACAGAAGTTGCGCCTCATCAGAGATGGACAGGATCCAGGCTACCCCGCTGACCGAGAAGTCTGCCGTGGCTGCGTCTACGAAACGGTTTGCTACCCTGAAGGTGAGGAAGATGAATCTCTCTCGTAGTATTCCAGCCTTGAAAGCACCAGCTGATAGGATGATTGGCCTGATCAAGATCGTGCATCGGTGGACGGGTGATCGCAAGGCGATGGATGATGCTATCGTCAAGTATTTGCGCGACGTGAGCGGCGCCTCACGGCGGAACTTGATTCGGGCATATGCCGTGCCTACCTTGAGTCACCTTGGCCTCATCGAGGGACGGGGAGAGAATCTGCGCTGCAGCCCAGACGGTGAAAGCCTGGTGAACGCAGCCCAACAGAGTGACGATGCTGGTCTGCGACGTTTCGGTTACCTACTACATACCCTGGACAGCGAAAAAGGGCTACTGGTGCTCTCTGAGCTTGCGGATATGCAGGCTGATGAGCAGCCGGTGAGCAGAGACGACTTGGGCACTATACTTTGGAACAAGCATCATTCTCAATTGGCTGAACAAGGGCTAACTTCTACTGCGTTGGCAGATCGCCTGGCAAAATGGTTAGCATACCTGGAATATGTGCGGTTTATTGACCTGCGAGATACCAACATCATGCTTAATCCAGCCCAGATTGAGGCTAGCTTGGCAGCCAATAAGGTTGAGGTGGCGGGCGAACTTTTTCGTCGTTTGCTGTTTGAGGGCTATGAACAATTGAAGAGCCACGTCATGGGGTCAGTATATGTCCCGATCCCCGATTTACGCCGCTGTGTTGCAGGGCACTTGCTCGAGCAGGGAATGCCAATCAGCGAAGCACAATTCGATGACCTACTGCGACAACAGCCCAGGGTTATGGAAGAGCATGTTATCCTGCTTTCGCCGCCTGGCCGCAGAAGTGACGGAGGGATCTGGATCGGCAAGAATTATTACTATTACGTGTCTATCTACCCTTCGAAGGGAGAAAGCAATGCCTGAAGCTACATTTGAGGAGAAGCTCGCTGAGTATTGGTTGAAGAGAGATCCTTTCGGGCCAGATTATGAAGTGCCTATGGCGGGTCGCAAGGCTGAGTGGCGTGAAATCCAAGAGCGCGTTGAGCAAGCCTTGTATCGCCATGGTAACGACATTATTGTTATCCTTGGCGACTACGGAATGGGGAAGACCTATACCTTGTGGCAAATGCATGAGCACTATAAGAACGTCCATGAGTTATGGGTAACCAAGCCAGTTCCACTGCTTAGCAGTGAGGGTACTTCCCGTTTTGCTGCTGATTTGATCGGCCGTACCCTGCGCCAGGGGATTGGGTATGGTCAGGCTATAGATTTAATACGCCAAGCAGACGATTCATGGCAAGAGTCTGTGGACAATCCTGCTGTGTTGGACCTACTACGTAATTTGGCTAGTGAGAAGCCAACAACAAGAGATAAGGCTATTGACCGCCTCACAAGGAATAGAGACAATCTAATCGCACAGGAAATTCTGTTTGCACTCCAGTTTGTATTGGCTGCTGCTGGTCGACGGGCATTCCTCTGGCTTGTGGATGAGTTCGAGTATATTATGATCTTATCATCTACCAAGGTCAGTCAACTCGTTAACACTCTTAGAGATATCTATGACCACCAACCAGAGGTTGAATTGAGGTATGGCCCAGAGAGGAGTGCCAAGATCATCCTGATACTTGCCAGCTCACCTGCAGGCTGGGAACTTCTGCAGAAACTGACTCGGGATGTCGTGCGCAAAACCGGCGGGGCAGGTGTGGTCCCCTTTAGGCAACGCATTCCTAGTACTAACATAATCACTCTGGCTCCTTTGAACCGTGATGGATGCCATGATCTTATTGCCTGGCGTCTCGCCAAGAACCGCACAGGCGACATTCCTGGAGAGCCATTGATCCCTTACGACGAAGGTTTCGTCGACCTTGTTCTTGAAGTTGCTCAGGGAGTACCGAGAAGGATACTCGCGTACGCTACGGTTGTCTTGCTGGGAGCTTTGGAACAGGGATTGCCAAGAATCACCGTGGATGCAGCGCGCAGTATATTGGAAAAGGAGGGATTCTTGAATAGTCTTGGCGTGGGTTCATTGCCAACTAAGACAATGACTGAGTAACGTTTGTTATCCCATCAGCTCAAATGAAACTCAGCATTGTCCTCTCCGCTCAACCCACTCACTTTGAGGCCGTCGCCTTCAGGGGCGACTTCGAGCGCAACCTGGCTCACATCGCCGCGCTGGGTTACGACGGTGTCGAGTTGGCGATCCGCGACCCAGCCCTGATGAATTACGAGACGTTGATTACGCTCTTTAACCGCTATCGGCTGGAGGTGCCGGCCATAGGCACGGGGCAGGCGTGGGGCGAGGAGCATCTCTCCTTCACCGACACCGACCCCGACGTGCGTCAGGCGGCTATCGAGCGGGCCTGCGCCCACATCCCCTTCGCGGCCCAGGTCAAGGCACAGATTGTCATCGGACTGCTACGGGGCGTTGTGCAGCCCGGCGTGAGCCACGCCCAGGCGATGGAGTGGCTGGTAGAAGCATTGCGCCAATGCGCCGGGGCTGCCGCTCCTGCCGGTGTGCGACTCTGCCTGGAACCACTGAACCGGTACGAGACCGGTCTGATCCATACCGTCGCGGAGGGGCTACCACTCCTCGACCAGGTCGGGGCCGACAACGTGGGCCTGCTGCTGGACACATTTCACATGAACATCGAGGAACGAGACCCGGCCGGGGCGATTCGGGCGACCGGAGAGCGTCTCTTCCATTTCCACGTCGCCGACTCCAACCGCTGGTACCCCGGCGACGGTCATATGGACTTCAGTCACCTGCTGGCTGTGCTGGACGAGACCGGTTACGCCGGCTACGTCTCGGGCGAGTTTATGCCACTACCCGACGCGGACACGGCAGCGAAACGGGCCATCACGCATCTGCAGGCCGTCGCGCCATAACACCCGCCTCTGGTGGTAGATGGTCGGCCCGACCAGCACATTCCCCTGCTGGTCCAATCAGGCGCAGTAGTAAGGGCGGCTCAGGTCATCAGGCGGTAGAAAGCGCCCGTAGTCTCCACAGCCGCCAGCGGAGATGCCGTCCCTCCTGCCACACCCGATGCATCAGGGCCAGGTCTGGCAGAGTCGGGGCATAGCTGACCCGTTCGTACACACTCACCACCAGAAATACCCCGGCCAGGGCCTGTTCCGCCTCCCTATGCACCGCTGCTCCCAGCCAGGCCACGCGGGGGCGGCGGCCCACCAACCCCCGCTCCACAGCAGCAGCGAACTCGGCGGGCGTGTCACACGGGCACACCGGCACTCCCAGGCGGGAAGCCACCCCCTGCAGCCAGGCATAGCTCAGCGCTACCTGCTCCCCCCCGCTCAGACCAGCCGGCCGCCGACGCCGGACCTGCCACCCAGCCCCCACTACCAACAACAGTCCGACCCCAGCCAGCGCCCACCACCGGTACCGTAGCCAGACCAGCCGGGCCTCCACCTGCAACCGCACCCACCAGGGACGCTCCGGCAGAGAGGGGAGGTGGCCCGGTCGGAGACCGGCCACAGCGGAGAACTCCTCCGCCCACTCCAGTGGCCCCAACCCGGAGGTCGGCTCGAAGGGGATCCAGCCGTAATCAGGGAAGTAAAGTTCCGGCCAGGCGTGACCATCCTTCTCGGTGACCACGTAGGCCCCTTGCTGAAGATCGTAGCGGCCCATAGCGTAGCCCACCGCCAGGCGGGCCGGGATGCGCACTGAGCGGGCCATCACCACCATAGCCGAGGCAAAATAGTCACAGTACCCTCGCTGCAGGTCGAAGAGGAAATAATCCACCACGTCCCGCTCCTCCGGGGGCCTCGCGACCTCCAGGTCGTATGGAAAGGAACGCAGGTAGTCTTCCAGGGCCAACGCCCGCGCGTAGGGAGTCTCCGCTTCTGCCGTCACCTCCCGTGCCAGTTCCACCACCCGCTGCGGCAACCCGCTGGGCAGGGCCAGGTACGCCTGCTCAATCTGAGGCGGATACGTCGCCGGGGCCTCGGCCAGTTCCCGCGCCGTCACCTGAGGGACCAGGGAGAGAACGTGATAGTTGTCGGTCTGCCCTTCCAGAGCAACCAGGTCGCTGCTCTCCGACAGGCGCTGCACCGTCACCGCCTGATCCACGCTGTAGGGGTCATTGGCAGCGTAAAGGGTCTGGCCGTGAGGGACCAGCAGGGTGAACTCCTGCCGCAAGGGACGCCGCCCTGGCCGCTCCGGCGGCCCCAGCGCGGCGTAGGGAGGCTGCAGCACAGACTCAGCCCGGCCCTGCCGCCATCCGATCCCCACGTACTCGCTGTAGGCCATTCCCCGCCAGTAAACGGTCTGCCGTGAGCGCATCTCCTCGTCCGGGAATCCATCCGGGACAGGTGGCGGATCATCGGTGACAACCTGCATCACCACCGTTCGCTCCAGATTGAGACCACCGCCCAGGAGATGCTCGCGAGGCAACGCCGCCCCCACCCCGCCGCTTCGGGACCCACCGCCCGTCGCCGGGCGAGCGCCCGGAAAGACACGTTCCAGCACCTCCCCCGCCGTCTGCTGCGGCCCCTGAACCCGCTGCCAAAACCAGTCCACCACTGCCCAGACCCGAACGTTGGGGAAGGCGATGGCGACGACGAGAAAGATAGCAACAGAGGCCAAGGCGACCATCAGAACGTCGAAGCGAAAATCCTCCGAATAATCCACCCGCCGGCAATCCCATTCCTGCTCCTGCCGGCGCAGGGTCATCGGCGGGGTCATCGCCACCACACAGGCCATAAAAAGCAACGAGTATCCCATCCCCACACCACCCAGGTACACACTCAGGGTCAGCGCGCTGCCCAGGGGGAGAAAGGCGAGCAGAGGATGCCGCCCTCGGGCCACCGTCCAACCGGCGAAGACCGCGCTGCCCCAGAGAACCAGGGCCATCCAGAAAAGAGAGACCACTGACCCAGGGGTTCCCCCCCATCCGACCCAGGAGCCGACCCAGACGACTATCTCCCGCGCCAGCATCGCTACCCGGGTCTCCGCCTCGCCCAGCCAAATCAATGCCAGGGGCCAGTCCTCGCGCCAGGCTGCCCTAAGGACCGCCCGCAGCGGGAGCGCCAGGTGGGTCACCCAACACCCCACGTAGATCACCCCGCCCGCCGCCAGAAGCAGCGCCGCCCATCGCCCCCACATCCGGGTGCGCCCCAGTCCCCTCCCCACCAGAACCCCCACCAGGGCCGTATGCCAGAATAGTTCATCGCCGGGGACCCATCCGGCAGCACTGCCCCCCATAGCGCCATTCAGCACCGCCAGGACGAGAAGGAGAAATACGAAGCGTCCTTCCGCTGGACGGAAACGGTGCCATAGCCAGACCCCCAGCCTCATGGCATTGCCTCCCGGGGGCGCTGCACCACAACGACCCGCCCCGTGGCGGTTGTCCTGAACTTCCACGTCCCGTCTTGCCGATGGGTGCGAGGGGAGAGGCGGAAAGGATACCCTTGAGCGATGACGTGGGCAGGGATGCCCAGCCCAGCCAGCATACCGCGCACTGGGGAGAGGTCTCCCTGCCCGCCGAAGGAGGCCGGGTCCAGCAGGACTGCCGTGGGTGCCACCCCCCGGCGCAACAGAGGCCCCAGAGCCTCCACCCAGGCCGGGTCACCGGAAGGGGTGATCACCACCACCGTCGTCCGCCGCCCTAGCATGGCACGCATCTCGGTGAGCACTGTGGCCAGAGGGACACTCTCCCCGGCCTGCACCAGGGCCAGGGCCCGCAACAAACGATACAACTGCCCCTCCCCCCGACCAGGCACGAGATAGGCATCTTGAGCCCCATAGGCCACCAGTCCCACCGCCCGGTTCTGGCGCAACATCCGCTCGGCCAGGGATGCAGCCAGGATCACCCCGTACTCCTCGGTGGATTCTTCCTCTTCCCCCGCCTGCACCCCGGCGTCCAGGTCCAGGATGATCCACAGGTCACCAGACACCTCTGCGTCGAAGACCTTGGACACCAGAGTGTTGTGATGGGCCGAGGAAGGCCAGTGGATGCGCCGCAAAGGGTCACCTGGCGCGTAGTGGCGGGTGGCCGAAACGTTAAGCGCCAAGTCCGTCGCTGATCGCCGGGCCACTGCCCGCCCCGTCGCCACCCCCCGGGGTAAGACCACCGACAGCAGTTCCATAACCGGAGGGACTACCAGAAGGCTATGAGTCTGCTCGTAGCGCTGGGTGACTGAGAAAAGTCCGAAGGGGTCCTGCATACGCACAGTCCACGGCCCCAGGGTGAACAATCCCCGCCGCTTGCAGACCGTGCTCACCCGCCAGTGGCATGTCTGCCCGCCGCTAGCCCCCACCACCCACCCCGAGGGATAGTCGGGCAGATTTGATTCGTCGTCAACCTCAGCCCAGAGCACCGGCCACTTCCCCTGGTTGTGAAGGGAGAACCGCTCCTCCAGCAGGTCTCCCACCTGCGCCCAGACGTAGCGCAGCGACCGGGCAACCACCACCCAGCGAGTCAGCGAGCGGGCCCATAAGTAGGCCGTCAGCGTCATCCCGCCCACTCCGCAGAGGAGGATCACCCAGGCCCGGCTGGGGGAGACAAGTTGCAGCAAGACCAGCAGCACGGCCAGCAGCACGGCCAGCGCTACCGGCGCCCGGGAACACAGTCGAATCGTCACGTGGGGAGCCGGGCTTCCCCGTTCCATAACCTCACTCCAGGATGACGAACAGGCTCAGGTTCCCCTCACGACCACCAGCGTGGAAGGTCTCGCACACGCAGAAGCCACTCCCGGCGGCCAGACGCTCCACCTCAGTCTCGTCCACCAGGTGACAGTAGCGCAACCCCCGGCCCTCCCGCTTCCAGTCGAGCAGGTAGTCGCCCGGTTCCAGCGATTTCTCTGGGATATCCGTCTCCGCCCAGTCCACGATCTTGCGCCGCAAACGCGCGCTTCCAAGAAACTGCCAGGTGGAGAGGATCAGACGGCCATCAGGTTTCAGCATACTCGCGATCTCGCGTAGCGCGCCCACGCGCAAGTCGAAGCCGGGGATGTGATGCAACACGGCCAGCGCGACAGCGCAATCGAAGGGTGCGCCGGGGAGCGCCCCACCCCAGCCAGGCCGGGCGACGTCGGCGACGCGAAACTCCGCCGCGATGGTCGTGATTTGGCCAGCCTGGACGCGGGCTAGTTCGACCAGTTCCGGCGCCGCGTCAACGCCCAGGTAGGTCACGCCGGGCCGCTCCCGGTCGAGCAAGGTGGCCAACCGCCCATTGCCACAGCCCACATCGAGCACCCTTGCGCGCTGGGGAATATAGGGTAGAATGCACATCAGGGCCGGGTCGGACACCGGCCGGCTACCGGCGAAGGGCCGGGCGAACGTAGCGTAGAACTCGCGGTTCAGTGTGAGCAATCTCTCGATGGTTTCCTCGTCCATCGAGGTGATTATAATCGAGTCAGGCGCAAGAGGCAACTTACTCCCTACTCTCTACTCCCTACCCTCCCTATTGAGCAAGGATGGAAGAAACATGTCAACCTTCACTACTCGTCCGGTCATCATGGGCACACGCGGCGTCGTCACCTCTGGGCACTATCTCGCCACCGCCGCTGGCTTTCGCATCATGGAGCAAGGTGGAAACGCCATTGACGCTGCGGCGGCGACATGCTTCTGCCTCAACCTGCTGGAGCCACAGAGCAACGGCATCGGTGGCGAAGTACCAACGCTGATCTACTCGGCGAAGGAGAGGAAAGTCTTCGCCATCAGCGGGTTAGGCTGGTCGCCGCAAGCGTTCACGCTCGACTGGTGCAAGGAGCACTGCATTGACCTCATCCCAGGCGACGGTTACCTGCCAGCGTGTGTCCCCGCAGTGGTGGACACGTGGTCAACAGCGATCGCACGCTTTGGGACGATGAGTCTCTCCCAGGTACTTCAGCCTGCGATTGAGCTGGCCGAGAACGGTTTCCCGGTCTACGGGGGCCTGCACGATAGCATCACCACCAACATGCACAAGTTCAGCACGCTTTATCCCACCACCGGCGAGATCTACTGTCCCAACGGACGTGTGCCTGAGGTCGGCCAGATCCTCCGCAACCCGGACTGGGCAAACACGCTCAAGTTGATGTGCCGTGCAGAGGCGGAGGCACGGCGCAAAGGGCGTATCGCAGGCATCGAGGCGGCACGTGATGTGTTTTACCGAGGCGAAATCGCCGAACGCATCATCAACTTCATCAACACCAACCCGGTCGAGGACGCCAGCGGCACCACCCACGCCGGTTTGCTCTCCTACGAGGACATGGCGGAGTGGCATGCGACGGTGGAGAAGCCGGTGACCTTCAACTATCGCGGCCTTGATGTGCACAAGTGTTCTTCGTGGACGCAGGGGCCGGTTTTCTTGCAGCAGTTGGCGATTTTGGAGGGTTTCGATCTCAGACTGCTGGAGCACAACTCGGCCGACTATCTGCACACGTGGATCGAGTGCGCCAAGTTGGCCTTTGCCGACCGGGAGGCTTACTACGGCGACCCACTCTTCGATGAGGCGCCGTTTGATGTGCTACTCTCCAAGAAGTACGCCGCCGAACGGCGCAACCTCATCGGCGCAGAACCGTCACGGGAACTGCGCCCTGGAGATGTCGGGCGTGGTACGCCGACCTACGTGACCTTCGACGTTGCCGAGGACAACCGACGCGCGCTGAACGTGGCCGGGTGCGAAGTTCACGACCTGGGCTTGGGCCACGCGCACGTCAGCGATACCACCCATCTCGACGTCGTTGACCATAAGGGCAACATGGTTGCCGCGACACCGAGCGGCGGCTGGATCGGCTCCTCGCCAGTCATCAAGGGACTGGGCTTCCCACTTGGCACACGCGGGCAGATGTTCTACCTCAATCCAAAGCGCCCCAACGCCCTGGCCCCGCACAAACGCCCGCGCGCCACACTGACGCCCTCGCTGGTCACCAGGGACGACGCCCCATTCATGGTCTTCGGTACGCCAGGAGGCGATTGCCAGGATCAGTGGACCCTGCAATTCTTCCTCAACTACGTGGACTTCGACATGAATTTGCAGGAGGCCTTAGACGCACCAACCGTCCACTCCGTCCATTTCCCCTCATCTTTCTACCCACGCGAAGCCTACCCCGGACGTGTAGTGGTCGAGGGACGGATTCCACGCCAGGTCATCGCAGAACTCAAACGCCGAGGGCACGAGGTCGTCGTCAGCGGTGATTGGGTGAACGGCAAGGTGATGGCCATTCGCTACGACCAAACGCACGGTGTCATCCAGGGCGGCGTGTCGCCCAAGGGGAACATCGGCTACGCGCTAGGCTGGTGACTAAGCACGACTCCCCAGCGAAGACTCATGGGAACACATACGAGCAGACGGCGTGAAAAAGCGTGGCGAGCAGCGCATCGGACACCGTTCGACCTGGAACGGCACAGAGACCTGCTCATCGCCATCCTGGACGAGCTACAAACCACGCCAGATCTGCCGGAGAAGTGGCTGACGCGCATCCTGCGCCGGCATCCGTTACCCGACGGCGACATCCTCTCCAAGGGCCAGATCCTAAGCGGATACACCCAACTGTGCATACAAGAAGGACAAACGCCTGACCCCGAACTGGTGCACTGTCTGCGGGTCAAGCCCACGCGCACCATCTCCGGAGTGGCCCCCGTGACGGTGCTCACCGAACCCTTCCCCTGCCCGGGCGAATGTATCTTCTGCCCGGCGGTCGAACGGATGCCCAAGAGTTACCTGCCCGACGAGCCCGGCGCGATGCGGGCAGCCGCCCACGAGTTCGATCCATACGCCCAGACCGCCGGTCGCGTCGCCGCGATGGCCGAGATCGGACATAGCGTGGACAAGGTCGAGTTGCTCATCCTGGGCGGGACGTGGTCGTGTTACCCGGAACCATACCAGGAGTGGTTCATACGACGCTGCCTGGACGCGCTGAACGAGGTGGAGACAGCCACGCTGGAAGAGGCTCAGCGGCTCAACGAGGTCTCCACACACCGCAACGTCGGGCTGGTGGTGGAAACGCGGCCCGACTGCATCACGATTGAGGAGGTGCGCCGGCTGCGCTGGCTGGGCGCGACAAAGGTACAACTGGGCCTGCAGAGCCTGGATGACACTATCCTGGCCCGCAATCGGCGCGGCCACACCGTCGCCGAGACACGGAGCGCGATGCGATTGCTGCGCCTGGCTGGGTTCAAGATCGCCGTCCATTGGATGCCTAACCTGCTGGGCGGTACGCCGGAGGGCGACCTGGAAGACTTTCGCCGGTTGTGGGACGACCCGGCGCTGCGACCCGACGAACTAAAGATCTACCCCACAGCGCTCCTGCCGGACACGGAACTGTACAACCGCTGGCAACAGGGCGAATACCAGCCCTATGATGAAGAGACACTGGTGGAACTACTGGCCCATTGCAAGGCGCTCATCCCACCCTATTGCCGCGTCAACCGGCTGATGCGCGACATCCCTGCTCCCAACATCGTGGCCGGCGTGAAAAAGTCAAACCTGCGCCAGATTGTGCAACAGTACATGGGACAGAAGGGATTGGTGTGCCGCTGCATCCGCTGCCGCGAGGTACGCGGCCAAAGGGTAGACGCGGACACACTCAGGCTGGAGCGGCTGGACTACGAGACCGACTGTACCCGCGAGTGCTTCCTGACTTACGCTACGCCCGAAGGCCGGCTAGCAGGGTTCCTGCGCCTTTCGCTGCCTCGGGCCGAGCCAGCCATCACCGAGTTGACCGGATGCGCCGTGATACGCGAGTTACACGTCTACGGCCCGGCGCTGAAACTGGGGGCCAGGCGGGAGGGGGCGGCGCAGCATGCCGGGCTGGGCAGGCGGCTGCTCGACGAAGCCAGGCGCATCGTCCACCAAGAAGGCTTCAACCGTCTGGCGGTCATCGCAGCAGTCGGTACACGGCCCTACTACCGGGAGCGTGGATTTGAGCAGGGCGAACTGTACGTGGTCGGCAAGGTGTAATACACTCGAGGTAAGCGTTCAGGTGGGTACTTGGAATGAGCCAAAAACAGTTTCCATACCCGTCATTGCGAGCGTAGCGAAGCAATCTCCTGCTCGTGATCACCCGAAAGAGGGGATTGCTTCGTCGCTCCGCTCCTCGCAATGACACCCCCTGAACGGTTACCACTCGAGATGCGCGGGGAGCCTCAGCAACGATGGCATCACGTGGGGCGAACGGATCAGCGCCACAAACAGGCTGAGAACAACCTTCGTAACTTCTACCCCTCCTCAGTGTTTTTGCAAGTAACATCACGCCAAGGAGGGGGACCAGATGAAGCGGTATGGCCGGATCACCGGGTGGGGTAAATCGGTACCCAAGCGCATCCTCACCAACTACGATCTGGAGCAGATGGTGGACACTTCCGACGAGTGGATCGTCACACGCACGGGCATTCGCGAGCGGCACATCGCCGGGCCGGGTGAGACGACATCCACAATGTCGGTCGAGGCCTGTCAGAAGGCACTGGAGCAGGCCGGAGTTAGTCCCGGAGAAGTCGACCTCATCATCATCGCTACCTCAACGCCCGACTACTTCTGCCCACCGGTCTCCAGCATGGTGCAAGACCAACTGGGCGCAACCCGGGCGGGTGCCTTCACACTGGTCGCCGGCTGCACCGGGTTCGTCTACGGCCTGGTGACCGCCAGCCAGTTCATCGAGGCTGGCCTGTACGAGAGGGTGCTGGTGGTCGGGGTCGAAACACTCTCGCCAGCCGTGGACTGGACGGATCGCACCACTTGCGTGCTCTTCGGAGATGGTGGGGCGGCCGTCCTGCTGGAAGCCAGCGATCAACCCACAGGGATTCTGAGCTGCGAACTAGGCTCCGACGGTAGCGACTGGGACGCGCTCATAGCGCCCGGCTACGGCACCGCCAAGCCCCTCAGCGAGGAGGTGCTGCGCAACCGGGAGCAATACCTGCGGATGGACGGCCGGCGCATCTTCAAGTTCGCCACGCGCAAGATGACCGACTCGGTAATCAACGTCGTGCGGGACAGCGGCCTGACCTGGAACGACATTGAACTGATCATCCCCCACCAGGCGAACGCCCGCATCATCGAACTGGCAGTGCGCCGGCTGAGAGTGGCCCCGGAGAAGGTGATGATCAACATTGACCGCTACGGCAACACCTCGGCGGCCTCAATCCCACTGGCGCTGTGTGATGCGCTGGAAGAAGGTCGCCTGAAGTCCGGTGACCACGTGGTGCTGGTCGGCTTCGGGGCAGGACTGACCTGGGCAGCGGCAGTGCTGCACTGGCAGCCGGAACGGGTGGCTGAGGAACCGATCCGGGTAGACGACTGGCCGTTGCTGACGAATCTGTTCCAGCCAGTCACGCGGGTGCGGAACGCTGTGTGGAGCACGCAGGTGGCCACTCGCGCGCGGCTGCAGGACATAGCGATGGCAGCGGTGATGCCGATCAACCAATGGCAGCACCGTCTCAGGCGTAGGTAGCCGTTGTGCCCCCAGCACCGCCGCAAACAGACAGTGCCAGGCTGGTGCCATTGGCGCTGCCTGGGGACACTCCCCCGGGCAGCGCCTCGTTAATTGCCAAACTGAATACCTTTGCGCGTGTCAACATCTTCTGCTCCTTCCTGATGTACCGCTTGCGGACAACACTCATAGCCTGGCGGAGGCGCTTACACAAACGGACGCCGCCGCCTCGCTATCTCTACCACGACTGGTGCCGGTAGGCGAAAAGCGCCCTCCAGACAGCGGGAGTGCGCGCCGTAGATGTGCATGATCCCCCGCCCGCATTTTCTCAACAACTTGGGGGATTCCCCTTTGGGCCAGTCTTCTGACCGTGCCCGATGGTGGACCGGTCAGAAGACCGGCTACCATAGACGAGGTCTCACCCCTTACTTCTTGAGAGGATACGGAAACAGCGCAAACACACGGAGCCGGCGACAGCGTTTGCTGCCAGCAGCGGCTCCGTGCTGTTCCTGTTGATGTTTTGGGGTTGCGACAAGCCATCTGGTGGGCACTCCTGCCCATAAGTCGGGCGGGCTTCCTGCGCTGAAACCGATATCAGAGTGCCGTCTCGAAGTGAGACAAAGGCCGGGGCTGTCTGGGAGTTATGTTAGTACGGAGAACTGCCCGACCTTGCGTCGGTCGACCCATTATGGCAAATGCCGCCACCAGGGCGCTTCCGCCGCCTTGGTCACTGCCTCGGGCTGTGCCGCAGCCTCAAGACGTCTTCGTCATTGAGGCTATTATGGCACAACCTCCGGCTAGACGCAAAACGACCAGCATTGAAGAATGGAAGGGCGACTGGGCGGTGCTCAGGGCTGGGCAGTTAGCCGTTTTGAGCAACCATCTGAGAGCAGGCGCGTGGATTTGGAGGTCAGAACGGCGACGCTGGCACAAATGCAAAACGCTCGCGCCCCGTGCCAGAAAAGCGGACCATCCGTTCATCGGGGTCCGATCTACTGCTCCTGAACGGCCAGAGATTTGGCGTTGGTTTGTCCACGCCGGCTTGACCAGATTTGCCAGTACCGGTATAATTGATTGTAGTAACGTTGGCCCGTATTGGCGCGGGCGACGTGGAAAGGAAGTGATACGATGACACTCAGCGAAATCCTCCTGGATATTCACGCCCTCGAAGAGGACATAGTAGCCTACGAGCGCAAATACGGCGTGCTGACCGAGACGTTCTACGAGTCGTACATCAACGGCGAAGAGCCACCCGATGATGCCTGGGTGCTGGACTGGAACGACTGGGCAGGCGCGTATGAGATTTGGCTGCGTCGCCGTGAGCAGTATCAAGAAATCATCGCATCACTGCGAGAACGTACCTGGACGCTCTCAGACGTAATTGCAAGGACAGCGCGCCGTGAACCCCTACCAATCCCTGCGTGATTACGAAGAATTTGTCTACACGCTACCACAGCAGTTCCCTTCCATTGTATCCTCGACGCTGATTGTGATCCGCCGTGGGCGGATGGTCACGGTGTCGGGTGGGATTGTTTTTTCCCAGGGCTACCGGCTGGTTGTCAAAGAACGTCTGACCTTTGACGCCGGGCCGCTCGTTCTCAAGCGCCACGGCTACGAGGTCTGGCACGGCGACGAGAAGGTGTCCTGGTACGACTCTCAGCCGCATCCCCACGATCCCACCCTGGCTGCCACTCATCCGCACCACAAGCACATTCCCCCCGATATCAAGCACCACCGCGTCCCCGCGCCCGAACTCTCCTTCACCCACCCCAACCTGCTGTTCCTGGTTCAAGAGATCAAGCAACTGCTGAAGGGCTGATTGCTCGCCCTTACCCCGACAGCGGCACCAGCACTGCCACCAGCGTCACCATCACTATCCAATTGATCCACTTCTGTTTCATCGTTCTTACCCTCCTTTGGCACCGCAAGCGGGTGCGGATTGGGTCTCCTAACAACCACGTCATTGCGATACCTGCATTACAGCTAAGTGAGTATCCCTCGAATGTATCCCCCACTTCTCTTCCGGCAACCCATCAGGCGAATGGAGTGATCACCTGCAGGCAAATCAACGACCGAGACAATTGCACCTGTCTGTGTGCCATCCTTACCGGCTGTGGCATGGTGGTTCATACACCCCCCCAATATGTACCGTCTCCAAGCCTTAACCTAGCCTCGACCACTCTGTCGTTCTCATTGACTCTGGTCATAACTGAGGCCCAGACGAGATAAGTTGCGTCGAAATCGTTGCTTACCTGTACTTCCAAAACAGTCGTTTCGGTAGGGCACGAAGACAAAGGAACATCCTCTGCTGGACTCGCATAGGCAATTGTCGGTTTCAATTTGCTGCTGGTAATCGCCCCATCCGGCACAGTGAGCGCCATCCCTGCGATGGGCACGCTGCGGATCAACTCCCGTGGGCTCAACGTCTCCCCGCCCACCGTGATCTCCAGGTAGCGGTCGCCGTTCCAGGTGCTGGTCGGGATACCGCCGCTGGTCTGGCTGCCCAGCCCCACGCTGAGCAGCCCGTCGGCCACCGGCACAGCCGCATGGCTCTCTGGTCTCCGCACCAGGTTGCCGCCGGTGGAGGCGTCGTACAGCGCGAAGGTCATCCCATAGTTGTTGTCCGTTACTGGCGGGCCATCGGGATTGGCCAGGCGGCCCTGGTAGTTGACGGTCGTGGCGCTGGGGCCGGGGGCGCTGGCAGGGCTTGCCAGTGGCTTGGCCCACACCTGCGCGGTAGCGACCAGCAACGCCACCAGCAGCAGCGTGCCGCCGTTGGGCATCAGCCAGCGTAGCACGCGGTGGAGGTGACCCGGCTGAATCTGGGTCTCCTGGGGCGAATTGCGCCGCCGGTCGGCGCGATACTGCTCGACCATCTCGGCAAAGTACATCAAGAAACTCCTGTGCTTGTTCATTTGTGTTACCTCTCGATGATCTTGGTTCGGTTTGACTTACATGCTGAGCACGGGTATAATGAATTTGACACCGGTACTATAGGCACCTCCTGCAAAGAGCGACACGATGGTCGAATGATGCGAATATGATGAGGATCGCCGATGCGTTCTGTAATCACCCTACCTAGCCAATTGTACGAACACCTGGCACTCAAGAGTCAACGACTCAGGCGCACGCCCGAAGAGGTGGTGACCGACCTGGTACGGCGGTATCTGGGCGGGCCTGATGACCGCTGGCTGGCCGAGTTCCAGGCGCTGCTCGCCCGCGTCCAGGCCAGGACCGCCGCTTTTTCGTCCGACGAGATCGAGGCCGACATCACGTTGGCCGCCGCTGAAGCCAGGGAACTACGTCGTGCCCGTCGTGCTGCTTGACACCAACATCTGGGGGTCGGCGTTCATCAACCCCCACGGCTTCCCCGCTCGTCTCAAGGATGCCTGGATGGCTGGGCAGTTTGACGTTGTCTTGTCCATTCCGCTCCTCGAAGAGATCGCCGACGTGCTAACCCGTCCACGCATCCAGACCAAGTACGGCTTGTCCACCGAAGAGATCGAGCAATTCCTGCGTCTGTTGCAGGAGCGCGCCACCCACGTCACCCCGACCGGTGAGTTCGACCTCTGCCGTGACCCCGACGATGATCTGATTCTGGAGACGGCTGTTCTGGGTGACGCGCGGTACACCGTCAGTCGTGACGATGACCTCAAGAGTGATGACGATTTGGTGGCACAGATGAGGTCGCGCGGTGTGGAAGTGCTCACTGTGCAGCATTTCCTTGAGCGGTTGGACGCAGGCACATTGTAGGTTCTGCCTCTAAGCGTGTCACATCGCTACTGGCCCCGCCACCAGCAGCACGGCCAACAACACGATTGTGCGAATCCTTATTACCCGACGCAGAGTGGTGCGTATGGATGGTGCTCCCTGAAATAGTACTCCCGTTTTCGTCTTCCAGATGAGAGATGACGCGGCTATTACCACCAGTCTCTTCATCGTACCTGGAATTCACGCGCACGAAGATAAGATACGTGGTATCCAAGCGTGCCGCCGTTGGGCATCAGCCAGCGCAGGAAGCGGGGCAGGCGGCCCGGTTGCCGTGGTTGTATGTCCTGTTCCAGCGCTGTCGTACGCCGTTCGGCGCAGTGGCGCTCATATGCCTCCGCAAGGTGGTAGATAAGACTCTCTTGGTGGAGTTAAGAACCCTGATGCCATAGGCCGTCATAAGAGCCAATCCAGCGGCGGATGGATCGGATGCTGGTTAGCATCAAGGATTTGCACGATCTCTGCTACAAGTACCGCGACGGGGCGAAATTGGCTCTTGACAACACTCCCGATTCCACTATACTATGTTCAGGGAAATTGTTCCTGGTCTTGGGGCTCCGCTCCTGTCACTCCCTATCAAGGAGATGCCCCACCTGCTCATAAACAAAAGGAGGCATAACGATGGAAAAGCCCTGGCTGTCTCACTACGAAGAAGGGGTCCCGCCCGAGGTGGAGATACCGGATCACCCGGTCACTCAAAACCTCATCAGTACTGCCGAAAAGTATCCCAACAACACAGCAACGATTTTCGGCAACGTGGTCGAGCCTCTAGGCAACGCGCTCATGGACGCCAAGATGGATTACCGAAGGTTGCTTGACCTGACGTACCGCTTTGCTGCCGCGTTGCAACAGTTGGGGGTCAAGAAAGGGGATCGGGTGGCCATACACCTACCCAACTGCCCTCAATTCCCCATCGCCTACTACGCCACGCTGATGATCGGCGGCATCGTCGTCCCGTGCAACCCCTCATACGTAGCCCGCGAGATGGCGCATCAGTTGAACGACTCCGGCGCGGAGACGATCATTACCCTCAGCCTGATGTACCCAATCGCGAAACAGATTCGCGCCGAGACCTCGCTCAAGCAGGTCATCGTCACCAACATCAAAGAGTATTTCCCCGGCCTGCTCAAGTTCCTGTTCACCGTCGCCACAGAGAAGAAAGAGGGGCACTACCAGGACATCTCCGGCGACGCCAACACCTATTGGTTCCAGGACATCCTTGCCAGTGCACCAGCCAGGCCTACCCCGGTGGAGATTGACATGGAGGACGCTGCCGTGCTAATGTACACCGGCGGCACCACCGGCGTCTCCAAAGGAGCTCAGTTGACCCACCGGAACATTCAGGCCAACGCCGTGCAGACTCGGGCCTGGTTCCCCCGCCTGGTCGAGGGCCAGGAGACGATTCTGACCTCGCTGACCCTGTACCACAGTTACGCGATGACC
>JADHWW010000210.1 GCA_016783285.1 Anaerolineae bacterium
TTTCGGCCTCTTTAGCAATCTCGTTGATCTTTTGACGAATGTCCTCCGGCAGCGGCTCAGGCTGGTGCGTGGCGAGAATTTCGAGAGCCTTCTGAGTCACGATTTCCTCGTAGGTTTGGCCTCCCTTTTTCGCCCACGCCTTGGGAGTATCGCGGTTCAGAAACCTGGGCCGCCACAGTTCCTGCCGAAAGTGGGTCGCGGTGTGTTTCTGGGTTAGAAAGTTGCCGGCCGGTCCGACCTGGCGGATCACGTCAACGGCCATCATCTCGCGACTGAGATCAAAACCCCGCACGATGCGCTTCACGTAACTTATGATCTCGTCGCACATGACGATGGCGGCGGGGTTGCTGAGCAGTCCCTGCCCCAGGTAGCCGATGTCGTGAATCAGATTGGCCCCGTCGAGCGCAGCCAGCAGAGTGCCGAAGGCGTGCTCCATAGCCGCCTGGGCGTCGAGGCAGTGGGCGTCGCTGCCGACGGTTGACCACATGGGAATCCCGTAATAGTGAAACATGTCGGCAAAAGCCGAATTGGTCAGTCGCAAATCGGGCGCACCGTAGGAAAAAATGCCTGTTCTCATGTCCAGGGGGACGACCACGAAGCCAGAGATGATTGGCGCCCCTTTGCTCTTGACCTGGTGCAGGACGATGCCGCTCAGGGCTTCGGCGTTGGCCTGCACGATACCACCCGCCAGGGTCACAGGGGTACTACCCCCAAGACTATCACCGGGGGTATAGCAAATTGGGATGCCCTTCTCGGCGCAGAGGAACACTTTGCGCACTGCGCCAAACGAGTGTGTCAGCGGGGCTGTAGGCTCAGAATAATGAATGAGAAAGGGTTTCTCCCTCAGAGCGTCCTCCCCACCGGCCACGGCCGCGGCCATCTCAGCAATAATCGCCAGGTCCTCCTGCCCGGCCGCGGTGAAAAAGATTGGCTTGATCGAGTTCTCCATCATGGCTTTGGCACACTCGACGTACCTCGTGTTGGTCGGCACGTTGCTCGGCAGGGCGAAAGAGGCGATAAAGTCAATCTCCTCGCAATAGTCCGCGACCGTGGACGCATTGACCACGTCCTGCAGGCGCGACGGTCGTGTCTCACCGGTCTTTAGATCACACGTGCTGATCAAGTCCGTGCCCAGCCCAAAGTAGATGTTACGTCCCTCCAGGCGCATGGCCTCTTTCCCTTTCTGATTGTACATGGTGATGCGGGAAGGGGCGCTGCGGATGCACTCTTCGACCAGCCAGTTGGGGATGCGAACGACGTTGTCTTCCTTCACCCGGCATCCAGCCTCTCTCAGGAGTTGAACACCCTCCTCGTGGGACACTCGAACGCCGACGGTTTCCAGGATCTCTAGACTCGCCCGGTGAATCTCTTTGATCTGTTCTCCTGTCAAAAGCCTATAGTCAGGCACACATTGGGTTTTGAAGCCGCTGTTCATAATATCTACTCCTTTGTCTCAGTCTCAGGAAGTGGCCGATGGCTATCGCCTTGGGCCGCTCTGTGGTGTGGGAGGATGCCAGCCGGCCCTGACCCAATGGGAACGCACACGCACGGCAAGTTTGTCGTTCAACCGCAACGCCTCGACAGTAGCGCGGCCACACGGCGTCAGCCCGATAATATGGATACCGTCGGCGCTCCAGGCGAAATGCTCTGACCAGATTTGGATTCGGGGGTTGAACAATCGTACTGAAAGGCCCGTCTCCGGGTCAGCAGCATGGGTTTGTACACCCTTGTGTTGATTGCACGATCGGCAGGCCAGCCACAGGTTGGATTCGTCGTCGCTTCCACCTGTGGCTACGGGGATAATGTGCTCTATCTCCAATCGTCCCAACACATAGTCCTGATGGGCCAGACAATAGCCACACCGGTTCCCAGCCGCGCGCCGCACGGCTTTACGGATCGCATCTGGAATGTAACTCACGGATGCAACGGCTCCCGCAGTCCGCGCCGTACCGCTTCGGCCAGGGCCTCTGCTTTGCGTAGCAGCCCGATTTCATAGTAGGACATCAGTTTATCCAGTTCGGCGCGTTCGGCCGGGGTCAGCAGAGCAGCCTGCTGTCGCTCCAACAGGATACTTAGGCGGGCATCTTGAGCCGGACCCATCTGCAAGTGGGTCAGCGTCAGTACCTGGGCATCGGCCAGTGCATCTAAATCCGCTGTTCTCTCTCTTCCCAGTGAGGGGAGGCTCAGAACTGCGGCTCTGGTGATGATCTCTGCCACGTCACATCCCGCGCGTGTGGCCCACCGTTGCGCGCGTTGGACAAAATCGTTTGAGAGAGCCAGGGTCAGTTGAACGGTCATTGGTTTTTGCTCCTGTTGTCAGATAACAATTAGTTGTGTCGAGTATAGCAGGTTGTGGACGTTTCGTCAAACCCTCAATGCCGCTGATCGTCAATTTTCCTATCTCCAACATCCCTCCACCACATCTCCATAATTTCTACACAAGATTCCTGTAAACTAAAAGTCGTGATGAAAACTAACGGAAGCAAGGAGGGAGATGAGCGAACAGAACAAGATCAGTCGAAGACGTTTTCTAACGCTGACCGGAGGAGCGGTCGGCGCGACGGCGCTGGCTTGTTGTGGCCTGACAGCATTGGGCACGCGACAGCCGGCGGTAAAATTCAACGAATCAAACTGTGGAGGTGAAAACGAGATGAGTGACAAGATTCTGGTAGCCTACGCCAGCAAGTGCGGGTCCACCGGCGAGGTGGCCGAGGCCATCGGGCAGGTGTTGTGCGATGCGGGCGCGGTGGTGGATGTGCGGTTGGCGCAAAACGTGACCGACGTGAGCCCCTACCGGGCGGTGATCGTGGGCAGCGCCATTCGCTCGAGCAAGTGGTTGCCCGAGGCGGTAGAGTTTGTAGAGATGCACCGGGAAACACTGAGCCGGGTGCCTGTGGCTTACTTTCTCACCTCCCTGACGACAGTGCAAGATACGGAGGAGACCCGCCGCGTGGCGGTGGCCTGTCTGGACCCGGTGCGCGAGCAAGTACCACAGGTGCAGCCGGTGGACGTGGGTATCTTTGCGGGAAAGCTGGACTTTGGCAAGTTACCCTTCATGTACCGGCTCGTGTGGCCGCTAACGCCCGGAGGGAGCGTTGGCGCGGGCGACTACCGTGATTGGGAAGCCATCCGCGCCTGGGCTGACGGCCTGCGCCCGGCGCTGTTGGGAGCATCTATGGGAGGAAATGCATGAGCAAAAAATGGTGGATCGTCGTAGCAGTCGTCGTCGTGGTCGGAGGGTTGGGCTTGATCGGCTATCAGTACATCGAGGGCCGGCGGCAGGCCAGGGCCGAGGCCCAGGCAGCGATGGAGACGGCCGTCGTCCGGCGCGACACGCTGCGGGTCACGGTGGATGCGACCGGCAGCCTGGTCCCCAATGCCGAGGTCTCGCTGGCCTTTTCGTCGGGTGGGCGGGTGATCGAGGTACCGGTGGAAGTTGGGGACGTGGTGGAGGCGAGCGACGTGCTGGCCCGACTGGATGACGCCGATGCCCGCGAAGCGGTTGCCCAGGCCGAGTTTCAGGTGACCCAGGCAGAGATCGATCTGGCGTCGGCGCAGATCGAGGCGGAGGCTGGGGTGGCGCAGGCTAACCTGGATACTGCCCAGGTCGGTTATGAAGAAGCGGTTGCGCTGGCCGCGATCCCCGGCACGCAACTCACGTCAGCCCGCGTCAGCCTGGAGCAGGCTCAGGATGGACTCGCCGATGCCCAGGAGAATTATGACACAGCCTGGGACTCGGCCCGCGACTGGGAACTCGACGTCAGGTGGAGGAAAGCCGCCCTGGAGAACGAGCGGGAGGCGACCGAGCGCGCCCTGGAAAACGCACAGTACAACCTGGAGGTCGCGCAGGCGAATTACAGCCTGGCGGTAGTTGGCATCAGCGAGGAGAATGTGCAGAATACCTGGACAAAGGTGCTTAACGCCCAGGTGGCGCTGGAGAGCGAACCCCTCCAACTGGCGCAGTTGGAACTCTCGCTGGCCCAGGCGCAACTCGGTCTGGAATCGGCGCGGCGCGCGCTGGAGGATACAGTCCTGGTCGCCCCGGCGGGTGGTACGGTCACCGAGATGAACATCCAGGTGGGTGAGATGGCCGGCGCGGGGCAGGCCGCCGTCGTGGTGATAAGCGACCTGGAGACGCTGGTGGTGGACGTCAACCTGGACGAGACCGACGTGGCGCAGATAGTGGTCGGCCAGGAGGCGCTGGTGAGCGTGGATGCCTTCCCCGGCGTCGAAATGGCCGGTGAGGTGACGTACATCGCGCCGACGGCCAATATCGCGTCGGGTGTGGTTCTTTACCCTGTGACCATCCGCCTGACGCCAGGCGATCCTTCGGCAAACTCAGGACAGGCTCCTTCGACAGACTCAGGGCAAGTGTTGCCCGTGCGCGCCGGGATGACGGCCGACGTGGAGATCGTCACCGCCAGCCAGGAGAACGCGCTGATCGTCCCGCTGCGAGCCGTTCACACCGAGGGTGGGAGCGCCTACATAGATCGGCTGGTCGGAGGCCGGGTCGAGCGGGTGGAAGTGGAATTGGGGATGATGACCGACACGGAGGTTGAGATCGTCAGCGGCCTGGTCGAAGGGCCTGCCCTGAGCCTGGTCGAAGGGGACGTCGTGATCGTGGTCGCCAGCGTTACTCAAGGCTCCGAGCAAATGTTTGGCCCGATGCGTATGTTCGGCGGGGGGCACTAGCATGATTGAGATTGAGAACGTCAACAAGGTCTACCTTATGGGCGAAGTAGAGGTGCATGCCCTGCGCGGGGTATCGTTGCAGATTGAGCAAGGGGAGTGGGTGGCGATCATGGGGCCTTCCGGCTCCGGCAAATCCACGCTGATGCACGTCATCGGCTGCCTGGACACGCCGACCAGCGGCTCGTACCGGCTGAGTGGCGCCGAGGTGAGTGGCTTGAGCGATGACAAACTGGCGGCCATTCGCAACCGGCAGATCGGCTTCGTCTTCCAGACCTTTAACCTGCTAGCCCGCACCAGCGCGCTGAAGCAGGTGATGCTGCCCATGCAATACACACGAGATGGAGCGCGGATCCCCTCTGCCGAGCGGAAGCGGCGGGCGCAGGAGACGCTGGGGATGGTGGGCTTGAGTGATCGGATGAGACACCTGCCGACCGAACTCTCTGGCGGGGAGCAACAGCGGGTGGCCATCGCCCGCGCCCTGGTCAACGCTCCCCCCATCATCCTGGCCGACGAGCCGACCGGCAACCTGGACTCCAAAGCCGGCGCTGAGGTGATGGAAATCCTGCACCGGTTGCACGAGGAAAAAGGCATCACCATCGTCATGGTCACGCACGACGAAGAGATCGGCGAACATGCGGAGCGGATCGTGCGCCTGCGGGATGGAAGGATAATTTGAGATTTGGAGATTTGAGATTTGGAGATTTGAAGACAGGAGTGCTGCATCGGTTGTGGTAAATCACCAAATCTAAAATCAACAAATCTAAAATCAAGCGAGGTGGAATGATGATAACAGACCTACTAGAGAATCTACGAGTGGCCCTGGACGGGCTGGCGGTGAACAAGATGCGTTCTGGCCTGACGATGCTGGGAGTGATCATCGGCGTGGGGGCGGTCATCGGCCTGATGTCCATCGGCGAGGGGGCGCAGGCTTCCATCACCCAGCAGATCAGCGACATTGGTTCCAATTTGATCTTTGTGATGCCTGGCGGCAGTGGAGGAGGATCGCTCACTATGGACGACGCCGAGGCCATCGCTGACTCCCGCAGCGTGCCCGATGCCGCGACCGTCGCCCCGCAGTTCGGCCAGAACGCCCAGGTCATCTTTGGCAATGAGAACATCAACGTCTCGGTGACGGGGATAACGCCGGAATATCAGGATGCCCTCAGCGGAGTGGAGGTGGTGAATGGGCGATTCATCGAGGAGAAGGACGTGGTCGGACGGTCCAACGTGGCCGTGTTGGGCTATCAGTCCGCGAGCGATCTCTTTGGCGGCTTTGACCCGGTGGGCAAAAAGATCAAGGTCGCGCTCCCCAATGGCAGCGGGCGGGTTTCGCTGACCGTGGTGGGCGTCCTGGCCGAGCAAAACAGTTCCAGGATGAATGACCCGAACGAGATAGTGCTGACGCCCATCACGACGGCCCAGACAAAGATGTTCGACGGACGTAATTCCCTGGGGAAGCCTATCGTGAGCAATATCACCGTGGTGGCGGCTGCGGAGGATCGGGCGGACGCGGCCGTTGACGAGATCACGATGCTGCTGAGGGACCGCCACGGCCTCGACGCAGACGAGGATGATGACTTTATGGTGATGAGCCAGGGTGACATACTGGAGATGGCCAGCGAGATCACGGGCATCATGACGGCCTTTCTGGGGGCTATCGCCGGCATCTCGCTCCTGGTCGGAGGCATCGGCATCATGAACAT
>JADHWW010000020.1 GCA_016783285.1 Anaerolineae bacterium
TGCGGCGAGCCAACGCGCCACCAGTAGATCGCCCGTCGTCTCCGGGTCGGCGTCGGGGTCAGGCGCGGGGGCCAGGGCCAGCCCGTGGTTGTGTATCTCCCTCGCCTGCCAGGCCCGCATCAGCGCGGTGACGTCCCAGACAAGCCAGGTTCCCGCCCCTTGCCGAAGCGATACAACCGGCGCGGTGGACGGCAGTGAGGTAGGGGTGGGCGACGGTGAAGCAGGAGACGTGGGTGTCGGGCCAGGCGTGGAGGTGGGCGGGCGTGGTGTGGGCGTGGAGGTGGGGCCGGGCGTGGGGGTGACCAGCGGCGAGGTGAGAGATGTGGGGGTGGGACTGGGGCCAGGCGTGGACGTGGACGTGGGTGTGGGACTGGGACCAGGTGTAGAGGTGGGTGTGGATGTAGGACTGGGGCCAGGCGTCTGCGTGGCAGACTCCTCGCTGGTAACGGTGACACTCCCGTCCTCAAGTTCGGCGGTGATCGCACCACCGTCGTAATCCTCCAGGTCAACGTAGTCCCCGTCGCAGCCGAGCTCTGAACTCCCGACCTCTTTCCCCCGGAAGGTGATACTAGCCAGCACACCGCTACCGCTGACCGGCCCGTCGCCTGTCGTCTGATAGAAGTAGATCTCCCCATCATCTTGACCCTGGTAAACTATATTATCCTCTACCATAGCATCCAGGCCGAGGAACGTGCCAGCCTGAATCTCCACGACGTCTTCCGTGCTCGGGTCGGCGTCTACCACCTCCAAAAGATCCGAGTCGAAGGTCAGGCACACATCAGCGGAGTACAGGTCGGTCACGTTCTCGATGCGGATGTCCACCGTCGTCGTGGCTCCCACGGTCACCTCGCTGTCCAGCGGGTCAAGGGTCACCGTCACCGTCGTCGCCGCCGCCACCTGGACCAGCCCGTGGCCAGCGGGTTTGGAGAACAGCGCGGATGTCTCGGTCGCTGTCAGAGTCGGCGTTGCGGTGACGGTAAGAGCGGTGGTCGGGACAGGGGTGGGCGGTGGCGGCGTTGGCGTCACCACGTCGAAACTGGCTACTGTTGACGCGATGGGCACAGCGAGAAGGATGGGCCAGGTGGCCGGGTCATCACTCCAGCCATCCTCTTCCCACGGTTCGAGTACCCGATATGCGCCGAACGCCGCTTCCCCCACGTTCGAGCCACCGTCCGTGTATACGTACAGCGTGGTGCGCAGAATCTCGGTGCCCGGCGGGAACACGTCGAGCGGGAAGCGCAGGTAGGTACGCGCGCGCACGACATCGCCGGAGGAGGTGCGGCAGACGCCGAAAGGGAGCACCTGCGTCTCGGCGTGCGCCGTCGCACCCTCCAACAGCCCGGATGCGACCCCGATGCCGCGATCAGGCCAGACCTGCAATATGCGGGAATCCTGTGCACCGGCGGGGAACGCCGGCCAGGCCAGGCACAGCAGCACTCCTGCCAATCCCAGCATGGAGGCGACGACACAAGACGGTGATCTTCGGGAGCATCTCTCCATCAGACCTCTTCACCGTCTGACAACTCGTCCAACAGCGGCAACTCATCCAGACTGCGCAACCCAAAGTGTTGCAGGAGCGCGAAGGTGGTGCCATAGAGGATCGGGCGGCCCACCGTCGGCGCTCGCCCCACCTCCTCGATCAGGCCGGCCCTCAACAGCGTGCGCAGCACACTGTCGGAACCAACGCCCCGGATGGCCTCGATCTCGGAACGGGTGACAGGCTGGCGGTAGGCGATGATCGCCAGTGCCTCCAGCGCGGCATGCGAAAGAGGCACGCGTATCTCCAGGCCCAGGAAGCGTTCGACGTAGGGCGCGGCCTCCGGCGCGGTAATAATCTGCACGCGGTTGCCGGCTCGCTGCAACCGCAGGCCGCGCCCGGCGTAGGTGGCTTCCAGGCCGGCGAGCGCCCGCTCGACCTGCCTGGCCGTGACCTCCAACGCCTCTGCCAGACGGCCGGTGGAGGCCGGCTCATCGGCCACGAAGAGCAGGCTCTCCACCAGCATCTCCAGGCTGAGGATGGGATCTCCAGATGTGTCTTCCTCTTTCATCGTACCATCGCTTGTGCAATCAGGCTCTACGTGGATTAGTGGGATGCTCCAAGCGGGTGTGTCACCCGCGTCCCACATCTGGGGCAATGCAGTGCCTTAGCCCCACCGACGGGGGTAGCACACCCCCTTTGAGCGAGTTTACCCCACGAATCCGCGTTGACCCTGCAATAATTGCCCAACGAAGCCTCGCCTCAAACCGGCAAGTTGGGTGGGGCGCAGATGCACACAGGTTCTCGCAGGTAGACATAAAAATCGGCCGCGGGCTCACCTCGCTGTGCAGCCTCACTCTGGTTCCGACGCGGCAGGTAAGCCTCTCTTTGGCGTGCTGGGCGTGGTGGGATAGGGGATAGCGCGCAGGTTCACCTTGGGAGGCCGGGCCAGTTTGAGCCCCATCTTCTCTTCCACCACCTGCCGGGCCGCCTCCACGATCTGATCGGCCTTCTCCGGCACGTTTATCCCGGCCGCCATCTCCACGTCCAATTCGACCACGACGCCGCTGCGTTTGGCCGACACCTTCGACTTGGAGCGCAGGACGCCGGAGAGTTGATCTACCTCGTACTTCAGCCGGTCGGCGATGGAGGCTACGCTGATCAGCACCTCCCCGCCAGCGGTCTTTTCGACGCGGATGGCCTTCGGAGTGGGCCGGCGCACCTCAAGGATGATGAGCAGGACAAAGATGATGTCCAGTGCCAGGGCGAAAAGAATGCCCAGCGACACGCGCACGAACGGGTCAAGGAGTTCGAGAGAGTTCACCAGCGCGGCCAACTGCCACCCGGCCGCCTCCAGCACTGGCACCGGCAACACAAGCAGGATCGTACACAGCGGGATAGCGACCAGCAGCAAGATCGCTAGCAAGATGCGGTTCACCGTATTCATCGTCTAGCCTCCTGTGGATTCTCCTTAATCAATCAATCACAACATCCATTATAACATCGCACCCAACTTTGGACAACGCAAGGGCGCGGTGACCATGCCCCTACTCAGCAGAGCGTTGGCGTGGATTTGGACACTGCAAGAGCGGCGACGATCACCAGGGCGACCAGTCCCGCCAGGCTCACGCCCGCGCCGATGAGCAGGCTCACCGGGCGGAAAACGAAGACGACGCGATGGCGCCCCGCGTCCACGGCGACCGCACGGAAGAGCAGGTCGGCCTGGTAAATCGGCACCGGCTCGCCGTCCACCGTCGCCTCCCAGCCGGGATACCAACTATCGGTCAGGACGAGATAGCCCGGCGCTTCAGCGTCCACCTCGATCTCGACGTGCTCCGGCGCGTAGTGCGTCACGCTGACACATTCCCCACCTTTTGCTCCGACTGGACCATTTGCTCCGGCTGGATCTGGCGATCCAGCCGCCGGGCGACGGATTTGACAATCCGTCGCGAGCCCAGGTGTCATTTCTACAATGGATTCCGATCTTCGCAAGGGGTCGGCCTCGCCTGCTAAGATAACCTCCGCCGCCGGATCAAACGCGGGGTCCTGCATAGAGGCCAAGACCGTCGTCGCGTCGTCGGCCACAATCGCCCTATGGACGATGAACGCTCGCTCCAGTACGTTCAGGTTCTCGTAGATCTTGACGTCGCCGGAGTGAACCAGCCGGAAGCGGCCCCGGTCAGACAGAACCAACGGTTGAAAGCCGCCGGTGCGTTCGTCTATCAGGCTCACCCCACGCACGACCAGTTCTCCCTCCGGCAGCATCGCCCGCACGACGACCGTGGCTGGCGCGGCCGGCTCCTGCCACCGCAGCCGCGTCACATAGTCACTCCCCTCCGGCTGTCCCCCCGCGACTCCACTCAGGGCCGGCGGCCAGAAGTGGCCGCCGACAGGAGCCTGCGCGTGGGCCACGTCCGGGCCGTACAGCCCCTCAGCGGTGTGCTGCCCGGCGCGCAACTCAAACCTGCGCGTGATCCCCTCGCCAAAGCCGACCTCGACCAGGCCGACAGGCGTGCCATCGGGCAGCGCGGCCCCTCCGCGCAGGTGGGAGACGATCCCCAGCGCCGTCGCTTCGAAACGCGGCACGTGCGCAACCGCGGCTGTCTCTCCGTGCAGCAGTTGCGCGCCAAACTGGAGATCGTAGAACACGTCATCCAGCCAGGCATCGTGGAGTTTGTCGGTGATGACATACCGGACGTTGAACAGGCTCAGCCAGCGCCCATCGGGGATCCCGGTCAGGTTCTCGCGCAGCCGGCCGTCTATGGAGACCTCGTCCTCGGTCAGGAACAGGTGCTGTAGCGTGACGTAGCGCGCCAGCGGTAGCACACCACCGTCGTAGCCATCCACAGCGGGGAGACCGAAGGCCAGCGGCAGATTGGGGCTGAGTACCTCCTTGTGTTTGGCGGCAACCACGTAATCGTAGAGCGCGTCGGCGGAGAGTTGTGGCCCGTAGATGATCCGGATCTCAGGCAAGTCACCGGGGTCGAAGGTGATGTCGGACATGCTGATGAAGCGGGCTGGAGGCTCCCCAACCTCTTCCTTCGCAGAGAGCAAGTGGGCGATGGCCGGGCGCAGGCTGGTGAACGCCTGGGGCGCGGTGGCCCGGCTGTGAGGGAGCGCAGAGCCTGCCGCGAAGAGTTCCACAACCAACAGGGCCAGCAGGCCCACCGCGGCCGGTCGAGGTGCACGCCTGGACGCCAGGAGCAGCCCCAGTGCCGAGACTATCCCAATCGTCCAGCCGGCGACGGTCGGCCAGCCCACGTGCCCCCCCTCCCCGATACGCACGCCCACCACCGCCCATCCCGCCAGCACGACGAGCGCGACTGCAAAGAACAGGAGTGCTCGCCAGCCGATGCGTACACGACGATGGTACAGCGCATCCCAGCCCCACCCCACCAGCGATGCCACACCTATCGCGTAGAGTGATAGCCAGCGGGCCGGCACGCGAAAGTGGGCAAAGCCGGGGACAAAGCGGGCTAGAAGGAGATATAAGGGATTGTAGAGACCGAGGGAGAGAAAGAGGCCCAGGGTAAGGATGAAGAGTGAGGATTGGAGAGTGGAGAATGGAGGATGGAGGATGGAGGATGGAGAATGGAGGATGGAGGATGGAGAATGGAGGATGGCGACTGCGGCGAGGGCCAGGCCAGCGATGCCCACGTAGGCGACGTGCTCGATGTGTTCAGGGGGCACAGGCTCGGCGAAGCCGGGCAGAAGAGCCCGGGCCAGGTAGAAAGGCGAGAGGGAAAACGAGACCCGCTCGTTGAACGGCAATCCCCCGGCCCGCACCGAAAGGCGCGAAAGTTCCCAGGTGGGGAGCAGTTGCACCGCCGCCAGCGCCACCCCCAACCCCGCCACGGCGGCCAGGCGCGATGCCCGCCGGACTAACGGTCTCCATTCACGCTGGCGCAACCCACGCCACAGCACCGGCCCGAGCCCGTAGGCCGCCAGCCCGACCAGTGAGATGAACGCCGTCTGCGTGTGGCCGGCCAGGAAAACCAGGCTCACGACGATAGCGAGACCGGCAAACGCGGCTTTGCGATTTGCAGATTTGCGATTTGCAGATTTGTGATTTGGAGCAAAATTCCTGTCACACAGCGTCAGCGCCAGCGGCAGCCAAACCAGCCCCTGCAACTGGTTGACGTGTTCCACCTGCGCGCCCAGGTAGCCCCCCAATGCGAAGGTCGCTCCCACCATCCACGCGCCGGCACGCCCCATCCGCAGCGAACCGCGTCCCCAGAGATACCCGTTGAACGCTACCAGGCACAGGTGCAGCACGATGGTCAGATGGATGGACTGGTGGGCCGACAGGAAGAGCCACAGCGGCCAGTTGAAGGGATAGAAAACCCCCACCTGGCTGTTGGCCAGTAAGGGGGTACCCATGAAGAGATAAGGATTCCAGAGCGGCAACCGCCCGGCCCGAATCGCCCGCGTCGCCTCCGCCCAGTAGGGATAGAAATAGGTGAAGATGTCGCCACCAGCAAGCACACGGCCCGCCAGCGCGATCTTCCAGAAGAAGGCGATCACCAACACCCAGAGCAGGACGATGGCCAGGAGGTCGCGGAGGAGGGGAGATGGTTGGTTGGGTAGTTGATTGGTTGGTTGGGTCATCGGCTCGGTACTGGGATGATATGGTAGACGGTGAACGAGGGTGTGTCATCGCGGCGAGTCGTGGTCAACGCGGGCTCCAACCCGTAGCCCACGGTAGCCAGCGCCCACTCCGCCCGCGCTCGTGACTCCCAGGATGGGAACGCGACATAGCGCGGTTCCGTCGCGCCGAAAGCCCGCACGTCCTGGGACAGCCAGGCCGGAGTGGGCCAGTAGGCCAGGCATACCGGCGCATCGAACAGGTAATAGGCATAGTGCCAGCCCAGCCAGTGCTGGTAGACCACCGTGCCTTCAGGCAGCCCATGCAGGAATGTAGCGACCTCGTCAATGCCGTCATAGGCGCCATGGTCACCGCCGACGGGGTAGCGGCTGTGGGCGGCGTCGAACGCGGGCAGGGCCAGGCAAATGGCGAATAATAAATGACAAATGATAAATGACAAATGACGAATGACGAATGACGAATGACGAGGGACGAGGGACAGACGATCAATGATGGATTGGAGGCGGGAGGCGAGGAGGGCCAGGGTGCGACCCAGGAGCACAGCCAGCACGGGCACCAGCGGCAGCAGGTAGCGGTCCCAGACCGGAAAGGCAAAGAGCCAGTGGAGGAGAAAGTAGATGAGGCAGAAAGAGATGAGCAGCAAGTCTGTGAACGGTTGCTGGAGAAACCCGGTTTTTGACAAGAACCGGGTTTCTGGATAGCGGCGGTGTTTGATATCGCCCCACACCAGCGCGGATAGACCCACCAGCAGCGCGCCGTTGACGACGGGCGAGACGAAAAGATAACGTCCCAGCCCGATCCACCCGCGCAGCCGCGTCCACAACTCCTGCGGCCAGATGAGTCGCAATCCCCCGTAACCCGTTATGCCCATGCGCCAGAAACTTTCCGCACCCTGGGCCACCCGCAGCGCGTCCCAACCGAATACCACACCGACCACCAGTGAAAGACAAATGACAAGTTTTGGGATTTGGGATTTGGGATTTGGGATTTGGATCAGATTCACTCCAAGTGCCAGAGGTACCCATACAAGCCCAGTCTGTTTTGTCGCGAAGGCCAGTCCTGCCAGCAACCCTGCCCATCCCGGCCTGCCGCGAGCCGCCGCCACGCAAGCACCCAGCCCCAGCGCCACCATCAGCGGGTCAGGGAAAGCAGTGGCGGAGAAAAGGATGGCGAAGGGGGAGAAGGCCACGCCCGCGGCCGCCGCCACTGCTGCCCACCGGTCGTGATAGAGCGAATGAGCCAGCGCGGCGACCAGCGAGACCGTCAACAGTCCCGCTGCCAGCCCCGGCATTCGCACGGTGAACTCAGAATTGCCAAAGAGCGCCTGGGCCCCGGCCACCAGGTAGGGCAGCAATGGCGGCTTGTAGACCGGCACCGTTGCCAGCCACGGGTCCTGCCCCCGCCCGATCAGGAGGCCCCAGTAGCCATACAGCGCCTCGTCAGGATGGAAGCGGTTGTCCAGGATCGGGGGCAGCCGCAGCGCCCAAGCCAGCAGCAAGAGCGGCACCAGCGCCCAGCGCCCCCTGTTGGGCGAAGATCTCACGGCCGAGCCTCCCTGTTGGGCGAAGGTCTCACCCCCCTTGTTGGGCGAAGGTCTCACGACCGAGCCCTCACCGGGTGAATCGATACCTGATCAGTGTCCACAGCACAGTTATGCCATCACGCCAACTGATCTTCTTCCCCTCCTCAAACTCCCGTCCGGTGTAGGAGATGGGCACTTCGTAGATGCGGTAGCCCCGCTTGAGAATCTGCGCCGTAATCTCAGGATCGAAACCCCAGCCAGGTGCTTTCAGATCGAGTTGTTCGGCGACCTCCCGGGTGAAGACTTTGTAGCATGTCTCCATATCGCTGAGGATAGTGTTGTAGAGGACATTGGTCACCAACGTGAGGAACCGGTTGCCGGCCATGTGCCAGAAGAACATCGCCCTGGTCGGCCCACCGCGAAAGCGCGAGCCGTAGACCACCTGAGAGCGGCCCTCGACGATAGGCTGCAGGAGCGCCGGATAGTCACGGGGATCGTACTCCAGGTCGGCATCCTGCACCAGCATCACGTCGCCGCTGGCATGTCGAAGCCCGGTACGCACCGCCGCGCCCTTGCCCTGGTTGTGCTCGTGGAACACGACGACCACGTCCGGCTCGCCCTCCAGCGTGTGCAGGATCTCCCGCGTACCGTCGGTCGAGCCGTCATCCACGATCACGATCTCACGCTTGAACTGGACGGCGATACCATTTTCTGGCCCGTAGCCCACCGGCACAGTCAATTGCACCGCCCGCACGCGCCGCAAGATCTCGGCGATGGTCTCAATCTCGTTGTAGACCGGCATAACGACCGAAAGTTTCATCTCGACCTCCCTCGTCAACGGGCGCATTATAGCCGAGGGTAGCGAGAGGGGCAAGCCCCGGCATTTGACGGCGGCATTGTTCCGTGCTACACTATGTAAGGCTCCATGCATCTGTATACCCCGCCCGCCCACAGGTTGACTGTAACCCAGGCGGGGTCTGCTGTACGGGAGGTATGATCGCCGTGAAACAAGTCGCTGCTGTCATTCTGGCTGCGGGTGGGTCCACCCGCTTCGGCCAACCCAAGCAACTCCTCGATTGGGGTGGTGTATCGCTCCTGGCCCACGTCGCCGATGTGGCGCTGGCCGCGGGACTATCGCCGGTGATCATTGTGCTGGGCTGCCAGGCAGAGGCCGCCCGCAAAGCGCTGGGCGCGCGGCCCGTGCAGTCTGTGATGAACTGGCGCTGGGCAGAGGGGTTGAGCACCTCGGTGCAGATAGGGCTAGCACCACTCCCGCCCGAGACCGAGGCGGCGATCTTTCTGCAATGCGATCAGCCGCTGGTCACGGCCGACCTGTTGCGGGCGTCGGTGGCCCGCTTCGAGGAGACCAATGCGCCCATCGTCCATCCCACGCATGCCGGTCAGCGCAGCCCGCCGGTGCTGTTCGCCCGCCGCCTCTTCCCCGAACTGGCTGCCGTCAGCGGCGACGAGGGAGGCCGCGCCGTCATCGCCCGCCACGCCGATGAGGTGGTCACCGTCGAAGTACCCGACCCAGACACGCTATCCGACATAGACACCCCCACCGACTACGAGCGACTACGAGCCTCCATTCTCCATTCTCCATTCTCCATTCTCCACCCCATCACCCACCTCATCGTGGACATGGACGGCGTCCTCTGGCGCGGCGACGAGCCGATGGCAGGCCTGGCGGAGTTCTTCGCCTTCCTGCGCGAACATCACATTAACTTTGTTCTGGCTACGAACAACTCCAGCCGGCTGCCGGAGCAATACGTGGCCAAACTGGCCCGCTTCGGCGTCGAGGTTCCCCGCGAATCCGTGCTGACCTCCTCCCAGGCCACGGCCGCCTACCTGGCGACTCTCGCGCCGCCGGGCACCCGCGTCTACGCCCTGGGCGAGGAAGGGATACGGCGGGCATTGGAGCAGCACGGCTTCGTGCTGGCCGACGAGGACGTCGCTTACGTCGTCTCCGGCTGGGACCGGCGACTGACGTGGGACAGGTTGGCGACGGCGGCGCTGCTCATCCACGCTGGGGCGGGCTTCATCGGCACCAACCCAGACACCAACTTCCCCACCGAGCGGGGGCCGGTGCCGGGCAGTGGCGCGCAATTGGTGGCACTGGAGGTCACTACCGGCGTCGCACCGGTCGTCGTCGGCAAGCCGGAACCGTGGATGTATGAGGAGGCAATGCGGCGGATGAGGGCACGGGGGGGCACGGTCGGAGACCGGCCCCAACAAAAGGTCGGAGACCGGTTCCAGCAAGAGGGGGCACGGTCGGAGACCAGCCCCAACAAGAGGTCGGAGACCGGCCTCAGCAGGAGAGAGACCACCGCCGTCATCGGCGACCGGCTCGATACCGACATCGCCGGCGGTGTGCGGGCCGGCCTGACCACCATACTCGTCCTCTCGGGGATCACCACCGAGGCCGGCCTGGCTGCCTCGCCGGTTAAGCCAGACCTGGTGTGCGCGGATATCGGGGAATTGACAACGATGTGGGAGCGAGCATAAATGCTCAAACAATCGGCCCGGTGCTGACATCGCCAGTGGCAAACGACCTGTGTGTATTT
The DNA here is from genome assembly GCA_016783285.1 of Anaerolineae bacterium. The sequence continues at coordinate 10,170 of JADHWW010000020.1, forward strand.
GAATCCTGGTCACAAGTGAGTGAGATGCAATCCGCGCTTCACCTCTACGACCTCGACTTTCCCACCCTCAAGTCCCTCCTGGCGGACTGGGACGAGCCGGCCTACCGCGCCCGGCAACTCTGGGAGTGGCTCTACGTTCACCTGGCCGGCTCCTTCGACCAGATGACCAATCTACCCCGGTCGCTGCGCGAGCGCCTGGCGACGAAGACGACCATCGGCATACTACAGGTGGCGGACACGATGCAGTCGGCCGATGGGGAGACACGCAAGGATCTACTCCGCCTGGCGGACGGCGAGACGGTCGAGGCGGTACTGATGCGCTACCAGCGCCGCCGCACCGCCTGCATCTCCACCCAGGTCGGCTGCGCCCTCGGCTGCGCCTTCTGCGCCACCGGCCAGATGGGCTTCCGCCGTGACCTCTCCGCCGGTGAAATCGTCGCCCAGGCTCTCCACTTCGCCCGAATCCTCCGCGCTGAGGGGGAGCGGTTGACCAACGTCGTGCTGATGGGGATGGGAGAACCGCTGGCTAATTACGACGGTTCGCTGGCCGCCATCCGCCGCCTGATCGATCCGGCGGGGTTCAGATTGGGCCAACGGCACATCACCCTCTCCACCGTGGGACTGGTGCCGTCCATTGAGCGGCTGGCGGGGGAGGGCTTGCAGATCACCCTCGCTATCTCCCTCCACGCCGCCACCGACCAGTTGCGCGATCAACTCGTCCCGGTCAACCACCGCTACGGGCTCAATGCCCTCTTTGAGGCCTGCACTCACTACACCGAGTGCACCGGACGGCGTGTCAGTTTCGAGTGGGCGCTCATCGAGGGAGTGAACGACACACCAGAGCAAGCCCGGGCTCTGGTGGCCCGCCTCGCGGGGCTCCTGGCCCACGTCAATCTCATCCCCCTCAACCCCACCTCGGGCTACGCGGGCCGGCCGTCCTCCGGCGTTGCACTGGCGGCCTTCACCGAGGAACTCGAACGGCGCCGTGTCCCCTACACGGTCCGTGTGCGGCGGGGCGTCGAGATTCAGGCTGGCTGCGGGCAACTGCGTCAGTGCAGCACAGGCTAGAGACAGTTGTCAAACAGAGCAGGCCGCCACCAGTTGCCAAATCTTCCAACTCAGTGTATCATACCTTGATGACCCGGACTATCAAAATCGCTCCCTCTATACTCGCCGCCGACTTCGCCCGCCTGGCCGAGGCGGTCGAGAGTGCCGAGGCCGCCGGTGCGGACTACATCCACGTGGATGTGATGGACGGCCACTTCGTGCCCAACATCACCATCGGTCCGCTCGTCGTGCGCGCTTTGCGGCGTGTCACGCATCTCCCGCTCGACGTGCATCTGATGATCAGTGACCCGATGCGCTACGTGCCCATCTTCGCCGAGGCCGGCGCCGATATGCTCACCGTCCACGTCGAGGCCACGCCGCACCTGCATCGCGCACTGCAGCAGATTCGAGACTCAGGCGTGCGGGCCGGCGTCTCTCTGAACCCGGGGACGCCAGCGGCTGCCATCAGCGAGGTCCTGAACGACGTGGGGTTGGTGCTGGTGATGACCGTCAACCCAGGCTTCGGCGGGCAATCTCTCATCAAACACACGCTGCACAAGATCGCGCGGGTGCGGGAGATGCTGGATAATGCCGGAAGTGAGGCGGAGTTGGAGGCAGACGGCGGTATCGGGCCTCAGACAGCGGAGCGGGTCGTGGCTGCCGGGGCGACGGTGTTGGTCGCTGGCGAAGCCATCTTCGGCGCGCCGGAGGGGGTTGCAGTAGCGCTCCCGGCCATCCGCGAGGCGGCCCGCAGGGGGCAAAACGCACGGATCGAAAGCAGGCAAAAAAGGGGGTCTAACGAGCCTTGTTCAGCGTCCGCAGGCAGCGAGTACAGAGATACATCCGGCGCATGTGGCCGTTGATCTCCACTCGCACGCGCTGGATGTTGGGTTTAAACTGACGGTTTGTTGCACGCTTGGAGTGACTGACGTTATGCCCGAACTGGGGGCCTTTGCCACACATCTCACATTTTGCCATTATATACCACCTCGAAATCGTCTGTAGTGGAGCGTATCATAACACAAGAAGTGCTTTCGTGCAACCGTAATGGAAGTGGGGAATTGGGTCTACTGAATCCACCAACTTGCTGTTCCAACACTGGAGGAATTGATGCCAGAACAAGAGCGTACTCTGGGGCGTATTGAGGTCTCGCTCACAGCCATCGCCAGCATCGTGAACGAGGCGGTGCTGACCTGCTATGGCGTCGTAGGGACTGCCGCCAAGGACCTGACCACCGGCATCGCCAACCTCCTCTCCCGCGATAGCAAGCGCGGGATTGAGGTGCGCGTCAAGGATGGGCAAATCATTGTTGATGTGTACGTGATTATCGAGTACGGCACCCGCATCGTTGCCGTGGCCCGCAGTGTTATGAATGTTGTACAGTTCAGCGTTGAGCGAGCACTGAGCATACCCGTTGCCGAGGTCAACGTCCACGTCGAGGGACTGCGCATCAGCGATATTGACTGAGGTTGGTTGAGGGAGGGTAGCGGGTTGACAGACGAGAATCTATCAGCGGCCACAAGGCTATCTCCGCGCCTGACCACGGATGGTCAGGGCTTCAAGCGCTTGTTCCGAGCCGCGTTGGCCTGGTTACAACATCACCAGACTGCCATCAATGTGCTAAACGTTTACCCGGTCCCTGACGGTGACACAGGGACCAATATGGTGTTGACGATGCAATCTGCCTGGGCCGAGATCGAAGATTCGCCAGAACGCAACGTGGGGCAGGTAACCCATCAGATGGCTCATGGCGCACTGATGGGCGCTCGGGGCAACTCCGGCGTCATCCTCTCTCAGATCTGGCGCGGGTTCGCACGCAGCCTGGATGACAAGGACGACTACTGCGCTCAAGACCTGGCCGCTGCCTGCCGGGAAGCCTCAGCGACCGCCTATAAAGGCGTAGTGAAACCGGTCGAGGGCACCATCCTCACCGTCGCCCGCGCCGTCGCCGACTCAGCGACCCGGCAGGCAGAAGAGACTGAGGACCTGGTGCACATGCTGGAACACATGGTATTCGCTGCCCACGAGGCCGTCGTGCTGACCCCTTCGTTGCTCCCTGTGCTCCGGGAGGCCGGGGTGGTCGATGCTGGCGGCCAGGGCCTGTTCATCATTCTAGAGGGGATGTTGCGCTATATGCGAGGAGAACCTGTCGCCGAGGACGCACGGCTGATCGCAGCGGTGGACCTTGTCACTACGGAGTTGCAGCCTGGTGAGGCTGGCTATGGCTACGACGTGCAGTTCCTGATCGTCGGACAGGAACTTGATGTGGACACCATCCGTCAGAAAATCATAGAGATGGGCGAGTGCCCACTCGTCGTGGGCGACCCCACGACTGCCAAGGTTCACGTCCACGTGCCCGATCCTGGCGTCCCCATCAGTTACGGGGCCAGCCTCGGCTCGCTGCGCGACGTCGTGGTTGAGGACATGCAGGCCCAATATCAGGATTTCATCGTCGAGCGCGATCTCCCGCTGTCACCTTCACCCCAGTCTCCTCAGGACATCGGCGTCGTGGTTGTTGTCCTGGGTGACGGCCTGGCCCGCGTTTTCCAGAGCCTGGGCGTGAGCAGTATTGTGCGTGGTGGCCAGACGATGAATCCCAGCACCCAAGCCTTGCTGGAGGCCATTGAGAATCTATCGGCCGAGCGGGTGATTCTGCTGCCTAACAACAGCAACGTCATTATGGCTGCCGAGCAGGCCGGCGCGCTCAGCAGCAAACCGGTGGCCGTCATCCCCAGCCGCTCCATCCCGCAGGGCATCGCGGCACTGCTGGCGATCAATTATCAGGGCGATTTCAAGACCAACGTGGCCACTATGACGAGCGCGATGGAAGAAGTTGAAACAGGGGAGGTCACTACTGCAACCCGCTCAGCGACGATCAACGGCGTGCAAGTCGCCGATGGGCAGATCATCGGCTTGCACAACGATGAACTCAAAGTGACCGGCGCAACGGTCGAGGAGGTCGTTCAGGCGCTGCTGAGGGAGATGAATGCAGCCCAACACGAGATCATCACCCTGTACTATGGCGAAGCCGTCAGTGGGAGCGACGCCAGCGCACTGGCCGACCTCCTGCGGCAGGACTGGCCCGACCAGGAGGTCGAGGTCGTCACCGGTGGGCAGTCTCATTATCATTACATCCTTTCGGTGGAATAAGTAGTCAGTTAGCCAGGTAGTAGCGGAGGTTCCGTGTCCAGGGTCTACATCGTCACCGACAGTGCAGCAATCATCGAACCGGCCGTCGCCAAGCGGCTTAACGTCACCGTCGTACCTCTGACCGTCCGAATTGATGACCAAGACTACCAGGACGGCACGGAATTAAGCCACGAGGAGCTACTGCTCCGTATGGCGCGCCAGCGCGTACATCCCAGGATCATCGGCCCGACAGCCGATCAGTTTCGGCGCATATACAGCCGCTTGACGCGCCACACCGACCAAATTATCTCGCTCCACTCCTCGGCCAGTCTCAGCCTCGTTCACCGCGAAGCCCAGATTGCAGCCCGCGAGTTCCTGGGGCGCTGTGACATCGTAGTGATGGATTCAGAGACCCTTTCCTTGGGCTTAGGCATCCTGGTGCAGGAAGCAGCACAATTGGCCAACATGCCCATCCCGTTGGGCGAGATCATGCGCCAGATCCGGGGGGTCATCCGGCGCATCTACATCGTGCTCATCGCCGACACGCTGGACTATTTAGAACACAGCCATCTCATCAGCCCAGCCCAGGCCATCCTGGGCACGATGCTGGGGATCAAACCCTTTCTGGCAATTGAGGACGGAGAGATCATCCCTATGGAGAAAGTCCGCAGCCGCGAACGGGCGATAGACAAACTGGCCGAATTCGCCGGCGAGTTCTCCGACATCGAACGTATAGCCATCTTGCAGAGCACCCCCTACCCTACGGAGGAGACGAGGATGCTGCTGGAGCGACTGGAACTCATAGAGCCGAGACACGAGTTTCCTATCCTGCTCTATGGCCCGCTGCTGGCCTCCCACATCGGGCCGGATGGGATGGGCCTGGTGGTGTACGAGGGAATGGGCAAGGAGGTGTTGCCCTGATGGGCCAGGTGCACATTCTCACCGATAGCACGTCCGATGTGCCCGTCGAAGTGGCGGCTCGATTGCGTATCACCGTCGTGCCAGCCTACGTCCAGGTCGGCAATCGCAGTTATCGCGATGGGCCTTTTCCTGGGAGCCTCAGTCGGGAGGAGTTCTACACCCAACTGCCCACTATGTCGGTCGTGCCGACCACCGCCGTACCGCCGGCCCATGAGTTTGCCATGGCGTATCGCGGCTTGGTCGGAGAGGCGGATGAGGTAATCGCCATCGTGATCTCGACCGAGCTGAGCGGAATGTATAACGTCGCTCACCTGGGCGCACAGGAGGTACCGGATTTGAAGGTGCACATCGTAGACTCAGGGCAGGTTACGATGGGCCTCGGCTGGATGGTCATCGCGGCGGCCGAAGCAGCCGCGAGTGGCAAGAGTGCCGGGGAGATCCTGGCCCTGGTTGAAGATATGAAGCATCGAGTGCACGTCTATGCTATGCTCGACACATTGAAATACCTGCGCCGCAGCGGGCGGGTAGGCTGGGCACAGGCAAGGGCCGCTCATATCCTGCACATCAAGCCGATTGTGGAAGTGCTCCTGGGCAAGGTCAGAGAATTGGGACGGGCGCGGACAAGAGTCCGGGCCATTGAGCGGTTGGTGGAACTCACGCGCGACCTGGGCCCATTGGAGCGACTGGCAATCCTTCACACGTACGCTCCTGGGGTGGAGGGTCTCCACCGCCGCCTGGCCAATCTTTGCTCACCCAAGCAACAGCATACCGTCGCAGTCACGACTATCATCGGCGCTCACGTAGGGCCGCGGGGGCTAGGCGTGGCTGCCGTGACCGCTGAGTAAGATATGACAGAACCTATTGAGAAACTGACCAAGATTCTGCACCTGGAGGCAGAGAAGTACCAAGACAGGGCCGTCTTCGGTGGCCTGGCCCGCTATGCCGACACCTGGTTGCAAGAAGCCAGGGCAGCCTTCGGACCGGAGGCGGCTGGTTGGGTCCGGGGAGTGGCCGACCGGTTGCGCACCTACAGCAGCCTCCCCGACTCTGCAGCCCGGCAGGAAGCCATGGCTGTATTATTGGAAACGCTCAAGGCTGTGCCCTCTCCTCGCTCTTCCCAACGGAAGGAAGAGAAAGAGAGAGAAAAAACGGTCCCCACTCCACCTGTCCCTCCCAAGGCCAGACCGGCCTCTGCAACGTCCACCTCCCCTGTGGCTGGGTTGGCCCCCACTTCCAGCCGTCCGGCTGAGCCCAGGCCAAAGCCTCCACCTGTCCATTCACGCACCGGCCTCGATTCCCCGGTCACTGTCCTGCAAGGCGTGGGCCCCCGGCAAGCCGAGCGGCTGGTCAGGCTGGGCATTCACACCATCCGCGACATGATCCACTTTTTCCCTCGCCGCCACGACGACTACTCGCAACTCAAGACCATCAGCCGGCTCGAATACGGCGAAGAAGTCACCATCATGGGTCAGATTCAGGACACGGCCGTGCGTGAGACCCGAGGAGGTAGCGCCCTCTTCAAAGCCACCCTCTCTGATGGCACCGGCTTCATTGAGATCACCTGGTTCAATCAACCCTACCTGGCAGATCGCATCAGGCGCGGTCAACAGATTGTCATCAGCGGCAAGGTAAATGAGTACCTGGGCCGGCTGTGTTTCAATTCTCCTGAGTGGGAACCGCTGGAAAAAGAACTACTGCACACCGCCCGCCTGGTGCCGGTCTACCCACTCACCGAGGGCATCAGCGCCAAGTGGCTGCGCCGCCTGACGAAACGCACCGTGGATTACTGGTCTAAACGACTACCCGACCACATGCCAGCCTCGGTGCGTCAGGAGGTGGGCTTGCTGGACCTGGAGACCGCTATCTTCGAGGCCCACTTCCCGGATAACAAGAGCTTGCTGGAACAGGCCCGCTACCGCTTGGCATTCGACGAGTTATTCGTGCTGCAGATCGGCCTTTTGCGCCAACGCCACCTGTGGCGCTCGGTACCGGGCCGACCACTGCCAGTGGATAACACCACCCTAAGATACTTTACCAGCAGTCTGCCGTTTAAACTGACCCGCGCCCAGCGGCGAGCGCTGCAGCGGATCATTTCCGACCTGCGCTCGGACCAGCCAATGAACCGGCTTCTACAGGGGGACGTGGGCTCAGGCAAAACGATCGTGGCAGTGACAGCGATGGCTCTGGCGGTGGCCGCCGACACCCAGGCAGCGCTGATGGCCCCCACAGAAATCCTGGCCGAGCAACACCACGGCACCCTGACCCGGCTTTTCGAAGACTTGCCAGGACGTCCAGTCAGCATCCGCCTCCTCACGGGCAGCATCACCGGGCAGGAGCGGGAGAATGTCTACGCCGGACTGGCCGATGGCAGCACAGACATCGTCGTAGGCACCCACGCGCTGATCCAAGAAGGTGTGCAGTTCAAAGAGCTGGCATTAGCGGTGATTGATGAGCAGCATCGCTTCGGTGTGCGCCAACGAGCGGCGCTGCGGCAGAAAGGCTACAATCCACATCTGCTGGTAATGACCGCCACCCCTATTCCTCGCTCGCTGGAGCTGACACTATGGGGCCACATGGACGTCTCGGTCATTGACAAAATGCCGCCGGGGCGTAAACCGACCACAACCCGCTTGATTCTACCTGCCGAGCGGGAACGGGCCTACGCCTTCGCGCGCAGCCAGATCGAAAAGGGGCGCCAGGTCTTTATCATCTGCCCACTGGTCGAGGAATCGAAGAAGAAGGGGGGCGAGGCCAAGGCCGCCGTCAATGAGTATCAGCGCCTTCAGAAGCATATTTTCCCCGACCTGCGGCTAGGCCTGTTGCACGGGCGGATGAAAGGCGAGGAAAAGGAGGCAGTGATGGGCCACTTCGCGCAGGGAGAACTGGATATCCTGGTTGCCACCTCTGTCGTCGAGGTGGGGATTGACGTGCCCAACGCCACGGTGATGCTGGTCGAGGGAGCCGACCGCTTCGGCCTGGCGCAACTCCATCAGTTTCGGGGTCGCGTGGGCCGTGGTGAGCACGCCTCCTACTGCTTGCTGGTCTCCGACTCCTCCTCTCCCGAGGCGCAGGAGCGACTGCAGGCGGTCGAGGCCACCAATGACGGCTTCGCGCTGGCGCAGAAAGACCTGGAACTGCGCGGACCCGGAGAGTTCCTCGGCACACGTCAGTCCGGCTTTCCCAATCTCAAGTTGGCCAGCGTGACCGATCTGCGGCTGGTCGAGACCGCTCGCGAGGCCGCCCGCCGCTTTTTCAAGACTGATCCGGAACTGACTCACCCGGACAATCGCCTGCTGGCCCGGCGGGTGGCGCAGTTTTGGAAAGGGGAAGGAGAAGTCAGTTGACTCGCATCGCTGTCTACCCTGGCACCTTTGATCCTATTCACTTCGGGCATGTGGACATCGCTGCCCGCGCAGCCGACATCTTTGACGAGTTGGTAGTCGCCGTCTACGACCGGCCAGTGAAAAGCCTGATGTTCACCATCAAGGAACGGGTCACGCTGGCACGCCAGGCTTTGGCTGGCTCGCCCAACGTGCGTGTGATCCCCTATGGGGGATTGACGGTGGAGCTTGCGCGCCGGGTCGAGGCACAGGCCATTGTGCGCGGGCTGCGAGTCGTCTCCGACTTTGAACTGGAATACCAGATGGCGCTCACCAACCGCCAACTTGCGCCGGAAGTCGAGTGCGTGTGCCTGATGACGCGCCAGGCCCATGCCTTTCTGAGTTCTAGCATTGTTAAGGAAATTGCATTGTTGGGAGGCGACGTGAGCGGGATGGTCTCGCCACACGTAGCGGCCGCGCTGGAGGCAAAACGACGCGAACGAGAGAAAACCCACGAACCCGTGCCGCTCTTCTCATTACGGGATTGACCCGCTGTGCAGATGTCTTATGGCAAGCACAGCATGGGTTGCACGATTCAATCAGGACGACTGGAGCGAACGATGATTGAGCATCGGAGGTCAATATGGACATCCTGCACCTGATAGACCGCCTGGAAGAAGCCATCAAGAGCAGCAAGCGGTTGCCCTTCAGCAGCGTGCGCCTGGTGGACGAGCGCCGCCTCTGGCCTATGCTCGATCAGATGCGTATTTCAATCCCCGATGAAGTACGGCGCGCCGAGCGGATCGTCCGCGACAAAGAACGCGCGCTGGCCCAATCTCACGAGGAGGCAGAGCGCATCATCGCGCTGGCACGCAGCGAGGCAGCCCAGATGACGGCGGAGCACACCATCGCGAAAGCCGCCGAGGGGCAAGCCACCGCCATCCGCGAGCGAACCGAGCGGGAAATAGCGAGCATCCGCGCCGGGGCCGACGAGTACGCGTTCGAGACTCTCTGCAGACTGGAGCGGGACTTGAAACGAGCGCTGACGGTGATTGAAAACGGCATCCGCACCATCCAGGTAGAGCAGGAGAGAAGCGAAAGCGAATCGCCCACCGAGGCAAGGCAGCGACGTGTCTTGACAGGTTAGTTACTCACTCCTATAATAAGCCGCTGTGCAACTGATTGATCAACGAGAAAGGAGCGCAGAGAATCTATGGGCGCATTGCCCAAACGTAAGATATCACGAGCCCGCGGGGGAAACCGTCGTAGCCAGTGGAGACTCAAAGTCCCGCGATTGGTGACCTGCCCGCAGTGCGGCGCACCTGTGCGTCCACATCACGTCTGCCTGACCTGTGGCACCTATCGCGGCGTTCAGGTCGTCGAGATCGAAGAGGAATAAAGGCGTGAAACGTGATGCGTGATTACATTTTGCGCTTCATGCTTGACGTCCTCGCGGTGATGTCCGTTGGTGCGTGAGTGTGCTTGTCTGTTTCCGGGCCAAGGCTCCCAATACGTCGGAATGGGGCGCGACCTCTACGCAACCTTTCCTGCGGCTCGCGCTGTGTTCACACATGCCGACAGCATCCTGGGTATTGCCTTGTCGCGGCTATGCTTCGATGGACCACCCGAACCACTGAACGATACGTTGAACACGCAGCCGGCCATTCTGGCCACCAGTATAGCCGCGCTACGCGTGCTGGAAGAACGAGGGGCGAACAGCCCAGCCTACATCGCTGGGCATAGTATGGGGGAATTTAGCGCGCTGGTCGCGGCAGGGGCTCTCTCTTTTGAAAACGGGCTGATGCTCGTGCGCGATCGCGGCCGGTTGATGAGACAAGCCGGTGAGCGAAGCCCCGGCGGTATGGCGGCCATACTGGGACTGGAGAGTGGGTCACTGGAGGCCATCTGCACCGCCGTGCGGGAGCAGAGCGGGGAACATGTCGGCATCGCCAACGACAACTGCCCCGGACAACTTGTCATCTCCGGCACACTCTTGGCGCTGGAGCGGGCGATGGAACTGGCGAAAGAGCGGGGGGCCAGGCGGGTAATCCGGCTGGCCGTGAGCATCGCGGCCCACTCCCCCCTGATGGCCGAGGCCGCCGCTGAATTTTGTCGCCTTCTCGACGCGATACCGTTCCATGAGCCAGCCGTCCCTATTGTGGCCAACGCCACCGCCGGCCCACTCACTGACCCTGACGAGATCCGCAACGCTCTGGGACAACAACTCACCTCGCCTGTGCGTTGGACCGAGTCGGTGCGCTGGATGATCGGACAGGGGGTGACCCGCTTCGTCGAGGTGGGGCCTAAAGGGGTGCTCACCAGCCTCCTGCGCCGCATAGACCGCGCAGTGGAGGGACTGACCACTGACCAGGTCCTGGGATGGGAGGGGTGAGAGATTCATTTTTTGGCCAGGTGAGGAGGATCTAATGAACCTGGAGAGCAAAATCGCCGTCGTCACCGGCGCATCGCGCGGCATCGGGCGGGCCATTGCGTTGGAACTCGCACAGCGTGGCGCTCGCGTCGTGGTCAACTACCACCGTAGCGCGGAGGCGGCCGCCGAGGTCGTGGCCACTATTGAGGCCGCCGGTGGGCAGGCCACCGCGGTACAGGCCGACGTCGGCGACTTCGAGCAGGCCGCGGGGTTGATCCAGGCGGCACTGGATGCCTTTGGCCGCGTTGACATCCTGGTCAACAACGCTGGCACCACTCACGACCAACTGCTGATGTTGATGAAAGAGGAGGATTGGGACGACGTCCTGCGTACCAACCTCAAGAGTATGTTCAACTGCTGCAAAGCCGTTGCCCGCCTGATGGTGCGACAGCGTTGGGGACGGATTATCAACATCAGTTCCATCTCTGGTATCGTAGGTCAAGGTGGGCAGACCAACTACGCCGCCTCCAAGGCTGGCGTCATCGGCTTCACCAAGAGCCTGGCCAAGGAACTGGGGCCCCGCAACATCACTGTGAATGTGGTCGCGCCGGGCTTCGTCCCCACCGATCTGACCGCCGACATGCCGGAGGAATGGAAACAGCGCGTGATCGAGATGACACCGCTAGGACGGATGGGGCGACCAGAGGAGGTGGCCTACGCCGTCGCCTTCCTGGCCTCCGATGAAGCCTCTTTCATCACCGGCGAGATATTGACAGTGGATGGCGGCCTGGTGATGCAGGGGTAAACAATCGTAGATTGAAAGAGGGGATGTGGATGGAAACGCAACCTAAGATCGGCAAAATTACCATTGCACCGGATGTGCTGAAGACCATCGCTCGCCTCACGACTCTGGCTGTATCAGGCGTAGCCCGCATAGCCTCACCGCCGGGCGCGTGGCGTCTCCTGCGACGTGATGAGGTGGGAGTTGAAGTCATTGGAAACAGTGTGCGCGTGGAACTCTATGTCATCGTCGAGCCGGACGTCAACATGCTTAGCGTCGGCCGCCAGATCCAAGCCGAAGTCACCCGCGCGATCCAGGATATGGTCGGCATGGAAGTCCAGTCTGTTAACGTGCACATCGGGGACGTGGCGTACACTTCCGTGAGCGTATGACTAGCCTGCAATTGGGAGGCCCACAACCGTGAAGGCCCGCCATCAGGCTCGCATCGTGGCACTACAGGTGATGTACGAGGTTGACTGCGCGCATCACACCCCCGCCCTCGTGCTGGAGCAGAGGCTGGCTGCAACTCAACTGCCGAAGGCCGCAGCAGCCTTCAGCCGCCACCTGGTGAACGGCGTGCTCAAGTACCAGCCTGTGCTCGACACCTTCATCCACTACCATGCCCCTGAATGGCCGCTGGAACAGATGGCCCACATTGATCGCAACATCCTGCGTATGGCGATTTTTGAGTTCGCCGTGGACGGTCAAACGCCCGTCAAAGTAGCCATCAACGAGGCTGTCGAACTAGCCAAGGCCTTCGGCTCCGACAGCGCCCCCCGCTTCGTAAACGGCGTATTAGGTACCCTGGTGGGACACAAAGAAGACATCGCGCAGGCTGCTAAAGGCGAAGAGAGAAAAAGAGGGTGAACTTTCTGAACGTCGGCCCCTGGGAATTGATGGTTCTCCTGATCATTGCCATTCTGCTGCTCGGCCCCAGGCGAATGGTGGAACTCGCCCGCACCATTGGCCATGCTACGAGTCAAATGCGCCGACTCTCAAACGAGTTCCTCGGCACCATCCAGGCTGAACTCCGGGCCACCGAGCACGAGACGCACCAGACTCTAGAGGACATCGCCAAGGGCGAGCCAGAACCTGTTGCCAGCATCCGTGCTGAGCTTGAGGCTACCGAGCACGAGACACGCCAGACTCTAGAGGATATCGCCAAGGGCGAGCCAGAACCTGTTGCCAGCATCCGTGCTGCACTTGAAGACACCGGGCGTGAGACACGCCAGGTTCTGGAGGACATAATCAAGGACGAACCAGGACAGAGGGCAGGATGAATAACAAGGTGGCTGGCAAGACTGACATGGCGATCCTCGAACACCTGGAGGATCTGCGTAGGCACCTCCTCAAAGCGATTATCGCACTCGCCATCGGGGTGGTTCTGGGCACTTTTCTCACTCCCTCGGTCCTCAAGACGCTGGTCGCCCCGCTCGGTGACCAGGTGCCCCTGGCCATCTCGCCCACCGAAGCCCCTGCGGTCTTCTTCAAGATCGCTGTCGTGATCGGCATCGTGATTGCTATGCCAGTGATCATGTACCAGATTTTCCAATTCGTAGCGCCCGGCCTGGAGCACCGCGAACGCCACTACATCATCGTCGGCGCACCGGCTGCCGCGTTGAGTTTCGCCGCCGGGGTGACATTCGCTGCCAAAGTCTTGCTCCCTGCCGCGATCCCTTTCCTCCAGGGGTTTCTGTTTGGGATCGTCGAACAGCGCTACTCAATTGAACGTTACATCTCCTTCGTCAGCAACATAATGCTTTGGGCCGGTCTCGTCTTCGAGACCCCGTTGGTGATGTACTTCCTGGCCAAGTTAGGCGTCGTCACCCCACAGGGGTTCGCCAAAGCGCGACGTGTTGTCATCATCGGTGCAGCCGCCGGAGCGGCGGTCATCACACCCACCACCGATCCGGTCAACATGCTGCTGATTATGGTACCTTTCCTGCTGCTGTACGAGTTAGGCATTCTGCTGGCACGATTGGCGTGACTACTGTGTACCCTAGCAACCCATTAAGGAGAAAATCAGATGTCAAAAAAAACAGGTATGACAATCACCATCGTTGTGGGCATCCTCACACTTCTGTGCTGCACGATTCCTCTGTGCATCGGGGGCATCATGATCTTCGCCGGATTAGGAGAGTGGAACACTGAGCTCGGCACAAGCACGCAGACCGGCACGATTCCAACCACCTACGGCGTCGCTCCGTGCTGCCTGAGCATCCTGGCGCTGGCTGTGCCCCTGCTGTTGTGGCTCTTCCTGGTGCGTGGCAAGGAGAACACTGTGGAGGGGATGTAGCAGTATCGAATGCTGGCGGCGGGTGCGAGAGCAAGGCACGGCGGTGTTGATCACGCAGTGGGGGCGCTCTGCGGCCGTGCTGATGAACGCAGAGGACTACTTTGATGTTATGGAGCGGTTGAGCCATCTGGAAGAGATGGAAATCCAGGCCGCCATTGCCATCGCTGAAGCGCAACTGGCTCGCGGTGAGGGGATCCCGCACGAGCAGATAGTGACCGAACTGGAACGACGCTGGGCGGAGCAGAGAGCGTAGTGAAGGCCCAGGTTATCTGGACACCGCTGGCGCTGTCCGGTACGGAGGAGATTCCTGCCTCGGTTGGGCACAGCGCATCCTCGAGCGGGTCAAGCAATTGAGGACGTTCCCCGATATGGGCTCGCCGCTGGCTTTGCCCGAAGCGGAGGTGTACCGGCAACTGGTTGTGCCACCGTGAGGGGGCTGTTCCCCAGTGGAACAGCCCCTCGTGCTTGTGGCTGCATCGGGCGGGGACGCGGCTCTACGTCCACATGTCCCCCGCCCGGCGCGGGAGGAGGGACACGTCCCCGCTCTGGTAGACAATCTCTCCCCCGACGAGTGTCATCCCGATGGGAATCTGCCACAACCGCGCAGCACGTCCATCGCCCTGTGGTTGTAGAAGACGCCGGTCGGCTCACCGTTGGATCATCCCGCTCGATCACCCCCTCCGGTCGGATCGGGCGTATCGGCGGTGATGCCAGCGGCCTCCAGCGCCAGGCTGTTGGCCGAGCCATAGTGCCCGCCCTGCTGCATCAGGAAAACCGGATGGTTGGGCGAGATGGGATCAAGGTCGTACCGGTTGGGCAACCGCTCTCCCACCCTCAGGAAGTAGCCTTTCACCCACTCGCCCTCGGGCGTCTGAGCCACGGCTTCGGCCAGTTTGGCTTGCAGGTCATCCATCGTCTTGACCTCGGGTGGCATGAGGGGCACGTAAAAGCCCCGAAGCAGGCCCAGTACTTGCAGGTGGTTATGGGCATCAATCAGGCCGGGGGTGACCGGTTTGCCGCCCAGGTCTACCACCTGCGTGGCCTCACCGATCAGCGAAGCCACATCGTCACTGATCCCCACGGCCCGGATGAGGCCGTCCTTGACAGCGACCGCCTGGGCGATGGTATCGGCGGGGTCCACGGTGATGACCTTGCCGTTGAGCAGCACCAGGTCGGCAGCCTGTTCCGGCGGGGCGGTGGGGGTGATGGTAGTGGGGGTGGCTGAGCAATTACCGCGCGGCTTTTTCAGCCTGCTGACTCGCGGCATTGAACGGCGCACGCAGGCCTGGACCCAACGCTAAGCGGATGAGTAGGTGGTCAGCAAGCGGGAAGCGACCTGATCCCAGGTACAGCCCTCCAGGATAGTCTGGCACGCCCGACGCCCCATGTCACGCCGTGCTGCCTCGTCCATGCCCGCCAACCGCACCACAGCCTGCGCCAACTGCGCCACGTCGTTGTGATCCACCAGCAACCCATTCACCCTATCGGTGATGACGTCTCGCGAACCGCCGTGAACGCTGGCAATGAGAGGACGCTCCAGCAGCATCGCCTCTAGCATGAC
>JADHWW010000093.1 GCA_016783285.1 Anaerolineae bacterium
TTTCAACTCACGCCGCCCAATTTCAGGCGGTGGCCTTCAAGGGCGATTTCGAGGCCAACGTCGCCAGGATCGCAACCTGGGGCTACGACGGCGTCGAACTTGCCATCCGCGACCCCAGGCTGGTGGACGGCGCTGAACTAGCGCGCGTAGTGTCGGCGCACGGGTTGGTCGTGCCCGCCATCGGCACCGGCCAGGCCTGGGGCGAAGAAGGGCTCTCCTTCACCGACCCCGACCCGGCCGTCCGCGCCGCCGCCGTCGAGCGCACTCAATCTCACGTTCCCTTCGCCGCCCGGATGGGGGCAGCCTGCGGTGAGCCCTTCGGCTCTGCTCAGGACAGGCCTGGTCGAACCGTCATCATCATCGGCTTACTACGCGGTATCGTCAAACCGGGCGTGGATCAGACGCAGGCGATGGATTGGCTGGTGGATTCGTTGCAGCAGTGTTGCGCGGCAGCACAGCCCCGTGGTGTGCGGCTGGCACTAGAGCCGATCAACCGGTATGAGACCACGCTGGTCAACAACGTGGCCCAGGGACTCGACCTCATCGAGCGCGTCGGCGCCGACAACTTTGGCCTCTTGCTGGACACCTTCCACATGAACATCGAAGAACCGGTGATCGAGGAGAGCATCCGGGCCTGCGGCGACCGCATCTTCCACTTCCACGTGGCCGACTCCAACCGCTGGTATCCCGGCGCAGGACACTTGGACTTTGAGTCCATCCTGGAGACCCTCTTTGCCACCGGCTACCAGGGCTTTGTCTCCGGCGAGTTTTTGCCCCTGCCTGACGCCGACACGTCGGCCCAGCGGGGCATCGCCTACTTGCGATGTTTGTAACGGAGGACTTTGAAGATTCTGAGTGCACTGAGAACGCTGAAGAAGACGCGATGTTCAGCGGATTCAGCAAATTCAGTGCCTCAGTGGTTCAAGGGTTCAAGCAAATTGGAACTATGATGACGTATCCCAAATGGCACCTGCCCCCAGACCGGTACTTTGACCCGGCGCAACGCCGCGTCGCGCGGGAACTGTACCAGTCGGTGGCCGACCTGCCCATCGTCAGCCCGCACGGCCACGTGGACCCCCGTCTCTTCGCCGACGAGAACGCCACCTTTGGCACGCCCGCCGAGTTGCTCATCATCCCAGATCACTACGTCTTCCGCATGCTCTACTCGCAGGGCATTCCGCTGGAATCGCTGGGCGTTCCCGCCGGCGCCGGGGAGCAGGATCATCGCAAAATCTGGCAGACCTTTGCCGAGAACTGGGATCTCTTTCGCGGCACGCCCACCGGTATCTGGCTGGCCTACGTGTTCAACGAGGTGTTCGGCATCGAGGAGAAACTGACGGGGGCCACGGCGCAGGCCATCTACGACCATACGGTGGACAAACTATCTTCGCCCGAGTTCCGTCCCCGCGCCCTGTTCGAGCGGTTCAACATTGAGGTGCTCTGCACCACCGACTTTGCCACCGATTCACTGTGTTATCACCAGGCCATCCGAGATTCTGGCTGGACAGGGGACATTCGGCCCACCTTTCGCCCCGACGATGTGGTTCACCTGCTGAGGCCAGGCTGGCGGCAGAACATTGACGCGCTCAGCGAACTCACGGGGATTGAAGTCAACTCCTATCCGACTTTGATCGAGGCGTTAGAAAACCGCCGTGCCTTTTTCAAAACAATGGGGGCGGTCGCCACCGACAGCGATGGCACCTCGTTAGCCACCGGCGAACTAGCACCGCGTGAGGCGGACCAGATTTTCCAGCGCGCGCTGTCTGGCGAGGCCACCGCCGAGGACGCAGCCCGCTTTTTCGGCCACATGCTGATGGAGAGCGCGCGGATGAGCATCGAGGATGGGCTGGTGATGCAGGTGCATTTTGGTTCGTATCGCAACCACAACCAGTCGCTCTTTGACCGCCTGGGGCCAGATATGGGGTGCGACATCCCCATCCAGGCCGAGTTCACGCGCAATCTCCGCCCGTTGCTGAACAAGTATGGCAACGATCCACGCCTGACCTTTGTCGCCTTTACGCTGGACACATCCACCTATACCCGCGAACTGGCCCCCCTGGCGGGGCACTATCCGGCTATGAAACTCGGCCCGCCCTGGTGGTTCCACGACAGCGTCAACGGGATGCGTCGTTATTTCGACCAGGTGATGGAGACCACCGGGCTGCACAACACCGTCGGATTCACGGATGACACCCGCTCCTTCCCTTCGATCTCTGCACGGCACGACCTGTGGCGGCGCATGAGCGCCAACTGGCTCGCCGGCCTGGTCGTGCGGGCCATCGTGGACGTGGACGACGCCCAGGAGATGATTTGGGATCTGGCGTATGGGCTGGCCAAGCGGGCTTACAAGTTCGAATGAGCGAATCGGCGAGTCAGCGAATCGGCGAGTCGGCGGAAGAGTTGGAGGATGAGATGGACTTGGAAGAATTGACCGGCTTGACGGTTTACCCACGTTCGGTGACCCAGGCCGATGGCACAACCTTTTTTCTGGCGCATGGCCCCCAGGAAAAGGTACTGGGCATCCTGGGCGACACGACTGGCTTTGAGAGAAATTCGCAATTCGCAAATTCGCAATTCGCAATTCGCAATTCGCAATTTCTTTGCCCTCTCACGCCGAGCAATGTCGCCGCGCTGCGCGACCGGTTGCCCTGGCTGCGCCCCGTGCTGTTGGGTCTGCGGACCTCGGCCGGCTTCGGCGACCGGCTGGGGCTGGCGACGCCGGGACACGTGCGGGCAGTCCGTGAAGCCCTTCGACGAGGCTCAGGGCAAGCCGGCATCGCGCCCATCTTTGCGCAGCAATCGGTGCGCGAGAACGCCCGCACCGGCCGCACGCCGCAGCAGGTGATGGACGATGCCACCTGGGGCGTGTTCCAGGAGGGCTGGCGCGAGCCGTGGGGCGCTGACGCCGACCATCTCAAGACGCCCGCCGTCGTGGACGCTTTCGTCGCCGCCGGGTATACCTTTTTCACAATAGACCCCGGCGACCATGTGAACAACGAGGCGCACACCGCCCCACCCGCTAAAGTCGAAGCGAAGGTGCAGGCGCTACCCTGGGACGCGCTGGAGGACACGGCGCAGGATTTGGAGCGCCGATATCTGGGCCGCTCCTTCGACCTGGGGGAAACCGCTCTCACCTTTGAGCGGGAGACATTGTGGCGGGCGGCAGCCAAGTACAGCCGCGCGGTGGCCCACACGGTGCGGATGTACCGTTACCTGGTTGAGCACTTTCCCGAAAGCTCCCAGCTTTCGAGAAGGTCTGGTTTTGAGTTGGAGATCTCGGTAGACGAGACAGAGACACCCACCTCACCGGAGGAGCACTTTTTCATCGCCAGCGAGTTGCGCCGGTTGGGGGTGCGGTGGGTCAGCCTGGCCCCTCGTTTCATCGGCCGTTTCGAGAAAGGCGTGGACTATATCGGCGATCTGGAGACGTTCTCGGCTGAGTTCGCCCGGCACGTGGCCGTGGCACGGGCGCTGGGGCCATATAAACTGAGCCTCCACTCCGGCTCCGACAAATTCAGCATCTATCCCATCGTCGCCCGGCTGGCAGATGGATTAGTACACCTCAAGACCGCCGGCACCAGTTACCTGGAGGCATTGCGGGCCATCGCCCAGGTGGACCCGGCCCTGTTCCGCGAGATCCTGGCCTTCGCCCGCGAGCGTTACAAGACCGACCGGGCCACCTACCACGTATCGGCGCAACTGGCCCAGGTCCCCGTGCCCAGCGCGTTGAGCAACGCCGATCTCCCCACCCTGTTGGAGCAGTTCGACGCCCGCCAGGTGCTGCACGTGACGTATGGCTCGGTGCTGGATCAGTTTGGTGACCGGCTGCTGGAGGGACTACGGAAATATGAGGAGACTTACTACAACTTGCTGGAGTCTCATTTCAGACGGCACCTATCGCCTTTCACAGGATGACGAGGAGGGAATCGGCCAATGGCTAAACCGATAACCAAAGCAATCGTTCCCGCCGCCGGGCTGGGCACGCGGCTTTTACCGGCCACCAAGTCGCAGCCCAAAGAGATGCTGCCGGTGGGGCGCAAACCGGCGGTTCAATACGTGGTGGAGGAACTGCAGGCTGCCGGTCTGCGTCAGATTCTCATAATCACCGGACGTCGCAAGCGGGCTATCGAAAACCACTTTGACGCGGACCCCGAACTTGTGTCGGCGTTGGAACAGGCCGGGAATGAAGCCGCGCTAGCGGACATGTCTTATCTCAATGGCAAGTCCCGTTTTTTCTACACCCGGCAGAGCACTCCCAGGGGACTGGGCCACGCGATTTCGCTAGGCGCCGATTTTGTGGACAGCGACGACTGCGTGGTGGCACTGGGAGATTCCCTCGTCGCTGCTGAAAACCCCGCCGCCCCACTGCGAGCAATGATGCAAGTCCACCGTCAACTGGGAGCGGCGGCCATCGTAGCCGTGGAAAAGGTACCTCTGGAGGAAGCCTTCCGTTACGGCATCGTCAGCATTGATGGGGCTGAACCTCCCCCCGGCGAGCCGGTGGCCATGACCGACATCGTCGAGAAACCCCCGGCGGGCACTGCGCCCACCACCCTGGCCGTGGCCGCGCGTTACGTCTTCAGCCCGGCCATCTTTGCGGCCCTCAATCGCACGTTGCCCGACAAACGGGGAGAGGTTCAACTGACCGACGCGATCAAATTGCTGATACACATGGGAGAGCCAGTCTACGCCTGGCTTCTCTCTTCTGACGAGCGTCGTTACGATATCGGGAACTTTGAGAGTTACTTCCGCACCTTCATTGACTTTGCCCTGACTGACGAACGGTACGGCTACCTGGCCCGCAAGTACATCAAAGCCAAAGCGTATGAACTCTGAGCAGCGAAAAGTGATCTGTTCGGCGCCTGGTCGGGCCGGAATTATCGGCAATCCTACGGACATGTACGGCGGCGCGGTTCTCTCGTGCTCGGTGAGTAAACGTGCGCGCGTGACCGTGACGCCGGCCTCTCACCTGATGATCGAAACCGGCGGGCAAGAGTGCCGGATCACCAGCCGGGATGACCTGCGTCCCCAGCGCGACCGCTTCGACGTGGCGCGGGCCGTCCTCGACTATATGCGATTGCCGCCGCTGGCATGTCGCGTGCGCTACGAGAGCGAAATCCCCTTGCGCAGCGGGCTGTCGGGATCCACGGCGCTGGTGGTCGCCTTGCTGCAAGCGCTGCTGGCCTGGCAGGGAGAATATCCCAGTCCTTACCGGCTGGCCGAGAGGGCCCGCTACATCGAGTTGAACTATCTCAAGGTCGTGTGTGGTTACCAGGATGCCTACATGTGTACCTTTGGCGGCCTGAACTATATGGACTTTCGGGGCAAGCAATTCTACCGCGAAGCCGAGGCCGAACTCTTTGCCACCATCGAGCCGCTGGCTGCCTACGTGCCAGAGTTACCTTTTGTGTTGGGTTTTACCGGCGTGCAGCACGCCTCCGGCGCGGTGCACAAACCGCTCCGCGAGCGCTGGCTGGAGGGAGAAGCGACCGTGGTGGAGGGATACAGGCACATCACAGAGATCGCCCGCATGGGCAAAAAGGCGCTCCTGATGGCCGATTGGCCGCTGTTGGGACGGCTGATGAACGAGAATCACGCCATCCAGCGCGACCTGGGCGGCTCTGGCGAATCGAATGAAAGGCTGATCGCTGTCGCCCTGGAGGCCGGTGCGCTGGGGTCAAAGTTGGCCGGCGCCGGCCACGGCGGCACGATCATCGCGCTCTGGCCCTGGCCGGACACCACGCGGCTGGAGGAGGCCCTGCACGAGGCCGGCGCATCGGCGATCTATCATCTCAAGGTAGCGCCAGGGGCAATAATCGAGTAATACGCAACACGTATCACGTCCGAGGAGGCAACATGGACAACAAATACCTGGAGAGTCTTTTTGGGTTAGCAGGAAAAGTCGCCGTAGTGACAGGCGGCGGCGGGATATTGTGTGGCGCAATGAGCCGGGCGCTGGCCCGCGCCGGGGCCAAAGTCGCCGTGCTGGACCTGAACGAGGCGGCTGCCCGGCGCGTGGCGGACGACGTCGCGGCCGCGGGCGGCGATGCCATCGCTGTGCGGTGCGACGTGCTGGACAAAGCCAGCATTGAGGCGGCAGCGCAGGAGGTGCTGGGGGCCTTCGGGCAGGTGGACATCCTGATCAATGGCGCGGGGGGCAACAAGCGTGAGGCCACCACTCGTCCCGACCTGCCCTTCTTCGATCTACCGGCCGACGCTGTCCAGTGGGTCTTTAACCTGAACTTTATCGGCACGCTACTTCCCAGCCAGGTCTTTGGGCGGCTGATGGCGGAGCAGGGGCACGGGGTTATTCTCAACGTCTCTTCGATGAACGCTCTCCGCCCACTGACGCGCATCCCGGCCTA
>JADHWW010000094.1 GCA_016783285.1 Anaerolineae bacterium
CGGAAAGGGTAGAAGCCCAACGGAAAGGCGTGTGAGGATCGGCCCTCCATAACCACGGTGGGAGAGGAGGCCTGTGGAACTCGGGGCGATTCCGGCGTCATTCGCCTGACGTTCCGACGAGGTAAAGCCCTGGTGGATATCTGGCAGGACTCTTGGGGGCCCGATGTGGAGACACTGGCGGGAGCCGTGGATGGTCGCCTCAAGTGAGTGCATCCAACAACACAAAAGGAGGTTCCAATAAATACCTATCTTTGATCGTTTTGGCCGGGTGGGGCTGTTCATACCACCCAATAACACAAAAGGAGATTCCAATGAATACCAATCGTCTTTTTCTCGCCCTTGCCCTGGGGTCGGCTCTGACCCTGGGCGTGCTGATATTCGTAAATGTCCAGCCACTGGAGGCTGAGACCCGCGCCGACATCTGGCTCGTCCGCCCTCCAGACGTCGGTTGCGGCCCGCTTTTGAACTGTTTTACTTCCCTCCAGGAGGCAGTGGACACTGCTGGCGATGGCGACGAGATCCGCGTTGCCACCGGCGTCTACACCGGCGTCCAGGCGCGGGCCGGCATCATCCAGGTGGTCTACATCAGCCGGAGCCTGACCCTGCGGGGCGGATATAGCCTGAATTTTACCGCGACCAATCCCATTTCCTATCCCACTACTGTGGATGCGGAGGGATTGGGCCGGGGGATCGTCGTCAGTGGGCCGGTGACGGTGACGCTGGAGGGGCTGCGCATCACCGGCGGCGACGCCACCGGCCTGGGCGGGGCGCCGATGGGGCCAGGCGAGTACGACGCCGGGGGCGGCCTGGCTGTCTTCTCCGCCACCGTCTCCCTGGTGAGCGACGTCATCAGCGGCAACCTGGCCAGCACCGCCGACGCCTGGACCTACTGCGGCGGCGCGCTGCTGCACGGAGCGTCAGGCCTGATCAGCGATACGACCTTTGCCCACAACCTGGCGGCCACGGCGAATTACGGCGAGGGCGGCGGGGCGTGTCTCTTTCGCAGCCAGGACGTGACCGTGCAAGCCAGCCGCTTCCTGAGCAACAGCGTCTCCTCCGGCAACGGCGGCGGCGACCTGGGCGGTATGGGTGGCGGCCTCTCGGTCTGGAGCAGCACTGCCGTCACCATCGCCGACAGCCTCTTCCAGGGCAACCGCATCCGCTGCCCGACCTGCGACGGCAACGGGTATGGCGCCGGCCTGTCCCTGTGGGAAAGCAGCGTCGTCATCACGGACAACCAGATTGTAGGTAATGACGCCACCGCCCAGAGCGGCTTTCATCACGGCGGCGGGCTCTATGTCTACAGCAGCACTGCCACCCTGAACGCCAATCATATCTCTGGCAACGTCGCCGGGGTTGGCGGCGGGATGTTACTGGACCAGGCCCCCAACGTCACGCTGGAACACAATATCGTGTTTTCCAATACCGCCGACAACGGCGGAGGGCTTTACCTGCGGTGCAGTAACAACGCTACCCTCCGCGACAATGTCCTGCACGCCAACACGTCCAAGTGGGGCGGCGGCGGGCTCTGCGCCACTTTTAGCGATGGCATTGTGCTCGACGGCAATACCTTCACAGCCAACACTTCCACTTCCACAACAGGCAGAGGCGGAGGCGTGTACCTGTGGGACAGCGATGGACTGGTGCGGGGCAACACCCTGAACGCCAACCGCGCCCACATCGGCGGCGGTCTGGCATTTTACAACGGCAACCTCACGCTGGAAGGCAATACCATCATCTCCAATACCGCCACTGGCTCACATGGCGGCGGACTGTGGCTAAAAGGCACAGCGTTCACCCTCACCAACAACATCATCGCCGCCAACTGGGCCCCCTGGGAAGGGGGTGGCGTCTGGCTGGGCGGGACGACGACCGGTGAACCGCCGCAGGCTCGCCTGGTTCACAATACCCTGGCCGACAACGACGGGGATGGACTGGCCGTCGGGGACAATATCACGGTCGCGCTGACCAATACCATCGCCGCCGGCAACACTACCGCCTTTCGCCTGGCCGGCTCCACGGCCTGCACCCTCACGGCGGACACGACCCTGTTCTGGGACAACCCCACCGGCGTCACCGGCACCAACTCCCTCGCCGGCGACCCGGCCTTTGTGGATGCCACCGGCCTGGATTATCACATCCTCGCCGCCAGCGCCGCCCGTGATGCCGGGGTCGAGGCTGGCGTGGATGACGATATAGACGGCCACCGCCGCCCCTTCGGTGAGATCCCCGACATCGGCGCCGACGAGTGGCTGCCCGACTATGCCGTCCTCCTGGCCCCCGACCGCACCGGCTGGGCCCTGGCCAGGCAACCGATCACCTACAGCCACCGCCTGACCAATACCGGCCGTCTGACCGATTCTTACACCCTGGCGGCGGGCATCAGTGCTCTCGGCTGGGCTGTCGAGGTTACGTCCCAGGCCGTGGGGCCACTCTCGCCCGGCGTGGGGGCTGATATAGTTGTCACTGTCAGTGTGCCCCTCACCGCTTTGTATCAAGCGTCCGCCGTGGCTCTCGTCACCGCCACGTCCCAGGCCGAGCCGTCCGTCTATGCCATCGTCACCGACACCACCTGGGTGGATTGCACGCCGGTGACCACTGTCAGCATAGACTATGCGCCCTTGCAGCCTCAAGTAAGCCAGCCCGTGTGGTTCACGGCCACAGCGAACCTGAACGCCGGGGTTGTGACCTTTACCTGGGAGTTCGGGGACGGGATTCTGACCACCGGGCAGTATGCGACCCACGTCTACACTGCCACCGGCAAGTATACCGTGTGCCTGACGGGCCAGAACGCCTGCGGAGAAGCGGTTATCAGCCGCACTCTCTCGGTTGCCGGTCATTGCGTCTACCTGCCGCTCGTCGTGCGCAACCGGTAAACAAGTAGGAGCAAGGCCACCTTGCCCCAATACGGTTCAGCTAAGGGTAGGAGCCCAACCCTGCCGGCCTTGTCTATCGCCTGCGGGCCGTCCGCCTTCCCGATGGGGAGCCGATGACGGTGTGGGAGATGGAGGAGGCAGAGCTGACGGATGAACCCCGCCTCGCCGGCTGGATGGGGTTGGACGAGGCGGCGCTGGTGTGGCACGAGTACGAGGAACCGGGAGGGAGCAGTTACCGCATTCTCCTGCTGGACGGCAAGCCGGAAAAATTCTCCCCCTATGACTTTTTGGGCGTGTTGGGCGAGGCTCCGTCCCTCGAGACGAGCGACACAAAACCACCTGGTAGCCGGCGATTCCGGCCTGTGGCGGCTCAATCAATACCTCTTCACGACCGCCCGGTAAGCCGATGGCTGGCGGCACTGTAGAACCTGCGTCTCCTCGCGCACCTGCCGCACCTCGTCCAGGTCAATGGTCGCCACGACGTATCCCTCAGTGGCCTCGTCCGCGCTGGCATAGACCTTGCCACGAGGGCCGACGATGCTGCTCTGACCAAAAAAGGTGTACGAGGGCTCCTCTCCCACCCGGTTGGCGGCGGCCACAAAGACCGCGTTCTCGTAGGCCCGCGCTTGCAGATAGGCGTTCCACTCGCCGGTGTGTGGTTCTTCCCAATTGGCGCACACTACCAGCAACTCTGCTCCCTCCAGCACCAAACTTCGCGCCACCTCTGGGAAGGCCAGGTCCCATCCAATCAGCAACCCAACGGCGCCAAACGCGGTCTCGAAGGCATTGAGCCGGTAGCCAGCGCGGAAAGCGATACGCTCCTCTCCTCGCAGGTGCATCTTGTGATACTGGCCGATGAGGTCGCCATCAGGGCCGATCAGGACGGCAGAGTTATACAGAATGCTCTCGACCTTTTCCTTTTTGGTGACCATCCCAAAGGCAACGTGCACGCCCAATTCGCTCGCCCGCTGAGCGAGGAGGTTGACCGTGGGGCCTGGGACACGCTGGGCCAGTTCGGGAAAACGAGGCCCGACTTCGTATCCCGTCGTGATCAGTTCCGGGAAGACGATCAGGTCCACCGGCTGTTCAGTCGCAATGCGGGCGATGAACTCGCTCATCTTGATCAGGTTATCTTCCATCAGGCCCAGTTCGGGCTCCATCTGTGCTGTTGCGACAGTGATTTCGCGCATGTTATACTCCTTTTGGGAAATTGGGAAATTGGTAGATTGGTAAATTGGGAAACTGGCTGCCAGTCCACCAATCTACCAATGTACTAATCTACCAATTTACCGACTCGTGCGAAGGCGTTTGAGGACAGCGGCCAGTTCTGGCGGCAACGGGGCCTCGAACTCGATCTCTTCGCCCGTAGTGGGATGGGTGAAGCACAGCCGCGCAGCGTGGAGAAAGTGGCGGCTCCGGAGCAACCGCTGGCGACGGCGGCCGTAGACCGTGTCCCCCACAAGCGGGTAGCCCAGCCAGGCCAGGTGCACGCGCACCTGGTGCGTGCGACCGGTGTGGGGCCGCACCTCCAGCAGCGTGTGGTTGGGGAAATATTCGATGGCGCGGTACAGCGTGCGCGCCTCGCGCCCGCTTCGCACCACGGCCATCTTTTTGCGCTGCCGCTTGTCGCGCCCCACCGGCGCATCAACGACTCCCTCCCGAGGCTGCACCTGGTCCTCGACCAGCGCCAAATAGGTCTTGGCGACCTGGCGGCGTTTGAACTGGCGTTGAAGCGCTTTGCGGCTCGCCTCGTCTTTGGCGACGATGATCAGGCCAGATGTGTCTTTGTCCAGCCGGTGCACCACGCCAGCCCGGTCCGGCCCACCGACGTCGGCGATGCGGGGACAATGGCCCAGCACCGCGTTGACCAGCGTGCCGCTGGTGTGCCCAAAGGCCGGATGCACGACCATCCCCGCCGGTTTGTTCACCACCAGTAGGGCATCGTCTTCGTAGATGATGTCGAGGGGAATGTCCTCCGGCGCGACCGGCTCGGGCATCTCGGCCGGGACGCGCACGAGAACCTCGTCGCCCACCTGCACGCGGTAACTGGGCTTGCTGGGCCGTCCGTTGACGGTGACCTCGCCGGTCTTGATCAACCGCTGCGCCACCGCCCGGCTGAGATCCGGCACGTGAGCAGGGATGACTTTGTCCAGCCGCTCGCCCTCCTCGTCAACAGTGAACGTAACCTCTTGTCCTTCCATCTCTAATCCACACCTGGGTTGATTCACGCAGCGGAGACACCGGCATCTGCATACGTTTCCAGCACTCGCCCAAACTCTGCCGGTGAGGTCACCGTAAGCGCTTGCTTGCGCAATTTCCTCAACTGCGAGGGGTCATCAACTTCGGCGATGGTTGCTGCTATGGCCGGGGATAGCATGGCGAAGCGAGTCTCCAGAATATCGAACAATGCCTCGCGCGCCTCGTACAAGATCCCACGTTTGACGCCCCGCTCAATGCCTTGCTCAACCCACTTCTCAGCAATCGTAGCCATCAATGCACCTCCTATCTGGGGAAAAGCCTCCTCGACCGCGTGCTCCAGTTCCTCGTCGCTCAAGTGAGGCGCCGCCACCGCCAAATAGCGCAACACCACTTCCAGATACTCCAAACCACTCCTGGCTTGAGCCAGTTCACGTAGTAGGGACAGAACATCCGGCAGCCGCACATTCAGGTCACCGTCGAACACGTGCTTCAAGATCAGCAAGATCAGCAAGGCGACCTGCAACAGCACCTCGCCGGCGATCTCTTCGTCACTATAGTCCGAGAGATCACACAATTGGTAGCGAAAATCGGGAATGTACTCCATCAACACCGGCCGGTCTACAAACAGACCCCGAAAACGCCGGTCAATCCGCCAAGTCTCCACACCGTGATACACCACCACTGGCACAATCGGGGGCAAGTGGCTGACCGGCCCTTGCTTGAGCACCTGCTCCCAGATCCGCACCAGGTAGCGCAGCAACTGGAACGCGACCAGCGGCTCCGGATGGCTCTTATGTTCGAACAACACGTAGAGGTAGGCATCCTGGCCGTCCTGTAGACACGTTTGGTACAGCAGATCGGTAAAGTGCTCCCGCAGGTCAGGGTCAACGAAGGAATCCTTGACGATGTGCAGCCCCGCCAGGTCCAATTGCGCCACAACGTCCGGTGGTATCTTCTCAATAACGTGGGGTATCGCTGTCTTAAATAGCAGCTTAGGCTGAACAACGTAGCGAACATCCGCTGGTTGAGTAGCGCAGCGTATCGAAACCAAGGATGTGAGCGGCTCCACAGGTAACCCGCTTGGTT
>JADHWW010000021.1 GCA_016783285.1 Anaerolineae bacterium
ATTCGGAATTCACACCTTGGTCTATATCAGTGAATCCTCATGATGGCTATGTTTACATCGGATCATCTCATGGAACCTGGAGATTGCCACCACCATATCATGATCGAGTGTATTTGCCAGTGGTTCTGAGGAATAACTAGATCACAAGGGAAGCGTGTCGCTGATATGATGATCTTATGCATCCGAGGCCAATGACCAGGAGCCTACCCAAGGAGCACACCAATGACCATTTTCAACCGTCAACGATTGGACAACACTGTTTTCAAATTGGACGTTGAGAGGATGCGCCGGGGCTGGTACTCTGACAAGTACTTTGAGAACGTGCATCGCATGCTCACTGCCCTGGCTGCCTCTGGCTACCGGTACGATGGCCAGTACCCCCGCGACATCGGGATGGACATCAGCGACCTGGACGTGGGGAATATGGCCGTCGAGATGCAGGTCTTCACTCGCCGCAAGGGGCTGACGGTGGTGGTGGGGCTGGACAAGGCGTTGACGATGCTGCGCCACTGCACCGGCTACCTGGACGAGGATGGCGGTTTCGTCGAGACCTGCGGCCAATTGGGGGTCTGGGTGATGCACGACGGCGCGGTGGTGCATTATCCACCCAAGGGCAACGCCGGGGGAGGCGACCCGCGCTTTGTGCAGCCGGTGATGAAAATTCGGGGGCGCTACCGGGACTTTGCCCTGTTGGAGACGCCCATCCTGGGCGCGTTCAGCCGGGCCAGCCGCATCGCCACCAACGTCTACGAGACCATGGTGGCGGCGCGGGGCAAGCCGGTGCTCTTCTTCCCCGCTCGCTTCGACGCCCACGAGGTGCAGGCCGCCGACGGTTATGCCTACGACGTCGCCGTGCAGCGTTTCAACCACGACTATGGCCAGCATACCCCGTCGCTGGTCTCCACCGACGCGCAGGGCGACTACTGGGGGAGCACGGGCATCGGCACCGTCCCTCACGCCGTCATCGCCTGCTTCCTGGGCGACATTGCCGCCGCGATGGTCGCCTTCGCCTCCACGCTCCCTCCCCAGGTCTCCCGCATTGCGCTGGTGGACTTTAACAACGACAACGTCACCGGCAGCCTGCGCACGCTCAAGGCCATGTTCGACTGCTACCGGGAGTTGATGGACGCCGGGAACGAGGAGCAGGCCCGCAAGTATGTCCTCTACGGCGTGCGGCTCGACACCTCCCGCTCAGTCCGTGACGTGGCCGTGCCACCGCTGGGCGCCCCGGAACTGGACCTGGGTGTCAACCCACGGCTGGTCTTTATCGTGCGGGAGGCGCTGAACCGGGCCTGGGAGAGTTGGGGCCTGCCGCCGGAGTGGGAGGAGCGGGCGAAGGAATACTGCCGCAACGTCAGGATCGTCGTCTCCGGTGGCTTTAACCCCGAGCGCATCCGCCGCTTTGAGCATCTGGGCGTGCCGGCCGATTCCTACGGTGTCGGCTCGTCGCTGATGTCGAACGACACCATCGTCGGCACCAACACCGACTTTACGGCCGATGTGGTGCGCATCCGGGTCAAGGGGCAGTGGGTGGACATGGCCAAGGTGGGCCGTGCTCCCTGCGACAATGCGGAGATGGAGCGGGTGGGGTGGGAGTGAGGAAATAACCGGCCCGGCCAGGGGTGTGTGCCCCGGCCGGGCCGGCGGTTCCAGGAAGCACGTTCTGGTAGGTCAGTTGTTCACCTCAAATACCCGCTCCAGGGCCCGCTCCCAGAAATCCGTCCGCCCATCCAGCACCAGCAGTACCCCTTCCACCTGAGCCAGCGATCTGGCCCCTTCGGTGACCCGCTCACCCGCCACGGCAGGCACAGATACGTAACCCGCCCGGCTCAAGTGTCCGGCCCGCCGCACTGCCCGCTCCACGTCGTGCCGGTCAACCACCCCTGAGACCTCGATCGCCAGCCAGACCTGGGGAGCGTCGGGCAAGTGGCGCGGCCGCCCCCTGACCAACAGGTCCAAATTCAGCAGGTCTCGGAACTCTTCGACGGAGAGGTGGGCTTCCAGGTCATCTTCGATCTGTGTGATGGAGAGGACACGCACACGGCGCAGGAGGGGCCCAAAGTATGTCCCGGCTCGCTCCTTGTAGGTGAGTTCCAGTTGGCGGCCCTTGACGGCTCCCAGGGTGTCTTGCATACTGGCCTGGCCTTTTTGTAGCGCAGCCTGGCCTTTTTGTAGCGCAGCCTGGCCTTTTTGTAGCGCAGCCTGGCCTTTTTGTAGCACAGTTACGTCTTTCTGCAGCGCAGCCTGGCCTTCCTCCAGCCGGCCTAGCCGCTCATCAGTGCGCTCCTGAGTTGCGGCCAGTTTCTCCAACGCCGCCTCAGTGCGCGCCTGAGCTGCGGCCAGTTCCCGCATCGTCGCCTCGGTGCGCTCCTGGGCTGCGGCCAGTTCTCGCATCGTCGCTTGCAGGGCGTGAAAATCCGACCGCGTCACCCCGGCCGCGTGTACCTGCGCCGCCACCCGATCCAGTACGTTCACCAGCACCCGTGTGGTGGACCGGTCAAAGACCCGTCCCAGTTCTCTCTGCACCGCCTGGCGGTCAATCAGCATCAACTCAGGAGCCATCGTGTTCATCACCTCTCCCTGAGGCCGAGACACCAAAGCCCGACCTCTCTTTGAAATTATAGCACACATCGCCCGATAGGACAATCTTACGCAGGAGGCATCGCCCCCACATCTACCGGCAATCCTCCCACCACCGTGAAGTGCCGCTGTATTGGCATCGTCGCCGAGGGTGGGAGCGCGTTCCAGGCGCCAGGCTGTTGCTGCCCACCCGGCGGTGTGACCACCACCACCGGCGGATACACCCCCTGCGGCATGGATGGCTGCGTGGCTCGACTGGGCCTGTCCTGAGCGCAGCCGAAGTCTCGTCGCTCGTCGCGCCGGCGGGTGACTGCGACGACGAGCAGGCTGGTGGGGATGGCTGCCCCCACGCCGCACACCGCCCCGGCCAGCACCGCCAGTGCCTCGTCACTCAGCCGGTTGCCGACGATCACCGCCAGCGTCACGGCGAACGCCATCACCACCAGTCCGGCAAAGATCTTTAGGCGGCTCCAGCCGCCGTTGCGATTCTGCCTCTCGTCCATCCCTACACTCCTGCCTTCCACCCTCCACTTGTACTGAGCCCAGTCGAAGTATTCTCCATCCTCCTCACCACCTCCCGAATCTCGGCCGGTGAGACGTGGGCCGTCTGAAAGCGCGTCACCCGTCCCTCGGCCACGGCCAGGAAGTCCCCCCGGCCCAGCAACCGCTCGGCTCCCGTGCCACTCCAGCCGGTGGCCGTGCGTGCATCCTCCACACTGGTCACTCGCCCCACCAGCCGTACCGGAAAGTTGGCTTTGACCAGGGGGCCCAGCACAGCCGCCGTCGGCTTCTGAGTGGCTGCGACGACGTGGATGCCGGCCTCACGCCCGCGCTGCGTGAGCCGGGTCAGTGCGCGCTGCGCCGCCTTTCCACCCACCATCAACAGATCGGCCAACTCGTCGATCACGACCACCACGCTTGGCCCGAGGCCTCCGCTGAGGCATCGGCCGAAGCGCGAAGGCGAAGGATGCGGCTGTCCTCGCCTTTGGGACCCTCCCTCCCCGAACCGGGAGGTGGAGAGGCCCTGCCTCTCCATCAGGCGCACCAGGCTCTGGAGTGCCTCGGTCGCTTCCTCTACCTCGCGGATGACCGGGCGTGCCAGGTGTGAGAGCCCCTCGAAGAGGCCGAAGGCGTGGCCTTTCGGGTCTATCAGCACCAGCGCGAGGTTCTGGTGAGGGTTGGTCATCGCCAGGCTGAGGATCATCGTCTGAAGGAGCACCGTCTTCCCCGAGCCGGTCGTCCCTGCCACCAGGACGTGAGCCACGTCGGGGGATGGCAACCGAACGAGCAAGGGTGCGCCATCCTCGGCCAGGCCCAGTATTGCAGTCACCGGTGGGATGGGGGAAGAATGGGAAGAATGGAGAATAGAGAATGCAGAATCTCTGGTCTCCATTCTTCTTTCTTCATTCTTCCCTCTTCTTTCTTCATTCTCCCCGGTGAGTTGGCGGTAGAGGGGTAGGAGGCGCACGGGTTGGGGATCGTCGCGTGGCACCTCGACGGCCACGGCAGCCCCACGCCGGGACACCCGGCAACTGGGCGCGTCCAGCGCGGCCGCTAGTTCCTCGCTCAAGTTCTTGATCTTGGAGATCTTGGCCCCCACGGCAGGCAACACCTGGAAGCGCACCCAGCGGGGCGTCACCGTGCCGCCGGTCACCCGTGCCGGCACCTTGTGCAACGCCAGCACCGCCTCGATCCTATCTGCCTGAAACTCCAGTTTCTTGCGCATCCTGTTTCTCCTCATCCAACCCGCTGCCGTCTGTCTCACCAAGAATCAGAACCGCTATCAGGTAGTAGCACGAGTGTTCTACCTCAGACATATAATACCAGAGCAGTCGTAGGATGTCAAGCGGCACTACCCTCGAATTATCCCAACTACAGACGTTATCCCAAACACGATGACTTGGCCGACGCCATAGAGAGGAAACCCATCCTTGCGTCGGCGCCTGGGGCGATGGAATTGGTAGCAGAACTCCATCGTCCCTTTCATTTGCTCTCAGACACGCCAGATGGAGGTGAGATGAGCGACTTCTGGACGATTGCCCACCTGGACAGCCGTACTTTCCGGGTGGACGACTGCGGCTTCTACGATGAACTGATCGAGGTTCCCCTGGATGCCCTGGAAGTGAGCGAGAACGAGCAATACCCGAGATGGGTACGGCGATACGCCGAGATGTACCGGGACGGTTCGCCGTTCCCGCCTATTTCCGTGGCTGGCGTCACGCCGGACAATCCCCGGTACCTGATCTTGGACGGCCATCACCGCTACCGAGCAGCGCGGCGGGCCGGGGCCGGTAACATCCGGGCCTGGACCTGCTTCTACGTGCCATTCGAGGACGCGTATGGACGGACGTGCTACAGCCTGGCCCGCATGAGCGACACCGAACTGGGCCGGAGATTGGCGCGTAAACTAGGGCGCGAGTGGTGTCCCCAGTGCGGGAGGTTTCTCGATTACCGCCCCGACCTGGGCATGTGTCTCGCGTGTAGTCTATCGATTCGGAAGGGAGAAGAAGATGCCACACGACGGAAGGCAGTGCCGTAACATCGCGGACCTGACCAGCAAGGTTTTCGAACTGCTGTACACCGACCAGTGGGAAAACTGCTGCGGAGAGACGATCGTGGAGCGGCACTACCGCCTCACGATCGTCGAGGCAAAGCAGAACTTGCTCGCCCTGGTAAATCCTGGGCAATTAGACCGCGTCGCCGAGAGAGCCCAACGGCTTCCCGGTGGATGGGTGAAGTACATTCACTGCGAGGCTACCGGGAATGGCGGGTCTCGGCGTCAGTGGACATCGTGTTCATCGCGTCCCTACGTTCAGGGCTACGGCTGTGATGGACGGACGGACGAGTGTATCCATCTGCTGGCTTCTACCCTGGCCCAGCGCCTGGGCCTCGACTACGAAAGCCTGTACGCCAGGGCGTATCCTGACCAGGAGATGGAGCCGGGGTGGACCGAGACCCTGGAGCGGGCGCGTGGTGAGACCATAGTGCCCGACGACGTCGACCCCCTGCTGGCGCTCGACGACCTGATGGACATCAACGACTACGACTTGACCCACGTGCTGGGCGAGGAGTTGGTGGCCCGCGGGTTGGTGCCGGAGAACCGGGTCTGGATCCGTTCGGGCGCGGAGTTCGAGGCTCGCCAGGAGCGGGCACTCCAGCAGGCGAGGGAGATGGGGAAGTGATCCTGGAAGTCGAAGGGAACAAAGTTCAGGCCGGCCACATTGCCCCGGTCGAGAGACGAGAGGCAGCCGTTACGTTGCGGCTCAGATGGCCTACCTGGCCTTCCAACATTACCAGGCAGCGGGGGCGGTTCCATGCCTGGCCGCAAACTCGGATGCAGCCATCCAGCACCTGCACGACGCGGCGCTGGTCCTGGGATTTGGGCCCGAGTTCGAGGCATCTTGCTCACTGCCCTGTTCAACATCCCTAATTTGCTCGAAATAGTAGCACGGTGGGACAGACTGGTTCGTGCTCAGTTGCCACCCGATGTGCTTTGGTACGCCACGCTGAGTAGAGATGGGATGAACTTCACCGGCAAAACAAGGGCTGGAGAAAATAGAAGATCTGCAGTTGCTAAAGGGCTTGAATCGCTGTGTGACCGCGCAGGCATCCCTTACCTACCACCACACAGCCTGCGACATGGCCATGCACTCTTTGCACTTGAGCGAGCCACCAGTATAGCAGCAGCGAAGGCTATATCCCAGAACCTGATGCATGACAGCCTCACAACTACTGAAAAGATCTACGGTAAGCTCAAGTTAGACAACGTAAGAAAGCACATTGCGGCACTTACTGACCCCGAGAAATTGTCTTCTGACGTTACTTTGGATGCAATTGTCAGAGGATTCTCTGGGAATCCCGGAGCCCTTCTCGACCCACTTGCTGATGCGCTCGCCAAACGGCTATTCGAAACCCCCAACAATTTCGTTGACACACTTGCCAAAGCAACCGCCAGCCGGATCAACGTCATACAAATAGAGGGTGCCCTTAGTTTGGGGCACCCTCATCTGTCGGGGCGCCGGGATTTGAACCCGGGGCCTCTACAACCCCATTGTAGCGCGCTAGCCAAGCTGCGCCACGCCCCGTACACTAAAGATTATAACAAAGAGTGCGCTGTTTGGCAAGTCGAGATTGGGGAGCGTTGCGCCTATGGGACAAGCCCCCGTAGAGCTCCGGGCGGCCATCCGAGCAATTGTCCCCGCACGACTCGGGCAATGGGCATGTGACTGATGTCGTAGCCAGCCAGCTCCAGGGGACATTTGCCGCGAATGTCCAGTTTTCGTCCTTCCACTGTCCGGTTGTCTTTGGCGAAAGGAGTGAAGCGATAGGTTAACCCTTCGACAAGCTCAGGACACCGCTCAAACAGATGCAGATACTTCCGCGCCGTTTCAATGCCATCGAAGTCGCACATGTTCTGATAATGCTGGTCAAAGCGGCGATTGACCAGTTCCACCGTGTTGTTGGTCAGCGGGATGAGTGGGTTCTCAATCACGTTGACCAACCCTTCGACAAGCTCAGGACAGGTTTGGGATAGTGGCGCTCCAGCAAGACGAGACAGAATGCACCGGAGGCATAGAGGCACGGCGTGGCTTGACAAAAAATGGCTTTTGCGGCATAATGCCAGCCACAACTGATTACCGGAAAGGCCGCGACGGAGAGGAGTAGGCGGAGGAAGACCGACAGGGAGACAGAGGCGGGTGCCCGTGGTTTCACCCCTTCGATCCGCGTGAGGATACTGAAAGAGCGTTAACGGGGCAGCCGGTCGCACCCAGGAGTGCCGCCGGTGAAATGAGTGGGCTCCATCATCAGGAGCCAAGTGGGGGTGGTACCACGGGAGAAACGCGCTCTCGTCCTCAGGGGCGAGGGCGTTTGTCGTTCTGGATATTGAATAAGGGAGATGCTGATGCTAGACCAATTGAGTCAACTGGAAAAACAAGCCCTGGGCGCGCTGGACGCAGCCGAGGGTAAAGATGCGCTGACCGCGTGGCACAGGCGCTACCTGGGCAAGAAGGGCGCGCTGACGCTGATGTTGCGCTCCGTCAGGGAACTGCCGAAGGAGGAACGACCGGCCTTCGGACGAGCCGCCAACGAGGCCAAAGTGGCGCTGGAGGAGGCCTACCAGACGCGATCCGAGGTGTTACGCCGGGCAGAGATGGAGCGCGAGTTGGAAGAGAGCGCGATTGACGTCACCTTGCCGGGCCGGCCCACCGGCCCCGGCCACCTGCACATCACCACCCAGACGTTGCGCCAGATTTACGCCATCTTTGCCGAGATGGGCTTCCAGGTCTACGAGGCCCCTGACGTCGAGACCGACGAACTGAACTTTGGGCTGCTCAATATGCCGCCCCACCACCCGGCCCGCGATATGTGGGACACCTTCTGGATTGACGATGAGGTCTTGCTGCGCACGCACACCTCGCCGGGGCAGATCCGAGTGATGCGCGAGCGCTGCCCCGAGCCCATCCGCGTCATCCTGCCCGGCAAATGCTATCGCTACGAGCAGGTCACCGCCCGCTCCGAGCACCAGTTCTACCAGGTGGAGGGGCTGGCGATAGGGCACGCTATCACGATGACCGACCTCATCGGCACGCTGACCGAGTTTGCGCGACGACTCTACGGGCCGGAGCGTCGTATCCGTATCCGGGGCTCTTACTTCCCCTTCACCGAACCTTCCATTGAGGCTGACATGGATTGCATCCTGTGCGGCGGTGAAGGTTGCCGGGTGTGCAAATACTCCGGCTGGCTGGAGATCGGTGGGGCGGGAATGGTGCACCCGGTCGTACTGCAGAACGGTGGCTACGACCCCGACGAGTGGAGTGGTTTCGCCTTCGGGATGGGCGTCGAGCGGCCGGCCATGCTCAAATACAGCATTGACGACATCCGCATGTTCTACGGGAACGACCTGCGGTTCCTGCGGCAGTTCTAGGATTTACGTTATGGTACAGTGGTGGCAGTCTGAGCGTCCTATCGTGCTGCTCGTTGCCGTGTTCGTGGTATTGGGTGTGGTGTACAGTGTGACCGTGCCGCTGTGGGAAGCACCCGACGAGGTGGCGCATTTCGCCTACGTCGCTCACCTCGTCAGGACACGCTCTCTGCCAGTGCAGCAGATGGGGGTGCTCGACGAGGCGCATCAGCCTCCGCTGTACTACGTGGTCGCGGCACTGGTCGGCAGCGTGGCGGACTTGAATGATACTACGGGAGCCTACCAACGCAATCCAGGCTTCGTCTGGGCCGGGCAGGGCGGGTCGGAGCATAACGCCGCCCTCCACCACACAGCCGAGACCTTTCCCTACCGCGGCATCGCGTTGGCGGCGCATCTGGCGCGGTGGGTCTCAATACTGACCGGCGCGGTAACGGTAGTGTTCACCTATGCCATCGCGCGCCGTGTCTTTCCTGAGACTCGAGGGCTGGCCCTGCTCGCGGCTGCGCTGACCGCATTCAACCCTCAGTTCCTGTTCGTCAGCGGCAGTGTCAGCCTGGACGGAATGACGGCAATGACGTGTACGCTGGCCTTATGGCAATTGATACGCACGCTCGAAAGGCCGCCACGATGGCAAGGATGGGCGTTGACCGGCGTATGGTGCGGATTGGCTGTGCTTTCCAAACCCAGCGCTTTCGTGGTGGGGCTCGTGGCCGGCATATTGCTCCTGCTGTGCGCAGTGCGCCACCACTCGTGGGGCCTGCCATGGCGCGGCGCTCTTCCGTTGGGAGTGACATTCTTACTGGTGAGCGGGTGGTGGTTCGTGCGCAACTGGGCGCTATACGGCGACCCCCTGGGCTGGCAGACCTTCCTGGCGAACTGGGCGGTCGTGCAGCGTAACAGCAGGGTCAGGTGGGACGACGTGTGCAGGTTCTTCACCACGCAGTTCCAGTCATACTGGGCCCGTTTTGGGTGGATGACGATCTCAACGCCAGGATGGGTCTATCCGTTGCTGCTGGTCTTGTGTGGCCTGAGCCTCGTGGGCTGGGGGATATGGTTCTGGCGACGCCGGCATCGCTCGCTGAGTGGGGCCCAATTGTTTGGCCTGATCTCCCTGGCACTCTTTCCACTGCTGCAGGAAGCGTTCCAGTTCCGGAGTATCTTTGTCTTTAACGATTCCTGGTACCAGGGACGCTACCTGTTCCCTGCCGTTGCCGCGTTGAGCACACTGCTGGCGGCAGGGCTGTGGAATCTGACATCCAACCGAGTGGCGCCCATCGTATCAATCGTGGTGGGAGCAGGGTTGTTGCTTCTTTCGATTGCGGCGCCGATCTGGGTGATCCGACCGTTATACACGACCCCCGCCCTGGCCAAGTGGCAGGTCTGGACCTTGCCCCATCGCTCCGACGTCACTTTTGGCGAACGGATACGGTTGCTGGGCTACCGAATGGAACGCGCAGAAGCATCCGATCAACGTAACGTCACGATAACATTTTACTGGCAAGCCGTACAGCATCCCGAGTTGGACTATTCGGTGTTCGTGCACGTGATCAACGAGGCCGGTGAGTTGATCACTCAGGGTGACGTCGGCCTGGGCAGTGACCAGAACTATCCGACCAGCGCCTGGTGGGCAGGGGACATCGTCCCCAGCCAGCATGCTCTCGTGCTACCGCCGGATGGCTACGAAATCCGAGTCGGTGTGTATTTCTGGGCTGACGGGTCACGTCTGCCCGCAGTCGAAAATGGCATCCCTGTAGGCGACCTTATCACGCTGGACTCAGAGTTCCTTAAACAATGAACAGGAGACCCGAAAAATGCGAGTACCTACAAGTTGGCTAAGAGACTATGTGGACATCGCCCTCCCCATCCCCGAACTGGCCGAGCGGCTGACGCTGGCCGGGCTGGAGGTGGAGACGGTCGAGTACATTGGCCTGCCGGGGGCCGAACTGGAGTGGGATCCAGAGAAAATCGTCGTGGGCGAGATCCACGCCGTGCGCACCCACCCCAACGCCGACCGGCTGGTCCTGGCCGAGGTGGAGTACGGCGGCCCGCAGACGGAGGTCGTCGTGTCGGGGCCTCCCAGCCTGCTGCCGCTCCGAGGTCAGGACGACCTGCACCTCAAGGTGGCCTTTGCGATGGAGGGCGCCCGTCTCTGGGACCCCTACGCCGAGGAGCCGCGCATCAGAAAACTGAAAAAAAGCAAGATTCGCGGCGTCTCTTCCCGGGCTATGGTCTGTTCCGAGAAGGAACTGGGCCTCTCCGACGAGCACGTGGACATCATCTACCTGCCCGACGACGCGCCGGTGGGCACGCCGCTGGCCGAGTACCTGGGCGACGCCGTCTTGGAATTCGACATCAAAGGGCCTTTCGCTCACCTGTACTCGGTCGTCGGCGTCGCCCGCGAGGTGGCGGCGCTGCTCGACGTGTCGCTCAGGCGGGACGCGCTACAAGTGCTGGACCGCCACCCGACAGAACTGACCCCCACGCCGGATTTTCTGGTGCTAGAGATCGCCGACCCCGACCTGTGCCCGCGCTACTCGGCGGCCTTTATCCGGGGCGTGAAGGTGGGCCCTTCGCCCTTCTGGATGCAGACGCGGCTGCACCGCGCCGGGATGCGCCCGATCAACAACATCGTGGACGTCACCAACTATGTCATGTTAGAGTTAGGGCAACCGCTGCACGCCTTCGACTATCACCTTCTGCGCCCCAGGCCTGCCCTGAGCGCTTGCCCTGAGCGTGGTCGAAGGGAAGCCGAAGGGCTCGGCGGCAACCAACCAGCAATCATCGTGCGCCGCGCCCGCCCCGGCGAGCAGATGAAGACGCTCGACGGGATCTCGCGCACCTTCGACGAGGAGATGTTGCTCATCACCGACGGGGGCGGCCCCGTGGCCGTGGCCGGCGTGATGGGCGGCCTGGAAAGCGAAGTCACTGAGGCAACGACCGACATTCTCCTGGAAGCGGCCAACTTTTACTTCCTCAACGTCCGCCGCACCTCCCGCCTGCTGGGACTGGTCAGCGAATCGAGCACCCGATTCGGGCGGCGGGTGGACCCAGAGTTGACGGTGAAAGCGGCAGCGCGGGCGGCCCACCTGATGGCGGAACTGGGCGGCGGCGCCGGCGTCCCGGTCATCGGCGACCTGTACCCCGGCCAACAGCCGTTGCGCACCATCGAACTGGCCCCGGCGCAGGTCAACCGCATCCTGGGCATCGAAATCCCAACCGGCGAAATCGTCCGCATCCTCACCTCCCTCGAATTCCAAGTCACCCAATCACCCAGTCACCCAGTCACCCAGTCACCAGTCACCCAGTCACCAGTCACCAAGTCACCAAGTCACCAGGTCACCATCCCCTCCCACCGCCCTGACGTCACGCTTCCCGTGGACCTGGCCGAGGAGGTGGGGCGCGTGTGGGGCTACGACCGTTTCCCGACGACTTCTCTGCGCGACGAACTGCCGCCGCAGCGGGCCAATCCCCGCCTGGAGGCGGCCGAGCGCGTGCGTGACCTGCTGGTCGGCTGTGGCCTGGATGAAGTGATCACCTATTCGCTGGTGAACGTCGAGGATGAGGGAAAACTGGAGTCCAGCAGGGCGACCGCGGAGGGTCGCAGGGCGACCACGAAGGGTCGCAGGGCGACCACGAAGGGTCGCAGGGCGACCACGAAGGGTCGCAGGGCGACCACGAAGGGTCGCCCCTACCTGCGCTTGCGCAACCCTCTCTCGGCCGAGCGGGCCTATCTGCGGCAGACGCTGCTCCCGTCCCTGCTGGACACCACACGCGAAAACCTGCGCTTCCTCGACTGCGTGACCATCTTTGAAGTCGGCGCAGTCTACCGGCCGGTGGAGGGGCAGACGCTGCCCGACGAACCGCTCCTGCTGTCCATCGTGATGACCGGCCCGCGGGAGGGCCGCTCGTGGCTGGCGGGGCAAGATTGCGCGCCGTTGGGTTTCTACGATCTCAAGGGGGTGGTGGAAACATTGCTGGCGGGGCTGGGGCTGGAAGGGACGTTCGATCCGGGCGAGCACCCAGCCTTCCATCCGGGCCGGTGTGCGCAGGTAAGCATCGGCGATAATGTGGTGGGCGTGATGGGGGAATTGCATCCCCTGGCGCGGGAGGCTTTTGACCTGCCGGAGCAACCCGTCTGCGCGTTAGAGCTCGACCTGGACAGGCTGTTGGCGGCCTGGGGTGCGCCTCGCACGATGACACCCATCTCCGCCAACCCGCCGGTGTACGAGGATCTGGCGGTGGTGGTGGACGAGGACGTGCCGGCGGTGCGCGTGCGCGACCTCATCGCCCAGACCGGCAAGTCGCTCGTGCGCTCGGTCGTGCTGTTCGACGTCTACCGGGGGGAGCAGGTGGGGGCCGGCAAGAAGAGTATGGCCTACCGCCTCACCTACCAGGCGGACGACCGCACGCTGACCGACAAGGAGGTCGCCAAACTGCGGGGCAAGATCGTGCGCCGGTTGGAGCGGGAACTGGGGGCAACGCTGCGAAGTTAGTCGGGAGCCTTTGCCGACTGCTAAACGCTGATTTCACAAAGCCATGTTGAAACCAGAGCTGTTGTGTGGTATAATACGGGCAAGTTACCGGGAAAGGCAGGTGGAGTCCAATGTTCGAGACGACGGAAAAACGGCACGTCACTGACCTGGAAGAGCTGAGGGCGCAAGTGTGGCACACCATTGACCGGGTGGATCGCCAGATTGACCGGACGCAACGCCAAATTGAGCAGACGTCACGAGAGATGCGCAAATCCAGGCAGGAACTGAACAAAAAGTGGGGCGAGTTGGCGAACAAGATGGGCACGATGGCCGAAGACCTGGTGGCCCCAAGCGTTCCTCGCATCCTGCGCGAGACCGTAGGCTTCCCTGACGGCCACGTGGACAGTATGGCGGTGCGCGTGCGACGGCTACATCCCGCTGACCGAGGGCGTTCACAAGAGTTCGACGTGGTGGCGGCGTGTGGAGAGCACGTGCTGATCAACGAGACCAAGAGCAGTCTGGACTCAAAGGATGTGCGGAATTTTGCGCAACTGATGCGCGAAGCGCGCGATTTCTTTCCCGAATATGCCGATAAAAAGTTCATCGGCGCTATTGCCTCTCTGTACGTGGACGAGAGCGTGGTGCGATACGGCGAGAAGCAAGGGTTGATCGTATTGGGCTTTGGGGAAGACGTGATGGAGGTGCTGAACTCGCCCGGCTTTAAGCCCCAAACGTTCTGAGGGACTGTCTCCTGCGACACAGTATTCAGGAGCCCGGCGCCTCGCAGGCGCCGGGCTCCTTTGTTGGCGGGTCAATCGCTGCGCCTCACCAGCGACAGGTAGGTCTTGTAAAAAGAGGCTTCGTACGCGCCCATGTCAACGATGGGGGCAGTGCCGTTGCCGGTGTCAGGCACGTCGGGCACGTCCACGCGGCGCGGGTTGCCGTCCAGGTCAAAAGTGACGGTGATAGCATCATTGTCCCCCGCGTCAATGGCCGGGGAGATGTCGCGCAGGCGCAGATCATCGGCGCCGACAAACTGCAGGTCGGCGTTGAGGTTCCCCGTGCCGGTGTAAACCGTGGCGCTCTGTATCAGACTGTAGGTCACGGTGATGGCGCTGGTCTCGTTGGTGATCTGGGTCGTCTCACCGGTGCCGCTGCCGTCGCTGTTGCCCCACAGGATGCAGTTGGTCAGCCGGGCGTTACTCGCGGACGAGTTATACATCCCGCCGCCGCTGCCCGGCCGTGTTGTTGCTAAAAGTGACGTTGGTCAACGTGGGATTGCTGTTGTCCTCATTGCACATCCCGCCGCCATCCCTGGCATAGTTGCCGCTGAAGGTGACGTTGGTCAGTGTGGGACTGCTGTCGGCGTTGTACATTCCACCGCCGTTGTCGTAGGAGGCACGCCCGTTCGCCTGGCCGCCGGTGACGGTGAAGCCATCGAGCACGGCGGTCTCGGTCACGCCGCCGCCGGTGACGACGTGGTAAGCGTTGCTGCCAGTGATGTTGGTCGTGTTGGTGACCACGCCGTTCGCGCCGGTGGTGTCGCTCCCGTCCAGGTCGCCGCTGAGGACGGTGACGTGAGCCTCCCAATCACGCTGGTCGCGGGCGGTCTCCGTGCCCGCAAAGCCGCCGTAGAGCGCCACGCCGTTCACCAGCGTAAAAGTCGCTGTGCGGGTGATGCCGGCGGTCGGCGTGTAGATGCCCTCGGCGACCAAGATTTCGTCACCGCCGGTGGCGGCGTCCAGGGCGTCTTGCAGGTCGGTGCAGGCGTCGCTCCACGAGGCGCCGTTGTTCGCGCCGGTGGCGTCGTGGTCCACGTAGATTCGTGCCTGGTCAGGCAGCGCCGGTTCCGCCTGGGTCAGGTTGGCGCCGGTGCAGTCCGGCGTTTTGTGTGCCATCGTC
This sequence comes from Anaerolineae bacterium, assembly GCA_016783285.1. The sequence continues at coordinate 14,878 of JADHWW010000021.1, forward strand.
GGCGCGTCCAGTGTCGCCGAGGCTGCCTGCATCGGCGTGGGATTGCCGGTCAGCAGGGCCGGGAGTAGCAAGGTGAGGACGATCAGTCTGCTGAATGGTTTGCGTAGGTTCACTTCAACTCCTGTATTCTCCAATGGGCTGTGGCTCCAATTCGAATCACTAAAGCGCTGAGGGCACTGAATTTCACTGAACGGTGAGCATTTATCAGTGTCATCAGTGAATTCAGTGCCTCAGTGGTTCGAGGCCCGCATTTCTAGCGTGCCACCGCGATTATACCCGTTTTCCCTCCGGTGACAAGATTCGCGCCGCCGTGATCCGGCGGACTGTTTCTGGAGAAACATAGTGCCCGGCGCTGGTTCTGCACACTTGCTTTTCCTACCGACAGGGGTATAATCTACATCGGTGGAGCGGAAACTCCACAGGTGTGGGGCCTTGCCTGATAAGCAAAGGTTGCCTTCGGGCATGGGGTTCGAGTCCTCTCCGCTCCGCCGATTTGACAAAATCCCATCTTTATGCTATATTATTGATGCTTATCAGGCAAGGGGATGCGAACCGTCCCGAAGGCGCCGGGCTGACCCGGCGCTTTTGCTTTGCAGAACCGTATCGTCTGCGTGAGCGCGCTTCCTTCCGCTTCTGTCCCTATCCGTTGTAGTGTTCCGCCTTCCACGTGCCAGGCGCCGCTCAGGCGCCTGGCACGTTTGACTTGTGGCCCAGCGTGGCTGTGTCCCCTACTGGTGACGATTACTTTTGGCTGGTCGGGTAGTCTCAGCGTGGCGCGGGCGAAAAAATCGTCGTCGAGTGGCGGAATGTCAGAGTAGTCTATTTCCTCGTCTGTCATTGCCTCTAGTCTTTGCCAGTCAGTTTGTGGGTCGGAGATGTCATACCCGCGCTGTTTCAGCAGCACCGCCGCCTGCGCCCTGACGAGCAGCGTTTCGCGGTAGAGTGCCAGCAAGGTCTGTTCTTCAGCCTGTTCCCTGGCTGTCAACCTTTGACGCTGTTGTTGATGGTGCAGTGCTTCGAGGCGCTTCCGCTGCCTGGCGGGCATTGTCGCCCGGGCGGTTTGCCACAGGGCTGCGTCGTTGAGATAGGCCATCTGCGCCAGTGCCGTTCGTAGTTTCTCCGACGCGGTATCCATCACCGGGGCGACGGCCGTGACCGCTTCGACCAACACCTCATCAACCGGTCGTCGCGCCTTTTCCGCTGCCCGCTGAATTCGCCTGTAGACTGTTCTGGGTAGGTTTAGTGTGATAGCCTGAACTCCCACTTTTCATCCTCCGGTACGGATCGTATGTTCCTGGCGTACATTACCCATTTTCCCTCCAGGGACGAGATTCGCGCTGCCGTGATTCACCTGAACCACTGAATCGCTGAAGGCACTGATTGCACTGAGGCCAACCGGTCGTGCGCCAGCCGGCCATCCGTTCACCAGATGGCCCTGACACTTGAAAGCCGGATCTTTCGATCACGGCTGATGACTGGAAGACCCAGGTGCAGTGCTGTTGCCACAACGATGCGGTCGGGCATGTCTGGAACCTGACTGCGCGGAACTCGAGAGATTGCGTCGGCCACTCCTCCCGTAAGATCAAAAAGAGCAAGGCCAGTAGTCCCGCTTTGCAGTTCTGCGTCCAGTTGCTTTTTGAGGTCAGCCGGGATGCGCCCTTTTTCCTGCAGGTAGATGATCTCCACCACGCAGATCGTGGGGATGTAGATGATCAACTCTCCGGCATCGCAGGAATCGAAGAACTTGGATGCTTGCGGCCCCAGCCGGGGATCATCTTGCAGGTACCATATCAGGCCGTGGGTGTCTGTTACAGCGTCCATTGAATTAGAACTCCCGCTCACCAAAGTGCTCCCACATTTCTCGACGAATCTCTGCGATCTCTTCCTCCCCAATTGTCAGGCCCCGCCACAGGCCGCGCAGCGACTTGCGCGGTCGTGGATGGACAAACAATTCTTTTTCCAATGCTGGCAGGGCCTTGCTTACCACCCGCAGTTGCTCACGCGGTGGCAACTGTCGCAGGAGTACCAATACCTGATCGGCTGTCGCTACATAGGTTGACATACCACTCTCCTTCAAACGAGTCTGGCTTGGTCGGTGACTGGCCAGAGCATTTGGAGCACACTCTGTAGGAACGGGCCTCGCGTATGCTTGTAGGGTCAGTATACCACAAGGCATCCGGGTTTTCAACTGTCTGCCGGCCAACCTACAGTGGCTCGAACCGTGCCGTAAAGTGGCGCAGGATGGCCGGCGCGTAGGTGTAGCGCATGCCCCGAATCTGGTCGCGTTTCTCGTAGAGGCGCTGGCAGACCTCCACCACATAGTCCAGGTGCGCCTGGGTGTAGACCCGACGCGGGAGCGTCAGCCGCACCAATTCCAGCGTTGGATAAATGTCCTCGCCCGTCTCCGGGTCCTCACGGACAAATGCCACGCTGCCCATCTCTGTCCCACGGATGCCGCCTTCCAGGTACAGCGCGCAGGTGAGCGCCTGGCCGGGCAGTTCGCGCTGCGGGATGTGCGGCAGGAAGCGCTTGACGTCCACGTAAACCGCGTGGCCGCCGGCAGGCTCCAGGATGGGGATGCCCTCTTCCATCAGCCGGTCGGCCAGGTACTTTGTGTGGGCGATGCGGTAGGCCAGGTATTGCTCGTCCACTCCTTCCCACAACCCACGCGCCACTGCCTCCAGGTCGCGCCCCGCCAGCCCGCCGTAGGTGGGGAACCCTTCGCGCAGGATCAGTTCCTGACACACGCGCCGGTATAACTCTTCGTCGTTCATCGCCAGGAAGCCGCCGATGTTGACCAGCGCGTCCTTCTTGGCCGACATTGTGCAGCCGTCGGTATAGGAGAACATCTCGCGGGTGATCTCAATGACGGGCGTCTCTGCGTAGCCTGGCTCGCGCAGTTTGATGAAATAGGCGTTCTCGGCGTAGCGGCAGGCGTCGAGGAAGAAAGGGATGCCATAGCGGTGGAGCACCTCACCGGTGGCGCGGATGTTAGCCATCGAGACCGGCTGACCGCCGCCGGCATTGTTCGTCACCGTCAACATCCCCAGCGGAATGTTCTCCGGCCCCGTCTGCTGGATGAACGCTTCCAGTTTCTCGACGTCTATGTTGCCCTTGAAGGGCGCGCGGCTGGTAGGATCGAGTCCTTCCTCGACCAGCAGGTTGACCGGATCGCCGCCCCGGGCGATGACGTTGGCCTGGGTGGTGTCAAAGTGCATATTGCTGGGCACCGACTGGCCCGGCTTGACCGTGCAGGCGAACAGCACATTCTCGGCGGCGCGGCCCTGGTGGGTGGGCACAAAGTAGCGCAGACCGGTGATGGACTGGATCGCCTTCTCCAGGTTGAAAAAGTTGCGGCAGCCGGCGTAACTCTCGTCGCCGAGCATCATCCCGGCCCACTGGTTGTCGGACATCGCCGCCGTGCCCGAATCGGTCAGCAGGTCAATGTAGATTTCCGCGCCGCGCACGCCAAAGATATTGTAGCCGGCCCGCCGCAGGATCTCCTCCCGCTCGGCGCGGGTGGTCTGGTGGATGGGCTCGACGACTTTGATCTTGAATGGCTCGACAGGGAACTTGGGCATTTGCACACTCCTTTGTTTGATGTTCAGAGCATCCGTTGTTGTCTTGTAATCCGCCGTTCTACGATCCGATGGCGGCCAATAGTGTACCACTGTTCTGCACAGAGGGCAATTGACAGTTAAGCGGTTCTCATTTAGAATATGACCACGGCACATTCTGTGGAAGTGGAAATGGAGGCGTGATATGGTGACATCTAAAGTCGTCGCTGAGATGGTGACCAGAATCCGGGAGGCGGTTCGCCCAAGTAAGATAGTCCTCTTCGGTAGTCAGGCGCGTGGGGAAGCCCGCCCCGGTAGCGACTTGGACCTGTTGATCATCGCGCCGTCAACCCTGCCCCGCTGGCGACGGACACCTCCCTTGTACCGGCTCCTGGCAGGGATGGGTGTGCCTAAGGACATTGTATGGTGGACATCGGAAGAAGTCGAAGAATGGCGTGGGGTGAAATCGCACTTTATCAACACAGCCATGCGAGAAGGAAAAGTGCTCTATGAAAAGTCCGCGTGAACATGCCCTGGGTCTGCTGAACAAGGCGGAGCACGGAAATCCACAGTCTGGTTGCCCAGATCGTCCGGCATCCAGATAAATTTGAAAGGGGGTCGTAATTTCTATGAAAGAATATCACACCAAGCAACTGCGTAACATCGTCCTGCTCGGACATGGCAGTTCTGGCAAAACTTCGTTGGCAGAGGCGCTTGCTTTCGCCAGCGGCGCGATCAACCGCATGGGGCGCGTCGAGGACGGCACCACCATCGCCGACTTTGACGATGAGGAGACCCGCCGCCACATCTCGCTCAACCTGGCCCTCGTCCCCGTCGAGTGGGAGGGTTGCAAGATCAACTTGCTGGACGCACCCGGCTACACTGACTTTGTCGGCGAGGTCAAGAGCGCGGTGCGGGTGGCCGACCACGCGCTGATCCTGGTGGACGCCGTGTCTGGCGTCGAGGTGGGGACCGAGTTGGTCTGGGACTTTGCCGAGGAACACAATCTGCCCCGCATGGTGGTCGTCAACAAGATGAACCGGGATAACGCCAACCTGGGCCGCACGCTGGAGGCGCTGCGCGAGACCTTTGAGAAGAACTTTATCCTTTTCCAACTTCCTATCGGCACAGAGGGAGAGTTCGCGGGCGTGGTGGACCTGGTGAACATGCAGGCGCGGATGGGCCCCGAGGGCAGCGTCGCCGAGATTCCGCCCGACCTGGCAGATCAGGCGGAGGAAGGCCACATTCAGTTGATCGAGGCGGCCGCCGAGTCGGACGATGAACTCATCATGAAATATCTGGAGGGAGAGGAACTGACCCAGGAGGAAGTCCGGCAGGGGTTGCGCTCCGCGATCCTCGACGGGACGACCATACCGGTGCTGGTGACGGCGGCGACGGCGAACCTGGGCACGCGGGCGCTGCTGGCCGCGCTGGCCGCTTATGCTCCCTCGCCGGCCGACCGAGGCCCGGTCACGGCGCTCACGGGCGTGGGCGAGGAGCAGATTGAGATAAACGAACTGGCCTCGCTGGCGACGTTGGTTTTCAAGACAACTGCCGATCCCTTTGTAGGTAAACTGACCTACCTCCGGGTCTATGGCGGAATGATGCAATCGGATAGCCGCATCTACAACAGCCGGGCCGAGGAAGAGGAGCGGCTGGGCCAACTCTACGCCATGCGCGGCAAGGAGCAGATCCCGGTGCCGTGCTTGCACGCCGGCGACATTGGCGCGGTGGCCAAGTTGGGCCACACGCTGACCGGGGATACATTGTGCGACAAGGGCCATCCTGTGAGCCTGCCCGGCCCGGTGTTCCCATCTCCGCTCTTCGCCGTGGCCGTCAGCCCCAGGAGCAAGGCCGCTCAGGCCAAACTGGCTACCACGCTGGCCCGCATCTGCGAGGAGGACCCCACGCTGCGCTGGCACCAGGAGCACAGCACGCGACAGACGATCCTGGAGGGGATGGGTGAGGCCCACGTAGACATCGCCGTGCGCCGGATGGAGAACCGCTTTGGCGTTGGCGTCGAGACCGCGACTCCCAAAGTGCCCTACCAGGAGACGATCACCCGCGTTCACGCCGACCAATACCGGCACAAGAAGCAGACCGGCGGCGCGGGCCAGTTCGCCGAGGTGCACATGCGGCTGGAGCCATTGCCCCGAGGTACTGGATTCGAATATGAATGGGAGATCAGGGGTATGGCAGTTTCGCGCTCCTTCGAAGGCTCCATCGAAAAAGGCATCAAGCAAGCTATGGATCAGGGCGTCATAGCCGGCTACCCTGTGGTTGACGTCAGAGCAGCAGTCTACGATGGTAAGGAACATCCAGTCGACTCGAAAGATATTGCTTTCCAGATCGCCGGACGCGAGGTGTTCAAGAAGGTGATGCTGGATGCCGGGCCGGTGCTCTTGGAACCGATCGGCCACGTCGTCATCACCGTGCCGGAAGAGTACACCGGCGACATTATGGGCGACCTCAACACCAAACGGGCGCGGGTGCAGGGGATGGATCAACGGGGCGGTAAGGCCATCGTCAACGCACTCGCACCGTTGGCCGAGATGCAAACCTACGCCACTGATCTGCGCAGCCTAACCCAAGGTCGGGGTATCTTCTCGATGGATTTCGATCACTACGAGAGAGTCCCCTCGTATCTGGCGGAGTCGATCATTGAGGCGCACCGGCGGGAGAAGGAGACACGGTGACAAGGAGAGGGGGAGAGGGGGAGCAGGAGGCAAGAAACAAAGGAGGTTCGTTAAATGAAATCAGAAGCAATTGGAATGTCCATTGGAATGCCCGTCGTGGCCCCTCCGGTGACTGTACCCAAAGTGGCCCTGAAGGTGCTGACCGAACTTACGGGAGAGCCTCGGCTTAACGTGGCCTTGCTCATCGCTTTACGAGATGCCGTTGAGCATCGGCTGGAGAAGGTCAATAAGGCCATCCGTGGCTATGAGCATAGATATAAGATGCACTTTAAACAATTTCAGGCTCGTGGTCAGACTGAAAGCATCCCTAATCAATTTTCCTACAAAGTAGAAAAAGATTACTTGGAATGGGATGAGTTGACGAGTCGGAAGAAAAAACTCGCAAAGATTCTAAAGATTGTGGAAGAGCACAGTGCAAAAAGGTGAAAGTAAGCGTTTGTCCCCCATCCCGGCACAGCGTTCCAACAGTATAGCCACTCTCACGATTTCAGGCGTCCTCGTCGTCGCCGCCTACATCGCCGCGCAGATGCTCTCCGACGTGCTCAGCCTCAAGATCGCGCTGGTGGCCGACTTTAGCATAGACGCCGGGACTTTTGTGTACCCTTTCACCTTCACGCTGCGCGACCTGGTGCACAAGCTGCTCGGGCGACGAGCCGCGCGCGCCGTCATCGTCGCCGCCGGCGTGATCAACCTGCTGATGGCCGGCCTGTTCGCCTTCACCGCCTGGCTTCCGCCGGACCCCACCTGGACGTTGCAGCGCGAGTTCGCCGCCGTGCTCGCTCCCGTGTGGCGCATCGTCGTCGCCTCCATCGTCGCCGAGATCATCAGTGAGTTTACCGACACCGAGATCTACCACCTGTGGGTCACGCGGGTGACGCGCCGTTACCAGTGGGCGCGGGTGCTGGTCAGCAACGTCGTCAGCGTGCCGCTGGACAGCCTGATCTTTTGCTGGGGGGCGTTTGGCGGCCAGTTGCCCAGTGCGACCGTGTGGTCCATCTTCTGGGCGAACGTGCTCGTAAAGGGCGCGGTTACACTGGTGAGTTTGCCGGGAATCTACCTGGTGCCAGAGAGAGGGAGAAGGGGAGAGGGGGAGAGGGGGAGAACAGGAAGGTGAACAATGGGGCAGAGGATTCGGAATCACCATGATTTGGAGGTGTATCGGATGGGGTTCGAGGCGGCGATGAGGATCTTTGAGGTGACGAAGATGTTTCCAAAAGAGGAGCGATATTCGTTGACCGACCAGATGCGGAGATCGTCGAGATCGGTGTGCGCCAACATCGCTGAAGCGTGGCGGCGCAGACGCTACGAAGGCTCTTTCATCTATCGCCTCAACGACTCTGAGGCCGAGGCCGCCGAGACACAAGTCTGGCTGGAATTCGCTGTCAAGTGTGGCTACCTTGATTCCGCCATCGCACGCGAACTATACGCGACCTGCGACAATATCCTGGGGAAACTGGTGACAATGATCTGCCACTCAGAGCAATGGGTGATCACACGGCAGTAGGTCTCCTTGTCCCCCTGTCTCCCTGTCTCCTTGTCCCCTTGAGGAATATGATGACTGAAACAGAGTCCTACAATCTTGACGAGACACCTCCCGGCCACCGCTCCGGCTTCGTCGCCGTCATCGGCCGGCCGAACGTCGGCAAGTCCACACTGATGAACCAGTTCGTGGGCCAGAAGGTGGCCATCGTCTCCCCCAGGCCGCAGACGACCCGCAGCCGCATCCTGGGCATCCTCACCCGCCCCGACGTCCAGGTCATCTTTGTGGACACTCCTGGCATCCACCGGCCCCGCCACAAGTTGGGCCAGGCGATGGTCGCCACCGCCACCCACGTCCTCCCCGACGCCGACGTGGTGCTGTTTATGGTGGACGTTTCGGTGCCACCCACCGGCGAAGACCGGATGATTGCGCAACTGATCAGCAAGCACACCGACGCCCCGGTCATCTTAGTGCTCAACAAGATGGACCTCTTGCCGCCAGAGAAGGTCAAGCCGCACACTCAAGGCTATTGGGAACTGGCACCCTACCACCACGAGTGGATGATGACCATCGCCACCAGGGGCGTGAACCTGGACAAATTGCTGGGCCTGATCGTCGCCGCGTTGCCGGAGGGGCCGCGTTATTACCCCGGTGACCAGGTCACCGACCAGACCGAGCGGGAGATCGCCGCCGAGTTGATCCGTGAGCAAGTGTTGCGCCACACCCGTCAGGAGGTACCCCACGCCGTGGCTGTCGTCGTGGAAGAGTTCAAGGAGCGGGAGAGCGGCGCGGTCTACGTGGCGGCCAATGTCTTTGTCGAGAGAGACTCGCAAAAGGGCATCATCATCGGTCGAAAGGGGCGGATGCTGCACCAGGTTGGGACGGCGGCGCGGCAGGAGATTGAGCGTATGACCGGCGGCCGGGTCTACCTCGACCTGTGGGTCAAGGTGCGCAAGGGTTGGAGACGGGACGAGAGGGAACTGCGCCGGCTGGGGTTGAGCGGCGGTTAGCCGTAGCGATTCCGTAGCGATTCCGTCACTTGAAGTCTGGCGTCTTTTGTGGTATAGTAGTGTTGGTCAGAGTGCTTTGATCAGGGATACGCTCTGCCAGGAGGTTGTGACGATGAAACGTACACATATATTTATCGGACTGGTGGCATTTGCGCTTTTAGTGTTCGCCTCCATCACGGCCACGCTGGCTGCTCCGGGAAACATCCCGTTTCTCCAGTCTACCAGTGAGACGGAGCCCAACAACAGTTTTGATGAAGCCGATGAGGTGGGCATGCCGGACCCGGGCTACATCATCGGCGAGGTCTACAACACGCCGGTCACGGAAACGCTAGACTATTTTGTGATGGACACCACGGTTGGGTACAAGTACCAAGCCAACCTCACTATTGACAGCCCGCAAGGCCTGAACCTAAAAATGGTTCTTTGGAATGGCAACAGGCAGTGCATGGACACCAGTTCCTCCTCGTCGAGCAGCACCAGTCTATCGTGGACGGCGTCTTATACCTCCCATTACATCCGCGTCGAGGCGGTCACTATCAGCACCAGTACTCTCAAGACTGCTAACTATCGCCTGGATGTATTCGAGAGGGCCGAGCCGACTGACACGCCAGAGCCGACCAACACACTCTCTCCTAATCCCTGGGACGAGTATGAACCGAACGACAGCCTGGGTGAGCCCAGTGATGATGCGTCAATCGGGGCTACCCTGGAGAACCTGAACTTCTGGCCCTACGAGGCTTACACCGAAGAGGAGGCCAATGCTATAGAGGATGTGGATGTCTTCCGTGTCTGGTGCAAGCCCGGCCACACCTGCCGTGCTAAGGCCGCCGTCACGACCGGCGTGGACACTATGGTCAAGGTGTATGCCGACGATGCCACCGATCCCAGCGAGCCGACGATTGTTGAAAATGATGACTATGGAGAAACACTAGGTTCCCAGGTCACATGGCAATCCAGCGCCAGCGGCGACGGCTACTACAAGATCTGGATTGAGAACCTCGACAGATCACCCCGCCAGTCAACGGGTCAGACCTACAATCTGACCCTGATCGACCTGGTTGCCACGCCAACCCCGACCCCGACCCCCGGCCCCTCACCTACGCCTGGCCCTGGCATCAATCCCAAGTCCGATAGTTGTGAGGACAACCTCGACTTTGCCCACGCCTGCGTCATCCCTGCTAACCAGTCCCAAACCTTCAACTTCGTCCCGCCGTATGGCGGGGTGGACAACGATTACTTTAAAATCTGGGTCAAGCCGGGGCTCAT
>JADHWW010000022.1 GCA_016783285.1 Anaerolineae bacterium
GTTCCTTTCGATTGGGATGTCGCAAACGAGAGGGATTATAACCTGGTAGAGCGGTTGTGTCAATCTGACGCGGCGCGGCCTTCATCGCGCCACAATCCGCGTGCCCACGCTCAACGCAGTGTCGAGTAGTGCGCGGGCCAGCAGCCCCGGCTCGGCGCCGGAGAGGATGTGCACGCACGTCTCCGGGTGACGCTGCACCAGTTCGATCATACGCGCCACTTTGTCCGCCATGCCGCCAGTGACGTCCACACCCTCGGAGCCGGCCAACACTTTGCGCACGGCGGGGAGGTCGGGTGGTGTGATGCGCGGGATTACTGCGCCGGCAGAGTCCAGCACGCCGTCCACCTCGCCGAGAAGCAGGATGCAGGCCGGGCGCAGTTCGTTGGCCAGGTAGAGAAAGATGTCCTCGGTGGAGATGATGGTGCCGCCGCGCACGTCGTCCAGTGCGACGTCGCCGTAGACCAACGGCACGAGCCCGCGTGCCAGAGCCGCGTGGATCGGGTGCGTGTCCATGTGCTCCAGCACGCCGGCGCGGCAGCGGGCGGAGGCGGAAGGCTGCACGCTCAACACCGGGACACCGGCCTCGAGAAATGCGTCGGTGACGAAACGGTTGAGGCGGGCGGCCGTGGCGGCCACCTCGGCGTAGCCGCGCCACTGGGCGGGCGTGTGTACTCCTTGCCGCGTGCCGTAGGGTCTGGCGGCCCAGTGGCCGAATGATCCGGAGCCGTGGCCGATGAGGAGAGGCAGATCGGGGGCGGCGTCGAGGGCCCGGCGCACTTCACTGGACAGACGGGCGATGACCTCACGCCGGGTGGTGTAGGGGCGCGTCTTGTCGGTGATGAGGGAACCGCCGAGTTTGAGGAACACAACAGCGGAATGAGAAATAAACGGATTCTTGTCAACCATAGGAGAATTCGGCTCAAGCGGCGATTCTGACGGGTTGGATGTGGAGGCGAGTGCCGTGGAAGTTGGCCAGCAGGCCAAGTTGCAGGCCCAGGGTGTGCAGGTGTCGTCTGAGGCGTTGTTGGTGCGCTTCGGTTGTGGATTTTAGGGCGAAGGCGGCGATGATAATTCGATCTTCGACGACAATGAGACGACATTCGTCCTGACCCAGGTAGTGCCCGTGGAACTCGACCGGCATGTGCTTGTGGTAGTGGTAGGAGATGCCTTGCCGTCGCAGTTCGACCATCGTGGCGCGGCGGTAGACCTGGTGCAGGAAGCCCGGCCCAAGCGTGAAATGAACGCGGTGGAGGGCTTTGTAGAGAGCGGCGCTGAGGTCAGGATAGAGGAGATTTGCTGCCAGGGCTCGTGGCTCCCAGGCAAACTCCGGCTGGCGCTCTCGCAGAAAGTTGGGCAACCGTTCCACCTCAAGTGAGGGTGCGCCAAAGTTGGCAATCAGAGCCAAATCCGCATCTGTGACTTTAAGGTATGAAATGGCCTGTGCCTTGTGGAGCGGCGTGATGGCTGGCGCGACTTTTAGGTCCAAAATAACCTTCAGGCCATCAATGCAAAAATCGGGGATGTACAGTCCCACTCGTTCTCCTTCATAAAAGACCTCGATGTTCTTCTGTGGTTCGAATGAGATGGGAACCTCCTGGAATCCAAATTCGACCGCGTCCTGATAAAAGTCTTCAGGCAGCATAGGCTTCAGTTCATAGTGCACGGCCATCAGCACTCCACGGACCTTGTAGGTCAGTTCCGCGTGAATCAACTTGACCATATTCCGTTTCCTTTCTTATTCCGTTGCTTTCCGTCCCTCCGCTTCTTATCTTTCCGTTCTTTTCTCATTCCGTTGTTGTGACCCTCGTATGAATCACCCGCACCGCTCCCGCTTCCCTCAACGCCTCTGTTACCTCCTCGGCAAAGTCATCCTCCACCAGCGCGATCATATTCCCACCCCGGCCAGCCCCCGAGAGTTTGGCCCCCAGTGCGCCGGCGAAACGAGCCGTCTCTACCAAATCGTTCAGTTTCGGCGATGAGACGCCCAGTTCGATCAACAATGCGTGGTTCTCGTCCATCAGCGGCCCCAGTGCGTCAACGTCGCCGCGCTCAATTGCCCGCCGGGCCTCGTCGGCGAGGTCGCCCATCTGGTCGAACAGCGCGTCGTAATGAGCCGGCTCGCGCCGCTGGCCCCGGCGTACGTGCTCCACGACTTTTCTGGTGGGGCTGCGGGCGCCGGTGTCGCCGATGAGTAGGGTGAAGGGAGCGCCAACGGTCAGTCGCTCGACGGGCTGCCCCTGCACGAAGTAGACCGGCTGCTCGTAGGCGACGACAGTGTTGTCAATCCCGCTGGGCGTGCCGTGGTGGATTTTTTCCACTTTAAAGACGAGCGTGCTGATCTCTGCGGGCTTTAGCGTGCGGCCCAGAAAAGTCGCCAGGGCGCGGACCAATGCCGTGGAAACGGCGGCCCCGCTGCCCAGTCCGCTGGCGATGGGAATAGTCGAACTGACGGTGAGAGTGGCGTCGGGCTCGGGGGCGGAGAGGTAATCCAGCGTGAGCCGTGCAGCGGTGGCCAGCGGCTCCTCCTGCGGCGCTGTGGTCAGGGAGAGACTCTTTCCCACGTCGGGAGCGATGATTGTGAGGCCACTGCTGGGCGGGGCCGGCTCGACCGTGGCGGTGGCTCGCACCTGCGCGACTGGCACCGCGATAGCCGGCCGCCCGTAGACGACGGCGTGCTCGCCAAAGAGAATGACCTTGCCGGGAGCAGAGGACTGAATCAAGACGTGTGACATCTCTGGCCTCCTCGTATAATAAGTTTGTCGAGAAGTGGGATCTTGCCCATTAGTGTACCTCAGATTGGCTGGTCTGCCAAGTCCGCTGACCGGAGAGTCTGTTTGACTAATGTATCTGACGTTTTCGCCACCGAAACCATCGCCATTCTTGACCCCGTTGATGGTGGTCTGAATACTGAACTTGTTCAGCCAAGCGGCTACGTTTCTGGCGGTGAGGCGTCAACAATAGGTGGAGTAGCCTACGACTTGCAAGGAGGCGTTATTGCCGACGTTCAGTATCGGGTGAGTGGCGGCGCGTGGCAATCTATCAGTGCCCAGGATGGTGCGTATGATAGCGACTACGAGTCCTTTACCCTGGAGATCGGTTCGCTCGAAGCCGGAACGTATCTGATTGAGGCCCGCGCCGCCGATGCTGACGGTAACGTAGAGGTCAACTTTGCCAGTCAGCAAGTTACAGTCGCCAACGTGCGTACCATCTTTCTACCCATCGTAGTCAGTGGAATGTAATACTACCCGTCGCAGTGGTAGGATCAACTGAAAGCAAAAAGCCCGCTTGAGAGCGGGCTTTTTTTGTTGGAAGGACTCAGTCTACTGAAGAGCCTGACCGTACTGCTACGGGGTGGCGTTTCTGGAGACGAGCGGCAGGTAAATATATAGGGAGGAATCCTTCAAGGGTCGGTTCAAAGGAGAAGGCCACTCATTGTTCCTGAACGCCCAGAACCTGGACGAGCTGATCGAGGTTGTAGGCCAACGGATAGCCTACTACAACACAGAGCGACGACATTCCAGTATTGGCTACGTGTCGCCCGCGACGTACATCGAACGTGTACGAGCGGGCTGGGAGAAATGAGTTGGTGAATCTCGAAGAACAGGTGTACTTCATATGGTTTGATTGTTGACTCGACTAACCAGGCGACTTGACCAATCTCCCTCGCCGGGTATAATGAGCTTTAATCCCATCTGCAGGAGTATGCTGATGTTCGATTGCGACAATCCTACTCTCCGTGACCTCCAGCGTTACCACCGCGAACTGGACGCGGCCAAAGGCTTCCACTCCGACCTGTATTTCAACACGCTCCTGTTGCAGGAGGAGGTGGGGGAACTGGCGTCGGTCGTGACGCGAGTGTGGTGCGCCGAGCAGCGCACGGGCGACCTCGACGCCGCATTGGCCCATCACCGCGATGGGTTGGCCGAGGAACTGGCCGACTGCCTGGCCTACGTCGTCAAACTGGCCAATTACACCGGGGTGGACCTGGAGGCAGCGTACCTGGCCAAGATGCGGCGTAACCTGGGGCGGGAGTGGAGAGATCGGGGAGAGATGACGTGAAATCAGAACACGGATTGGGAGGATTGGCGGATCAGGGCAGCGGGAGTGGAGAGATCGAAGGGAGATGACGTGAAACCAGAACACGGATTGGGAGGATTGGCGGATCAGGGCAGCGGGAGTGGAGGGATCGAAGGGAGATGACGTGAAACCAGGAGGTGTCTCGTGAGACCCATCGTCGAATGTGTACCCAACTTTAGTGAAGGGCGCCGGCCAGAGGTCGTCCAGGCCATCGTCGAGGCCGCGGCCAGCGTCCCCGGAGCGTGCGTCCTCGACGTCCAATCGGACGGGGACCACAACCGTTCAGTCGTCACGCTGGTGGGGCCGCCGGAAGCGGTCGAGGAGGCGGCCTTCCGGGCCATTGCCCGCGCCGCCGAACTGATCAACCTGGACGAGCACCAGGGAGCGCATCCCCGCATCGGCGCGACCGACGTCGTCCCCTTCGTCCCGGTCAGCGGCGTGACGATGGAGGAGTGCGTCGCGTTGGCGCACCGGCTGGGCCGGCGCGTGGGGGAGGCACTCTCCATCCCGGTCTACCTGTACGAGGCGGCGGCCACGCGACCGGAGCGGGTCAACCTGGCCGACGTCCGGCGCGGCGAGTACGAGGGGCTCAAGGCCGAGATTGAGACAGACCCCGACCGCGCCCCTGATTTCGGCCCGGCTCACCTCGGCCCTGCCGGAGCGACGGCCATCGGCGCGCGGCCCTTCCTCATCGCTTTCAACGTCTACCTGAATACCAGCGACGTTTCCATCGCCAAGCGTATCGCCCGCGCCGTGCGCCACTCCTCCGGCGGGCTGCACTACGTCAAGGCGCTGGGGCTGCTGGTCAAGGGGCAGGCGCAGGTCTCGATGAACCTGACCGACTTTCGCCGCACGCCCATCCACCGCGTGATGCAAATGATCCGCAGCGAGGCGGCTAGATACGGCGTCGCGGTGACCCACAGCGAATTGGTGGGGCTGACGCCGCAGCGGGCGCTCGTGGACGCGGCCTGCTGGTACCTGCAACTGCACCTGGCCCCGAAGCAGGTGCTGGAGAACAATCTGGCCGGCATGGAACCGGACGTCACGCCGGTTCCTTTCCTCGACGCGGTGGCGGCCGGCACGCCGGCTCCGGGCGGGGGCGCGGTGGCCGCGCTGGCCGGCGCACTGGCGGCGGCGATGGCGGCGATGGTCGGGCGGCTGACGCTGGGCAAGCCCAAATATGCCGGGGTGGAGGCGGAGATGGAGGCGCTGGTGGCGGAGGCGGAGCGGCTGCGGCAGGCGCTCACGGCCCGCATCGCCGGTGACACCGCCGCGTTCGAGGCGGTGATGGCGGCCTACCGGCTGCCCAGGCGCAGCGACGAGCAGAAAACGGCGCGGCAGGCGGCGATCCAGACCGCATTGGCGCGGGCGACCAAAGTGCCGCTGGAGACGGCGCGGGAAACGGTAGCGGCGCTGGAATTGGCCCGCACGGCGGCACGGGTCGGCAACGTCAACTGCATCACCGACGCGGGGACGGCGGCGCACCTGGCGCGGGCGGCCGTCGCGGGAGCGGCGCTCAACATGCGCGTCAACGCGGCGGCGCTGAAGGACGAAAAGTTGGCGGCGGTCCTGCTGGCGGAACTGGCCGAACTTGAGCGGCGTGCCGAGGCACTGCTGAGCGAGGTCCAAGCCATCGCCGAGGAGCGGGGTGGACGGGTATAGTTCAGAACTTGGGGAAAAGGGAGAGCATGGTCTTGCAAATGTTAAATCTGTCGGCCAATCAGCTTTGGGGGTCATCCCTTCGTATGAAACACGCCCTACGAGAGTACGGGGCATCGTAGAACGAGGAGTAGCCTTTGACGTCGAGCACCGGCGAGCCGTCCAGCGCATCCAGCCCGACGACCTCCAGCACGTGGCCCTCGACGCGCTGGACGCGGACGGTGGTCACACCGATGGGGTTGGGGCGGCGGGGGCTGCGCACGGCGAACACCCCTCGCAGCGGCCGGCCGGGGTCGCCCCGGGGATGCACCTGCAGGTCGTAGCCGGTGGAGCGGTGGCAGTAGAATAGCACGACGACGTCGCTGCCGGGCTCCAGGCCCAGCAGTCCATCGGTCAGCGCCGGGTCGAAAACGATGCGAGCCGGGCGGGCGCGCAGTTCGTCGCCCGATAACTCCTCATCTCTCCCATCCCGTTCCACGTAGCCGATGGGGTGCAGTGTGATAGGTTGGAGTCTGAGTTTTGGGTTTTGGGTGTGGTTCATTTCAATCCTCCGCTCAAAGCGGGCGTGTCGCCCGCGTCGCCAGCGCCGGACGGCACGTCCGCCGCGAGCCTGAACAGTTACCCGCGAGTATTATATCACGCATTGAGATGGGGACAAAAGCGGCGGGTCTTCCATTCTTCGCCTCATTCCACGTAGTCGAGGCAACAGATCTGCCGCTTGACTTTTATACACAATGATGGTAAACTGTGTGTGTAGGACGAGGTGAGTTCTGGCTACGGTAACAAAGATCGCCCAGGCTTGCGGAGGCCGGGCGGTCTTTTTTGTTCCAGCCGCACTGCTTCGCCCCAAGATCACAAAAGTTTCACAAATCAAGGAGTGGTATAAAATGACCGAAAGAGAAACTGGAACCGTCAAGTGGTTCAACGACGGCAAAGGATTCGGCTTCATCTCTCGCGATGCCGGAGAGGACGTGTTCGTCCACTACACAGCCGTTGAGGGAGAAGGGTTCCGCTCGTTGCGCGAAGGCCAGCGGGTCGAGTTCACCGTCGAGCAGACCCCCAAAGGGCTGCAGGCCGTCCAAGTGAGGGCTATATAGCCCCGGTGTAGGCAATCGTTTGCCACATTGATAGGAGAAGAGAGGAAAAACAAGTGCCCAAGAAACTGTACGTCGGTAATCTAAGTTACGAGACAACGGAAGCCACCCTGTCCGAGCTCTTTGGAGCGGTAGGGGAAGTCGCCTCCGTGAGTCTCATCACGGACCGCATGACGGGCCGATCCAGGGGCTTCGCCTTCGTCGAGATGGCGGACCAGAGTGCCGCCCAGCAAGCCATCAACCAACTCAATGGCAAGGACGTGGATGGGCGCCCCCTCAAGGTGGCAGAGGCGCGTCCGAAGCAGCCGCGAGACCAGTGGGGAGGGGGAGGCCGTAGCCGCTAACTAGGGCTAACCAGCCTTCTCGACCACGACAAACAACCGCACGGCTCCTCCGCAGGCCGTGCGGTCTTTTTATCACCCACTGGGGTGATTTAAGATTTGTTGATTTGAGATTGACGGATTTACTATCGTCAGCGCAAAAGCACAAACAGTCAACTGGCCAGTGCTTTTTCCCTCTCCTCACGATGTTTTGCGCAGTTTTCAAATCTCCAAATCTTAAATCCGTAAATCTTAAATTCCCCCACTCACTCTTCGATGAGACGTGGAATGAGGCGCAAACCATCGCGCAAGAAAAGAAAACGGCGCAAAATAGAAGCAGGGCTAGACCAGGAATCCTTCGCGGCGCACGTGGAGGCCGCCACGCGGCAGGCCGGCTTCGAGATCGAGAAACGAGACGGACTCGACCTGTACGTCATCATGCACGGCGAACCGATGCGCTGCCGCCTGAACACGGCTCACTCGGCCTACCAGATCTCTCCCCACCGCCTGGACGACATCGTGCAGGCGCACATAGCGGCGCTCCGTACCGTGCCCCCGCCTCCTCCACGACCGACCGAAAAAGAGGCTGCCGAAGGGCTGCTGCCGATGCTCAACCCAGCCTGGTTTATCAAAGAGGTGGAGCGGCGAGGAGGACTCCCCCCCGTGCACCGTCCCTTCGTCGCCGGGCTGATCGTCACCTACGTGTTCGACTTTCCCCACCACCGCACTTACATAAATAAAGATATGCTGGCGAAAATGATGGACTCGCCAGAGATCACATTCGATATGATCCACGAGTACGCGCTAGAGAACCTGCGCAAGCGCACGACGGGCCAGAACTATGAGACGCACGGCCTGCGCGACGAGACGATGATTGTGTGCGAGACACACGACGGATACGCCGCCACCCGCGTCCTGCTGCCGGACCTGATGGCCAAGTGGGCCCAGCGCATCCCCGGCCGCATGTTGATCGGCATTCCCAATCGTGATTTTCTGATTGCCTTCAGCAACCGCAACCCGGCCCACGTCGCCGCCATCGCCGGTCAGGTGCGCCGCGACGCTGCGCAACGTGACCATCCGCTGTGCACCGACCTGCTCGTCTGGCGAGATGGGCAGATAAGGGAATACCGTCTCAAACACTGAACAATGAACCAAGCAACGAGAATATCTCCCGCCAACAAACTTTTGAAAGGAATTCAACCATGCCTCGAGTAATGCTTGCCCGCGTGACTTGCCCCAACTGCCACAATCTGTTCCAGACGCCCGTGGAGCAAATCCTGGACGTCAGAGCCGATCCTGGCGCCAAAATACGGCTGTTCAACGGCCTGGTCAACGTAGCCGCTTGTCCTCACTGTGGAATGGGCGGGGCGCTCAACCTGCCGTTTTTCTATCACGACCCGGACAAAGAACTGGCATTGATCTACATGCCGATGGAGGCCGGCCGGAGTGACCTGGAGCGCCAGCGGGCCATCGGGCAGTTCACCAGCGCGGTGATGGATAGCCTCCCTCCCGAGGAGCGCAAAATGTATCTGCTGCAACCCCAGATCTTTCTCACGTTGGAGAACCTGACAAACAAGGTCCTCGAAGCGGACGGCGTCACTCCAGAGATGCTCGAGGAGCAAAAAGCCAGGACAGAACTGTTGCGGCGCTTGCTCGATGCCACCTCCGACGAGGCATTGGAAGTGATGATCGAGGAGAACGACGCCTCCATTGACGCCGATTTCCTGCGGGTGGTGGCCATGAACCTGGAGATGGCGCAGGCCACGGGGCGAGCAGCCGCAGTGCGACGGCTCGTGGCGTTGCGAGACACACTGCTAAAGTTGAGCAGCGCGGGACAGGCGGCCCAGGTACGCGGCGAGATGCTAGAGGCGCTGCAGGCTCAGCCGACCGGCGAGACGCTGTTGGACTTGCTCGTCCAGTCTCCCGATGAACCCACGCGCGAATTACTGGTCACGTTCGGCCGGCCGCTTTTGGACTATTCCTTCTTCCAGGCCCTCACGGCGCGCATCGAGTCGGCGACAGACGAGGCGGAGAAGGAACGGTTGAGCGCGCTGCGGAGCGATATTCTGGACATCCGAGACCGAGTAGATAAGACGACCCGTGCGCTGTACCAGGCCCGTGCCGCGCTCCTCCGGGAAATGCTGTTGAGCGACGACCGCGAAACAATGGTTCGGCGTCATTTCCCGGAACTGGACGAAGCCTTCCTCAATGTACTAGCAAGCAACCTGCAGGAAGCACGTGCCGCTGGTGACGAGCAGGCTGCTCAATCTCTACAATCCATCTGGAACCTGATCCTGCGCCTGACCGAGGAAGCCATGCCACCAGAAGTGCGCTTCATCAACCAACTGGTGGCTGCCGAGGACGATGCAAAAATCGAGAGTCTATTGCAGGAAAACCGCGACCTGGTGACGGAGCAGATGGTACAGATCCTGGAGGAGGCAGAGGCCAATACGCGAGAAGAGGGCAGGTTAGAAACTGCCGAACGCCTGGCATCGGTACTGGAGAAAGCGCGGGGGATGGTAACAAAAGTGGCTACTGCTTGACGGCGGAAGCGCGAATTCGTTCGCGTCTGTCCGCAACTTGACAGAGTCGGTCTCTGTGCTATGATGTAGGTGCGCGCGCCCGTGGCTCAACGGACAGAGCATCCGCCTACGAAGCGGGAGGTTGTGGGTTCGAATCCCGCCGGGCGCGCCAGCCTTTTCACCCGTACTCCCATCGGTAATCCTATCGCAAGTGCAAAAAGGAGGCAAATCATGCCCGAATGGATAGCAGCAGGCGGTTGTTTTCTCGTGGCTGGCTTTATCGTAGTCGTCGTCTTGCTCCTGTCAGCGGTCAAGATGCTGTACCAGTACGAGAGGGGCGTCGTATTCACGCTGGGCAAGTACGCCAACACACGCGAGCCCGGCCTGACCTTCATCTTCCCCATCGTGCAGACGATGCGCAAGGTGGATATGCGCATCAAGACGGCCGACATCCCGCGGCAGGAGGTGATGACTAAAGATAACATCCCCATGCTCGTCAACGCGGTGGTCTACTTCAAGGTCATCAGCCCAGAGGACGTGATCATCAAGATTCAGGACCACGTGTACGCGATCCGCCAGTACACGCAGGCGGCGCTGCGGGACGTGATCGGCAACAACGAGATGGACTTTGTCCTCACCGAGCGGGAACGGATCGCCGGTAGCATCAAGGAGATCGTGGATGCCGAGACGAACGGCTGGGGCGTGGACGTCGAGTCCATCAAGATCCAAGAGGTCGAACTGCCGGCTGAGATGAAGCGGGCTATGGCCAAGCAGGCGGAGGCGGAGCGGGAGCGCCGCGCTATGATCATTGCCTCGCAGGGTGAACTTTCAGCTTCGGAGAACCTGCGGCAGGCAGCGGAGAACCTGTCGAAGAGCAAGGGGGCGCTGCATCTGCGCACGCTGCAGACAATCCGCGACATCGCTGCCGATCCTTCGGAGAAGATCGTCCTCTTCGTGCCCTCCGACCTGGGCCGCGCGCTCGGTTCCCTCGTCGGGGGACAGGGACAGACGGACTGAGCGGCCGCCATGCTCGACCACAGAACCCGCTATCTGCAGATCGCCTTCAATTATGACGTGAGGCTCGTACAGCGCGTCCTGCCCACCATCGTGCGCGATGTCCTGAGCCTGCCGAAGGGCGGCGAGCGCATCCTCATCGAGGCTGGGACGCCCTTCATCAAGCGGGAGGGTACGCGCGGCATCCGGGCCATCCGCAGCCTCTGGCGCGGCCACCTCGTCGCCGACCTGAAGACGGTGGACGGGGCGCTGGGGGAGGTGGACATAGTGCGGGCGGCCGGCGCGACGGCGGCGACCGTCCTCGGCAGTTCGCCCCCTGAGGTGCTCGACCTCTTCATCGCCCGCTGCGCCGAACTGGGAATGGATTCGATGATTGACATGCTCGGCGTGGATGATCCCCTGCGGGTGGTGATGCAGTTGAGGAGGCCGCCGGACGTGGTAGTGCTGCACCGTGGCCGGGACGAGGAGGGCACGCGGGGGAAGGTGATCAAGTACAGGCACGTCAACCGCGTGCGCTCCAAGTTCGACGTGCTGATCTCGGCGGCCGGGGGCGTGGACCTCAAAGAGGCGCGCAGTGCCATCTTCAACGGGGCCAGCATCGTCGTCGTCAACCTGGTGCGGCCGGGCGATCCCTGGGAGGGCATCCGCACCGACAGCGACGTGGGGGCGATGGCGCGGCAGTTTCTGGCGACGATTGAGTGAGTTGGATTATAACAACCCCCATCCGACCCCTGCCGCGACGAGCGCACCCACCGCAGAGGCGCTCAAGTTCACCAGGTCGTTGTCCAGCCAGCGCCACCCCCGCAACAGGCGCGTCTGGGCGCCGCAGCGGTGCACCCGGCGCTCGGTCTCTTTCCCGCAGGTGTCGCACCAGTAGATGGCCTGCACGCTGGCCCCCAGGAGGCTGTCGAACAACGACCCGGCCAGCCCGCCTACCGTCGCCGCCAACAGCAGCGCACCCGCAGCGGCCCAGCCCTGGCCCAGGATCAGCGCCCCCAGCAGGTCAACGAGGAACGCGCCCCCCAGTGACGCTGCCATCCCCAGCCACGTGACGCCTCCCGAAGCGCCCACTTCGACCTGCCGGCCGGTGGTGATCAGGCGCGGGGGATGCGGGCTCAGCACGCCCAGTTCGGTGGCCCAGGTGTCGGCGTTGACGGCCGCCATCGCGCCGGCACAGGCGAAGAACCACAGCGGATCGGGCCAGAGTTGAGAGAATGTCGCCAATAGGGCCGTCACCCCCCCGTTAGCCAGCGCCTGGCCCAGGTCGCGCCGGTGCCCCTTGGCGAACTTTTCCGCCAACTCTTGCTTGTCGCGGGCACGATAGAACGAGAGTGCGGTGGAGGAGACGAAGAAGGCGATGAGCAGGACACCCCACTCCCAGCCTCCCAGCCCAAAGATGAGCGTGCCGGTGATGAGTGCGCCCACGACGCCACTGCCACTCAGCGCGCCACGCCTGTAGCCGAGTATGCCGACGACGAGGGAAAGAACAAATCCACCAACGAGTTCGAAAAGATTGAGTGAGAGCATCGCGTGTGCGCCGCCGTGAACAGACGGCGCCGGAAAACCCAACACCGGCTCTTCAGGCCGGTGCGGTTGCTACAACTGCCCCAGAATCCCGATCGCCGCCGTCCACACCAGCACCTGGATGATGATCGCTCCACCCCACAGCAGATAGGCCGCCACCCGTTCGCGCCGGTACACCAGCCAGCCCAGCACGCCGTTGAGTAGTAGCGCCAACAGGCCGATGAGCGGGAGAACAAAGATCTGACTTCGTGGGCCCAGCCGGTCTGGGTTGCCCGCCACGTCAAAGTGCAGAGACACCAGTCGGGGCAACGCGGGAAATTGAAAGCACAGGAGGCCAATCAAGGCCAGGAGCGCCAGGAAACCAATCGCCAGTAAAGCCAGCCCCACCCGATTGTGCCAAAAAGGCCAGTCCAGGAAGCCCGGCCGTTTGGAGGACTGCTCCACAATCTGGGTGGGGCCCATCTGCAACCGCTTGTGTAACGCTTCGAGGAAATCGTCACGGTCGGCGGGGGAGATGCCGTAGGTGAGGCCGGGAGTGACGACGTAGATTTGGCGCCGGGGCGCGACGGTGGCGTAAAAGAGAGCCGGCCCCGCGCCAGGGACATCGCCGTAGCCGGCGCAGTGACCGGGCCACATCCCGCCGTGGAACCTGACGCGTCCCTCGACCTCATCACCCGTGAACACGCGCTCGATCTGCCCGGCAGGAATGGTCTGCTCCGTCGGCCCCCAGTGGATGATCAGCACGTTACGGTCGAGAGAATATCCCGAACGGGTCAAACCGTACAGCCAGTAGCCGATCAACCCCAACAAGCCCAGGCTGAACAGCACGGCCAGCCCGACGATGAACGTCCCGATGCCGAGCGGCCGAGTAGTCGCCAGCCAGATCAGGCCAACATCTATCAGGACAATGATGACCATCACGCTGATGCCGACACTCAGACCTCGCCCCACGTTTGTCTTCCATTCCGTCATACGCCACACTCCTTACTCAAGCACAGGCATTATACCAGGGTGAGGGAACGGAGGCAAATCGCGTATCTTCGCGAGTTGGGGTGTAACTGCTCAGGCCACTCACGAACCAGACGTCAGTTGTCAAAACAGCACAGAGGGTTTATAATCGCTAATGTAAATAATTCGCAATAAAAGCAAAACAAGGGCAAGGAAATGAGCGAGCCAAACAATCACCTGCGCAATGCCTTCCGAGCAGCGGGCCGGCGGCTGACCTCCCAACGCCGGGTCGTGCTGAGAGTGCTGGAGGAAAGCGACGGGCACCTGGAAGCCGAGGCAATCTATCTCCAGGCGAAGGCCCGCACTCTCAACATCAGCCTGGCGACGGTCTATCGTACGCTGGCCGTTCTCAAAGAGATGGGGTTGGTGGAGAAGCACTGCCTGGGCGAGGATCACGGCCATTACGAGGCAGTGCGAGACAGCACGCATTATCACTTCATCTGCCTGGACTGCGGCCAGGTGCTCGAGTTCGACACCCCCCTGGTGGCGCAGATTGGGCAAGAGTTGAGCACGCGGGAGGGGGTGCGCGTGACTAATGCCCACTTGTACCTGAGTGGCTACTGTGCTCAATGTCAAACCAAAGCAGAAAGGACAAAACAACGATGAAAAATGAACCGGAGACTCAGCAGCGTTGCCTGGCTTTCGTCAAAAAGGCGGGCACGCTGATCCTCGTGGTCTCGGTGGTGGTATGGATTCTGTCGGCACTGCCCGATGGAGAGATCGAGACCAGTTATCTGGCCCAGATCGGCCATGCGCTGGAGCCACTGGGCCGGCTGATGGGCTTTGACTGGCGGCTGATGGTGGCACTGTTGACCAGTTTCGTCGCCAAGGAGAATTCTATCGCCACACTGGGCGTGCTGTTCGGTTCGACGGGGCTCACCGCAGGCGGCGCCGGCGAGGAAGCCGGGCTGGCGGCGACGATGGCAGTGACTTTCTCCCCGGCCACGGCGCTGGCTTTCTTCATCCCCTGCGTGGCGGCGGTCGCCGTTGTCCGGCAGGAGACCAACTCGTGGAAGTGGACGCTCTTTAACGTGGGGTTCCTGTTGCTCGTGTCGTGGGCGGTGGGGGTCGGGGTCTACTGGCTGGCGTGTTTGGTGGGGTTGTAGACAAATGAGGCGAACAGTCAGTTTTTCAGCAGTTGCTCAATCTCTCGAATCAGGAACGGCAAGTTGGGGCGGGTGAAGGAGAGTTCTGGCGCGGGGATGCGATGGTGCTTGATGTCGGGGGGAATGTGCTTGTGGTGCGGATGGGTGGCGGCCAGGACGGGGTCGTGGGGATGCGGTTGGGAGTCGTACCAGGACAACTGTTCGTCGCCACGCCAGACCTCGTAACCGTAACCGGTGATTTGCCCTGGCCCACTTGCAAAGGAGAGTTTTTCGCGCACGACGATGCAATAGTTGCCTATCTCCAGTTTGCCAGTCAGACGGGCCACTGCTCTACCACGCCGAATGACTGTCAGAGTCGAATGACGTATGGAAGGGTATCGCTGCTGGAGAGTGTATACGAATCGTTCGTACTCAGGCAGTGACCGTAAGGGGTTCATAGCGGGCCGTGCGTCCGATCAGATAAGAAAGATTGGGGATGGCTGTTTGCTGCAACAAAGACTGGATAGCCTGGCGGTATCGCTCCCGGCGACTGAGGAGTATCTCGTAGGTGCCAGCCCATTCACTCCAGTCCAGCACCCAGGTCTCGTCTTCCGGCTCTTCGCCACGCTGGTAGGCTTTGTAGAATGTTTCGGTCAGGACGCCGTATTTCCGCTCAAACATCAGCAGGTCTTCTTCCATAGCGTGAATATCCAGGAGGATTTCGCCAAGTGTCATCGCATCACTTCCTTTCCACATCACCCGCGCCAATATGGGCCAACATTACTACAATCAATTATACCGGCATTGGCAAATCTGGTCAAGCCAGCGTGGACAAATAAACGCCAAGTCTCCGCTAATCCGCAAATTCTAGCGAAAGGATAATGATGCAAAGACTGGAGCGGCTACTGATTGCAGCAATTGGCGTGCTGATCGTGCTGGCGGTGGCAATCGTCGTCGTATTGCCACGGCTGGGACAACAACCCTCCCCAACTGAGCAAACCCTCGCGCCGGGTGAGACGGAGACGATGGCCGCGCGCGTGATCGAGGTGCTGGAGGAAGGCACCATCGAACTGGACGGGGGCGGTACGCTGCCCTACCAGCGGTTGCTACTACGCGTCGAGGATGGCTCGTTGGCCGGGGAGGATGTGACGGTCGAAGAGGGGACGGTCAACATCATCAACCAAGATCGGCTGTTCCATGTCGGCGACCGGGTTTACCTGGAGCGGGCAGTGGGGCCAGATGGCGACCGTTTCTACATCTCGGATTTCGTGCGCACCGGGTCGTTGTTCTGGATCGTGGCGCTGTTTGTGGGACTGGTGGTGCTGGTGGGCCGGGGCAAAGGATTGCGATCGTTGGCCGGCACGCTGTTCAGCCTGGCGGTGATCTTTGCCTTCATCGTCCCTCAGATTATAGCCGGCCGAGACCCAGTTGTCGTGAGCATTGCCGGTTCCATCTTGTTGCTGACTGTCTCCAACTACCTGATTTATGGTTGGAATACCAGGGCGCACGCGGCGGTGGCCGGGATGGTGTTGAGCCTGGTGCTGACCGGGGTACTGGCCTATCTATCCGTGGGCTGGGCCCGCCTGACGGGCCTGAGCGAGGAGGGAGGCTACCTGGTGATGGAACTGGGGTCGGGTATCAACTTGCAGGGACTCGTACTAGCCGGGATCATCATCGGATCAGTGGGAGCGTTGGACGACGTTTGCGTGGCCCAGGTGTCGGTGGTCTTTGAACTGCTCGACGCCAACCCCGACCTGGAATGGATGGACCTGTTCCGCCGCAGTCTCAACGTCGGGCGAGACCACATCGCGGCGATGGTCAACACACTCGTCCTGGCCTACACGGGGGCTTCGCTGCCCTTGATGTTAGCCTTCACCATCTATCAAGAGCCACTCTGGCGGCGGGTCAACCGCGAGCCCATCGCCGAGGAGATCGTGCGCACGCTGGTGGGGAGCATAGGACTGGTTCTGGCCGCGCCCATCACCAGCCTGATCGCCAGCCTGCTGGCCCGCCGGGTGGTGCGACGGCAGGGTGACAAGGAGACAAGGGGACAAGGAGACAGGGAGAGTAGGTGGTGATGTTGAATCGGCTGTTGGAGTTACTGCGGGCAGGAGGCACTCACCGGGTGACTGACCTGGCCCGCGAGTTGGAGACGACACCCGCAATGGTCGAGGCGGTGCTGGAGCACCTGGCTCGGATGGGCTACCTGGAGCAAGTGGGTGGGGAGTGCGGCGAAAAATGCGCCGCGTGCCCGTTGGGGGGACTGTGCGCGGTTGGCGCTCCTTCGACTTTACCTGGAACAGGCAGTGGCCGGGTGTGGACACTGGCAGAAAAGAGGAGCACCAGCGCGTCAATCTGCGCATCCCCTGAACCACTGAGGCACTGAACGCACTGAGGTCACTGATTCAGTGTCCTCATCCTCCTCAGTGACTCAGTGATTCAACCACCCCAACCTCCCCTCCCCCAACCCATTGAACCACTGAGGCACTGAATTCGCTGAAACCGCTGATCGTCGTTCCTTCAGTGTCCTCATCCTCCTCAGTGGCTCAGTGATTCAACCACCCCAACCTCCCCCAACCCATTGAACCACTGAGGCGCTGAATTCGCTGAAACCGCTGATCGTCGTTCCTTCAGTGTCCTCATCCTCCTCAGTGGCTCAGTGATTCAACCACCCCAACTGACCGAGACCGAGGGCTTTTTGGCCTCCAGGAAAAACTTGCGCCCGCCGCCGACGCGGAAGCAATAGTCGGGTGCACGGGTGGCCCCGCCAACCTTGATGGCGTCCTCGTGTACCACGTCCTTGTACTGCTCGGCGTAGCCCCGCACGTTGCGCACGTCCCAGCCGAGCGCCTCGAAGAAAAGGTCAATGAACTCGACGCGCACCTGGGTTTCTTTGTACTCGGCGCGTTTGTAGACGTCCAGGTTGCAGGCGAAGCGTTCCATCAGGCGTTCGACCTCGCTCCTGGCCTCGGCATAAGTGGCGGGGATGGACATATCTGCTCCTTGCGCTGTGGGGTTGCCCCCGATTATACTCAATTCCGCCGCGCGCGCCAACGTCACATCCGCTCCAGCGCCGAGTCGGGTTCGTGGGCAAAGACCGCCGGCTGACAGCATTTGCGCGACTGTCGAAACTATGATACACTTATTCAACAATCGCTTCCGCCCTGGCACTTTCGGAAAGAAAAGGAGGGTGGCTCAAATGGATTTCATCCTGTGGCTGCAGTCTTTTCGCTCCCCCCTGTTCGACACCTTCTTCACCGTCGTCAACACTACGGCAGAGGACAACTTCATCACCGCTCTCGCGGTCATCATCTTCTGGTGTGTTGACCCCCTCGTCGGGCTGAGATTCCTCCTCCCCCTCCTCTTCTCCGGCTACCTCAACTCCGCTCTCAAAGACCTGTTCCACACCCCCCGCCCCACCGCTGAACAGGTGCGCTTCGTGGTCGTCCCCTCGGACGGGAGTTACGCCTTCCCCAGCGGGCACACGCAGAACGCGGCCGTCCTGTGGTCCTACCTGGCTGGCCATTTCAGGAAAAAGCCACTCGTCGTGGCCGCCGTGGTGATGATCCCCCTGGTTGGCCTGGCGCGCATCTACCGTGGCGCACACTGGCCCGTGGACGTCCTGGGCGGGATGGCCATCGGCGTCGCGCTGGTCTGGCTGGCGCTGACCATCTACCGCTTCTGGGACCACCGTTCCCTCTCGCTGCCGCTGTGGGGGCAACTGGTGGCAGGTGTGGCTGTCCCGCTCGCCCTGTTCGCCGTGTACCCCGAAACCTCCTTGCAGACGGGGTCCGCCCTGGGGATGATCATCGGCTTCGCGCTGGAGCGGCGCTACGTGTGTTTCCCCGTTCGCCTCCCGCTGTGGAAGCAGGCGCTCAAGGTGCTGATCGGGACGGCAGTGCTGGTGGCCCTGCAGATGCTCCTGCCCCAACTCTTCCCCGTGGGGCCGGCGTTTCGTTTCACCCGCTACGCGCTGATCGGGCTGTGGGGCACGTTGGGCGCGCCCTTCGTCTTCCGCACAATCTTTGGCTCCGAGGAAAAGGAAAAGTGAACTCACGAGAACGGGTGATGGCGGTTCTGCGCCACGAGCCGCCAGATCGCGTGCCTGTGGACCTGGGCTCCACGGCGGTCTCCGGCATCCACCAGCGAGCCAACGACGGTCTGAAGGCACTCCTGGGCATCGAGGCCGAC
The DNA here is from genome assembly GCA_016783285.1 of Anaerolineae bacterium. The sequence goes on from JADHWW010000022.1 coordinate 18,495, forward strand.
GAGCCGGTGCACGACGTGGTCCAGGGCCTCGTCGTCCCCGATGAGCGCATCCTGCAGCGGTTCGGCGTGGATCTTCGCCGCGTGGCGCTGCGGCCACCCTCGAACGCGGCTGCCATTCTGCCGTCAGAAGGCGAGGACACCTACCACGACGAGTGGGGGATGCGGCGACAGCGCACCGACCTGTACTGGGAGATCGTGGGATATCCGCTGGCGGACGCCAAAGCGGAAGACCTGCAGTACTATCCCTGGCCCGATCCGCACGATCCCGGCCGGGTAGCCGGTCTGGCCGAGGAGGCCCGGCGTCTCTACGAAGAGACCAACTACGCACTGGTAGCCGACTTCCTGGGTGGTGGCATCTTCGAGCAGGCGCTGTGGATGCGGGGCTTCGAGCGCTTCATGATGGACATGGTCAGTGATGAGCCCTTCGCCACCGCTCTCCTGGACATCCTGCTGGAATTGTACATCGAGTTCTACACCGTCTACCTGGAGGCGGTGGGCCCCTACGTCCAGATCGTGGCCATCGGAGACGACCTGGGGATGCAGACCGGCCCCCTCATCTCGCCGAATCTCTATCGCCGGCTGATCAAGCCCCGCCACAAGGAACTGTACGACTTTATCCACTCGTGCACCGAGGCGAAAATCATGCACCACACCTGCGGCAGCGTCTTCCCTTTCGTGCAGGATCTGATTGACGTGGGAGTGGACGTTCTGAACCCGATCCAGACCTCCGCCCGGGGGATGGACCCGGTCGCCCTGAAGCGGGAGTTCGGCGAGCGGCTGGTTTTCTATGGGGGGATTGACGTGCAGCAGATCCTCCCCTTCGCCACGCCAGAGCGGGTCAAGGAAGAGGTCAGGCACATCGTCGCCACCCTGGGCCAGGGAGGTGGCTACATCTTCGCCCCCAGCCACAACATTCAGGCGGACGTCCCGCCGGAGAACATCGTGGCCATGTATGAAACGATCCAGGAGGTGTTACCATGAAAAGCAGATTCGCCAAGATCGCCTACGGCGTGGGCAACCTGGGACAGGCGCTCTTCTTCAACACGGTGCAGACGTTCCTGATCTTCTTCTACACCGACGTGGTGCGCCTCGACCCCGGTCTGGTGGGCCTGGCCTTTGCCATCTCCTACGGCGTGTGGAACGCCATCAACGACCCCCTCGTCGGGGTGCTCTCGGACCGCACCCGCACCCGCTGGGGGCGGCGCATCCCCTACATCGCGCTGGGTGCCCCGCTCACCTTCATCCTCTTCGTTTTGATCTGGTCCCCGCCCCTGGGAGGCAGTCCCCTGACCGACCCTTCCCACATGGGCATCTTTATCTACTTTGCCGTCGTCATCGCCCTCTTTGACCTGGCATATACCGCCGTCAGCGTCACTTACACCGCCCTTTTCCCCGAGGCGTTCGAGGACCTCGAGGAAAGGACGGAGGTCTCCATCTACCGGCAGGTGGCGGCGATGATCGGCACGGCGCTCGGCCTGGCCATCACGCCTGTCATCGTCGGCGCCCTCTCCGAGCGGTTCGGCGATCTGGGCGGATGGACGGGCGCGGGTCTGATCCTGGGGATCGTCGGTGGGGCTGCCTTCGGGGTCTCGCTGCTGGGGAGCCGGGAGCGGAAAGAGGCCAGTGAGGAAAAGGCACTGCCACTCACTGTTGCCTTCAAAGAGACCTTCACCAACCGCTCGTTCCTGACCTTCGTGGGCGCCAACCTGATGATCTGCTACGTGTGGAGTTGGCTCTCGGCCATGGTGCCCTTCTTCACCAAGTACGTCATCGGCGCCGAGGAGGAGCAGATGAGCCTGATATTCGTCGGCATGTTCGTCACCTCGATGGCCTTCTACCCCCTCTGGAGGAAGGTCGCCCTGCGCCTGGGATCGAAGCGCACGCTGGGCCTGGCTGTGACGCTCTTCGTCGCCTTCTTGCTCCCCGTCCTGTTCGTCGCCAACGTGCCGCAGGCGTTTATTATGATGCTCTTCGTCGGCGCGGCCAACTCCGGCATCACGCTGGTGCGGGATATCGTGCTCAGCGACGTGATAGACGAGGACGAATTGCACACCGGCCGGCGGCGGGAGGGGAGCTACTTCGGGGTGAACGCCTTCATCGAGCGGCTAGTCATGGTGCTGATCGGCGGCTCTACCTTCCTGGTGCTGGGTCTGAGCGGCTACAATGCCGAGTTGACGACCCAACCGCCGTCCGTCGCGCTGGGCATCCGGCTGGGCATGGGCCTGCTGCCGGCCGTGGCCCTGGCGATCTTTCTGGCGGCGCTAAAGTTCTACCCGCTAGGGAAGGAGCAGGTCGTGGCGCTCCGGGGGAGGCTGGAGGTGTTGCACCGAGAAAAAGCGCGTGAGGTGTGAGACAAAGGAGATGGAAGCCATAATACTCGTCGTCTCCCACACCCACTGGGACCGGGAGTGGTACCTCAGTTTCCAGCAGTTCCGCGTGAGGCTGGTGGAGATGATGGACGCTCTGCTGACCCTGCTGGAAAGGGAGCCGCGCTTCACCTCCTTCACGCTGGACGGCCAGATGGTTCTTCTGGAGGACTACCTGGAGGTTCGGCCGGAGAAGCGGGCGCAGATCCGAGAGCGGGTGCGCCAGGGAAGACTGCTCGTCGGCCCCTGGTACACTTCGCCCGACGAGTTCCTCGTCTCCGCCGAAGCGCTGATCCGCAACCTGATGCTGGGGCATCGTTTCGCCGCCGAATTCGGCGGTACGATGAAGGTAGGCTACCTGCCCGACTCCTTCGGCCAGGTGGCCCAACTGCCTCAGATTCTGCAGGGCTTTGGCATCGGGGCCGCCGTCTTCTGGCGGGGCGTGGGGGACGAGCCGGGCCAGACCGAGTTCCGCTGGAGGGGGCCCGATGGCAGCACGGTGCTGGCCGTGCACCTGCCCGAGGGCTACGGCAACGGGGCCGACCTGCCCGCCGAACGGGAATCCCTGATCGAGCGGTTGGCCGGAGTGCGGGCGCAACTGGCCGCGCGGGCTACGACGGACCACCTTCTCCTGATGAACGGCGGCGACCACAAGTGGCCGCAGGAGAACCTGCCGCAGGTATTGGCCCTGGCTAACAAGGCCCTGGAAGACGCGGCACTGATCCAGTCCACCCTGCCGGACTACATCGCCGCCATCGAGAGAGCCGATCCGCCGCTGCCGGTGGTGGAGGGGGAACAACGCTGCGCCAAGTACGCCTACCTCCTGCCCGGCACCCTCTCCTCCCGCATGCCGCTCAAGCAGCGCAACGCGGCCACCCAGACCCTCCTGGAGAGGTGGGCGGAACCCTTCGCTGCCTGGGCCTGGACGCTGGGGCACCCTTACCCACGGGGGCTGCTGTGGCAAGCCTGGAAGTACCTCCTCCAGAACCAGGCCCACGACTCCATCTGCGGCTGCAACATTGACGCGGTGCAGAGAGACATGGAGGTGCGCTTCGCCTGGGCCGAGGAAATCGGCGAGGAGATCGTCAAGCGAAGCCTGCAAGCGATTGCCGGGTACGTTGACACGACAGCCCTTGGAGAGACACCGACCCCCATCATCGTCTTTAACCCCCTGAGCGTGGGCCGCAGCGACGTGGTGACCGTTTCCTTCCAGCCGCTCACCAGCCTGGAGGAAGGGATGTTCGCCGTCGCTGACAGCGAAGGGCGCACAGTACCCCACGAGGTGGTCAGCGGAAAGCCGCAAGAGGTCTTCGCGGCGGATGCTTCGCGGGAGGAGTTCGCCGAGTTCATGCAGATGATCGAGGGCGGGGAGGTCTTCGACCTGCGCATCACCTCGCTCGATCTCACCCCGCTGGAGGCGGGCACGCTGGGAGTGATCACCACGCTGGTCAAGAAGGAAGCCGCGCCCGAGGTTGACTTCGAGGCCATCAAGCGGCGCATCCAGGCCGTTCTCGAAGGCGAGACCTGGCAGCGCTTCTCCGTCAAAGCCTACTTCGCCCCCCAGGTGCAACTCTCCTTCCGCGCCGAAGACGTCCCCGCGTGCGGCTACAAGACCTATTGGGTGACGAGCGGCGGGTGGCAAAAGGCAGAAGAGAACGCCCGACTCACAATTCGCAATTCGTCATTCGCCATTCACAACGAATTCTATCTCGTCGAGGCCGACCCGGCCGACGGCACGCTGACCATCACCGACGAGGAAACGGGCATGGTCTGCCGGGGCTGCAATCGCTTCGTGGACGAGGGGGAAGCGGGCGACCTCTACTGGCACGAATCCCCCGCCCGCGACGAGGTGGTAGATAGACCGGCAGAACCGCCCCAGATAACCATCACGGAAGGACCACTGGGCGTCACCCTGCGCGTGGAGATGGCTTACTCCCTCCCCGTCGGGCTCACTGAGGACCGGGCGGCCAGGAGCGAGAAGCGGGTCAGTTGCCCCATCATCAGCGAGATACGCCTGCGGCCGGGGGCGCGGCGCATTGAGGTGCGCACCGAGGTGGAGAACCGGGCCGGCAACCACCGCCTGCGGGTGCACTTTCCCACGCCCATCGAAACCGACCGCTCCTGCGCCGAGAGCGCCTTCGGGGTGGTGGAGCGGCCGGTGGAGATTCCGCCGGGCGAGGGGTGGGTCGAGCGACCGGTGGGCACGCATCCCCAGGACTCCTTCGTCGTGGTCAGTGATGAGGCGCAGGGGCTGATGGTTGCCAACCTGGGGCTGCCCGAGTACGAGTTCCTCCCTTCGACCTCGCTCAGGGCAGGCCCCGGCGAGGCGGATCTCACCGTAGCCCTGACGCTGCTACGCTGCGTGGAGCGGCTCTCCCGAGGGGCGGAGGCGCTCACCCCGCTGGCCCAGTGCCAGGGACGGCAGGTGTTCGAGTATGCACTCGTGCCCCACGGCGGCGACTGGCGGGAGGCGGCGCTCTACCACGAGGCCCACGCCTTCAACGTCCCTCTCAAGGCCGTGGTGACCAGCGTTCATAGGGGACCACTGCCTGCCGAACTGAGTTTTGCCTCGCTGGAGCCGGCGAGCCTGGTGGTCAGTGCGGTCAAGGCAGCAGAAGCAGGCAACGGTCTGATCCTGCGGCTCTACAATCCCACCGGGCGGGAGGTGGAGGGCAGAGTGCACCTTTGGCGACCTTTCGTCCAGGCGCACCTGGTGAGGCTGGACGAGGAGGAAGTCAGGCTCCTGGCACGGCAACCGGATGGTGGAATAATGGTCCAGGTCAATCGGAATGGAGCAATGACCATCAAGTTCTCTTTCGAGGAGGAGTGAGCATGTTACAGCACAGAGTAATCCTGGAGAAGCACTTCATAGAACCGGGGGACATTCCGGCATTGGCCCTCTACAAAAATGATGGGAAAAAGAAACCCCTGATCATTACCATCCACGGCTATACCGGCAATAAGAGTGGAGAGATTGATTACTGCCTGATTCTAGCCGAACAGAAGCCGAGGAGGGACTGCGGGAGTTGCAAGCCAGTTGCGCCCTGGTTTTCCTCGCCGGGCTCTCAATGGGCGGGTTGATCGGACTGCACCTGGCGGCTCATCACCCGCCTACCTGTTCACCCGCTGGATCACCGGCCAGGACATTCGGATGCTGGGCAACCGCAACGCTGGTGCCGCCAACGTTTTCCGCACGGTCGGCCGTCCCGCTGGCGCGCTCGTCTCCCTGCTGGATATCGGCAAGGGAGCGGTGGAAGTGGGGCTGATGCGGGCCGCAGGGCTGGGAGGATGGTGGCCGCTGGCGGGCGGCGTGGCTGCAGTGCTCGGCCACTGCTTCCCCGTCTACCTGGGGTTCCGTGGGGGGCGTGGACTGGCCGCCAGCCTGGGGACGCTGCTGGCGCTGATGCCACTGGAGACAGCCATCGTCCTCCCGCTGTTGGGACTGATCTATATCGTGCTAACTGGCAGTTCCGTCACCGGCGCTCTCGTCAGTTTCGTCTGCCTCATCTGGCTGGCCCGGTGGCGGGAGCAGCCGCTACCCCACATCCTGGCGCCGCTGGTTCTGCTGCTGGCGATGGGCGTGTGCGTGATTCCCATCGAGTTGCGCACCTGGCGACTTGCGCCGGACAAGAAACGACTGCTGGTACACTACCTGCTGCCCGTGCGCCACACGCCCGATGGGCGGGCTCCGAGCGATGGAAAGTCATCTGGCGGCGGTTGTGGCTGTACCGTGACGTCCCTTCCCACGAGGAGTGGGTGGCTCGCCGACAGGTTGTCCCTCCAACATGAATAGTCTCCCCCGCGCCGTGATACCCTTTATCCCCCACTTGTGGTAAAATAAACCCCTATGGCCCGCTCACCCATCCGTAGAGTCCGGCTTATGCAGCGCTACCGCGAGATCGTGGGGGTTTTCGTCCGCCACGGCTTCGGCGAACTGGCGGACCTGCTGGAACTGCAGCCCTATCTCGCGCTGCCTCGGCGATTG